>DNKR01000033.1:15556-19935 GCA_003497135.1 Candidatus Uhrbacteria bacterium | reverse complement strand
GCGTGGCGGGGTCGAAATGACGGGAATAAAAATAACCCATAACCCTTAATTCATAATTCACAACTCTTAAATCATCAATTTCATTTATGGTTCCACAAAAAAGACAAACAAAACAACAGCACAGAAAAGGCGGGCGCAGGCCGGCCGGCGCGCAAGGCATTAGATTCCACCACCCAAGGGTGCAAATGCAACCGTCGCAAACAACAACAACTGTCCCATCTCAAACCGCGCAAAAAGACAGCGGAAAACTTAAGATAATAATTTTCGGCGGAAACGAAGAAGTCGGACGAAACATGGCCGCCTTTGAATACGGGCAGGATATTGTAATAGTTGACATGGGCCTTCAATGGCCGGAAGAAGACATGCCCGGCATTGACTACATTGTGCCTAATGTAAGCTATCTAAGAGGCAAGGAAAAAAATATCCGCGGAGTAATTTTTACTCACGGACACCTTGACCACATTGGCGCTGCTCCAATTCTTTTAAAACAGCTTGGGTATCCGCCGGTAATCGGGCGTGATCTGACAATCGCGATGCTTAAAAGAAAAATTGAGGACTTTGAACCTGGATCATCGCAAAGATTAAAAACAATCAGAATCAAAAATCTAACAGACATACTTCGCCTTGGAGTTTTTAAAGCAAAGTTTTTTGAAGTTGAGCACTCAATTATGGACGCTGTTGGAATAATTCTTTCAACTCCGGCCGGTTCTGTTGTGCATATGGGCGACTGGACAATAACAAACGAACCGCTTGATCCAAGACCAATCACATACAACCATCTTGCAAACCTGCCAAAGCCGACGATCCTAATGCTCGAAAGTTTGGGCTCTCTCAAAAAAGGTCTGCCGCCATCTGAGCGCGAAGTGCATGAAAACTTCAAAAACCTGCTCATGAACGCGCCGGGACGGGTTATCATAGGAACTTTCGCAACGCAGATCAGGCGCATCGGCTATATTCTTGAATACGCGGAAAAAATGGGCAAAAAAGTCGCGCTTGAGGGATACAGCATGAAAACAAATGTTGAAATCGCAAAAGAGCTTGGCTATATAAAGATCAGAAAAGAAAACCTGATAACAGTCAATGAGATACATAAATATCCTGACAACAAAGTCGTCATTATTTGCACAGGAGCGCAGGGCGAAGCAAATGCCGCGCTTGCGAAAATTGTTACTGACAATAACCGCTTTGTAAGATTGCAAAAAAACGACACAATAATTTTCTCGTCATCGGTTATCCCCGGAAACGAGCGCAGTATTCAGCGCCTAAAAGACAATTTGTACAGAAAATGCGACAATGTCATTCACACTGACATTATGGAAGTGCACATTGGCGGGCACAGCACAGCGATCGGTATTGAAGAAATTTTGAAGCAAGCAAAACCTACATATTTTTTGCCGGTTTACGCGAACCACTACTTTTTGAAAGAAGCTGCAAAAATAGCGTACAGAGTCGGGTATACCGAGCGCAATGTTTTTGTTCTTGATAATGGAAACATATTTGAAATAGGAAAGGGTCGAGCCGGCATAAGCGCGCAAAAAGCTGATACAAGCCATATCTTTATTGACGGGCTTGGAATCGGAGATATATCACAAGTTGTTTTGCGCGACCGAAAGATGCTCTCTGCCGATGGCATGATAGTCGTGATAGTGCAGATTGAAAAGAAAACAGGCCGGCTTTATGGAAGCCCTGATCTTATCAGCCGAGGATTCATATACATGAAAGAAAACAAAAAACTAATAGACGATACTCGCGCACTTATAAAAAAATCCATTGCTGACAAGGATCCGAAAAGTTCTGCTGACACGGACATGATCAAAAAAGTTATAAGAGACGATGTTGGAACATTCATCTTTAAGAAAACAGAAAGAAGGCCGATGATTTTGCCTGTTGTTATAGAGGTTTAATGCACAATGTTGACTTGACAAATAAACCTATTTCTGATTAAATATATCTAACGCGATCGAGGCCTATCCTTACGGGCCAACTTTCGGTGTCAGGCAACCCTCTCTCAATTTTTTGTGAGAGGTTTTGCTTTTATATCCAAGACGGACTCGGGCCCGTGAAGGTAATAGGCAACCTTGCTCGCGTCGACACCGAAAATTGCGGGTTCAAATCCCGCCGGGTCCAATGTCTGGGTTTAGATTTTCTGAAATGTGTTTATATGCTACAATCTGCATATATGAAACGACTATTTTCCGCAATTCAACCTTCGGGAATACTGCATATCGGCAACTACATTGGCGCAATGCATCAGTTCGTGAACATGCAAAAAGAACATGATGCTATTTTTTGCGTTGTTGATTACCACTCAATCACTGTTCCGCAAGAACCAAAAGCATTAAGGCAAAACATACTGAATCTGGCTGCAATGTACTTGGCCTGCGGAGTTGACCCATCGCACGCGATTTTATTCCAACAATCTCGCGTATCAGAGCACACTGAACTCGCTTGGATTTTCCAAACAATCGCGCGCATGAGCGAGCTTGAACGCATGACGCAATACAAAGACAAGGCGCTTGTCCGCAAACAAAATGTTAGCGCAGGGTTATTCGCGTATCCGTGCCTTATGGCTGCGGACATTTTGCTTTATGATACTGATGTTGTGCCTGTTGGCGAGGATCAAAAACAGCATGTAGAGCTTGCTCGCGATATTGCGGAAAGATTCAACAAACAATTCGGACCTGTGTTCAAACTGCCGGAAGTTAAAATCAAAAAAGAAGGCGCGCGAATTATGGGACTTGATGATCCGTTAAAAAAGATGTCAAAATCATCAGAGAATCCAAAAAGCTATATCGCGCTTACAGACGATGATGCGTCAATCGAAAAAAAAATCCGCTCTGCTGTTACTGATTCGGGAACAGAAATCGTTTATTCAAAAGACAGGCCTGCTATATCAAATCTGATGACAATAATGAGCTCTGTAACAGGAAAGAATATCAAACAGATAGAATCGGAATTCAACAAAAAAGGATACAAAGAATTCAAAGACGCGCTTGCGAAAGATGTAATAAATTTTGTATCTCCGATTCGTTCTAAATACGAAAAACTGATTCAAGACGAGGCAGTGATTATAAAAATACTTGACAATGGCGCAAAAAAAGCAAAATCAATAGCGGAAAAAAAGATGGCGCAAATAAAAAAAGCAATTGGTGTTGCAGTGTAAAAATCTACTGCTTTATAAACAAAAGCGTGGGGAATTCCGCCGAAGGCGGATCCGCCTATGGTGGAAAATCCCTACGCTTTTGCTATACAGATTTTATCTAAAATTTTCTCGCTTTTTAAAACCATTACACTACCTTTTCAATCACCTCTTTTGCTGAATCTGCTTTTTCCAACAGAGCCAAGCTTACATCATTTGCAAGATCCCATAATATTTCCATGTTCTTTTTGCGGAATTCTTTTTCAACTTCCATATTCATAAATATTTGATGCGCGAACAATCTTGGCTGGTCAACAATCTCTTCAAAAGTTCCCTCTTTTGATCTTTCAAACATTATCTCTGCGCCAGCGTGAAACGCGTCTTTAACATAGCTGTAAATTTCATTTTCGCTAAAACCCTCTTTTTTCCATTTAGCAAGCACACCGGCGCTTATTTGTTCAAGATATTCTGTTTCATATTCTCCTGATTCATCGGAAATTTCACCAACGCCTTCAGTTTGCTCGCGCCCTTCAGGTTCCGCGTGTTCAATAGAGCGCTGTTTTGAAAGAATCTTTTTTACAGTTCTTGAAGCAACTGTTTCAAGCGCGCTTTGAGGAAATCTTGGAAATTGAACCTGCAAGTGCGTTACGATGGTGTTTACAAGAGTTTCCTGATCATTGGCTAGTGATGGTTCATCATCCAAGAAAAATTTTGCAAGATTCCAACTTAATTCAACGGCCTGCCTTGCCTCTTCCTCCACTTCTGAAATCATTTTCGCACTTACATATTCGCCTGATCCGCCATGATCTTCCACATATTGCTTTAAAAACGGAAGGTCCAATTGCACGCCTCCGTCGTGTTCAGATTCAATCAAATATTCAATTAGAGTATGTTTTGCAACATCAGCTTCTGAAAAAGTTTCTTTTTCACTTGTTGGCGCCACCGCCTGTTGTTTTGCAACAGCTCCTTCGCTTATTGATTCAGCGCTGCCAACAACCGAAAGACCTCGTTCGCGCATTTTTCTCCAAAGTTCTGCGCGCTTAGCAAGGTTGACCGGCTGACTGCCTCTGTTTGGTTCCATAAAGTTAATTTTACTATTCACTTATAACATATTTTACTCTTTTAAAGACAAGAAGCCAAATTACTCGATTGGCGGCCCGGCCCCATTCGCGCGACTGTTTGACAATAACTGATTTTTTTGCTAATATCACGCCGATCTTGGGGAACCGGATGGTCGCCG
>DNKR01000033.1:15130-15447 GCA_003497135.1 Candidatus Uhrbacteria bacterium | reverse complement strand
GGGAGGAAAGTCCGAACACCCTCCCCGACTAAACATCGGGGTGTCGTGGTAATTGCTAACGGCAACCGTCCCGCCAACCTTAAAACTTGGCGGGGTAGGACAAGTGCAACAGAAAACAAACCAGCCCCTTTTCTTTTTAGATTTGGAGTAATGGGTGAAACGGTGGGGTAAAAGCTCACCAGCTCTGATGGCGACACCAGAGGCTAGGCAAACTCTACCTGGTGCAAGGGTAAAACCCGCATGACTCCGACGGCGACGTCGGAGCTAGAAAAATGATCATCCACCGCCTATGGCGGGGACAGAATTCGGCTTATAGG
>DNKR01000033.1:5483-15011 GCA_003497135.1 Candidatus Uhrbacteria bacterium | reverse complement strand
GGGGGGGGGGGGTTTTTTGTTTGTATATTTAGTAAAAATCCGATACAATAAGCAGAGTAAAAAATAAATCGATACAGAAAATAAATATGAAAAAAAGCGGAATATTTTTTCCAGCGCTTCTTGTTCCATTGGATTTTATCGCTCTAATTGCTGCCGGAGTCGCGGCGTATTACATCCGCTTCCATAAAGCGTTCGTGAACATAAGACCTGTTCAATTTGAACTTGGCATAGAAGAATACACGCGGCTAGTGATTCTTGTGGCAATAGCGTGGATATTAATATTTGCTCTTATAGGACTGTACTCTGCGCGCGCGCGGGGATTCGGAAATGAAATCAAAAATATTTTTTTCGCTTGTTCAACAGGAATGGTTGTTGTTTTTGCAGCATTGTTTTTCTCGCGCGAATTATTCGAATCGCGATTTATAGTGCTTGCCGCATGGATAATATCTATTGTATTCGTTTCGCTTGAGCGTTCGTCAGTACGCGGACTGCAAAAAGCTTTGCGAACAATAGGAGTGGGGGTGCAAAAAATCGTGCTTATTGGCAAAACAGACGCGAGCGAAAGGCTCGAAAAAGAATTCTTGAAAAATAAGCGCCACGGATTCAATGTTGTAGCGCATTTCCAGCATTTTGATCAAAACGCAAAAGAAGAAATTGTACGATTAAAAAGAAAAGGCGCGGTCGATGAAATTATTTTTGCGGACGCAAACGCTTCGCGCGAAGAACTTGCGCAAGCGAAAGCTTTTTCTGATATAGAGCATCTTGGCTTCAAGTACACAGCAGACATGCTTTCAGCATCCGCGCCAAGAATAGAAATGCACGCATACGCAGGCATTCCTGTAATGAGCGTGCGCAAAACTCCGCTTGACGGCTGGGGCGCTTTTTTAAAACGGTTATTTGACATGGCCGCATCAATTATTCTAATTATTATTCTTTCCCCAATTCTTGTATTGACCGCTCTGGCCATTCTTATTGAATCCGGCAAGCCGATGATTTACAAAAACGAACGCGTCGGCGAAAAAGGATCGCTGTTTTACACATTCAAATTCCGATCAATGCGAAAAGAATTCACGATCGGAAATCAAAAAGGCCTTGGCGACCAAAAGCAAGCAATACAGCTTGAACGCGAACTTATAAAAAAGCGCAGCAACAAACAAGGGCCTTTATATAAAATTACAAACGATCCAAGAGTCACGACCTTCGGCAGATTCATTCGCGCATACAGCATAGACGAGCTACCGCAGCTGTTTAATGTTTTTTTTGGAAGCATGAGCTTGGTAGGACCGCGCCCGCACCAGCCAAGAGAAGTCGAAAAATACGAACCGGCTCAAAGGCGCGTGCTTACAATAAGGCCCGGAATTACCGGCCTTTCGCAAATCAGCGGCAGATCAGACCTTGACTTTAACGAAGAAGTCCGGCTAGATACTTATTACATTGAAAACTGGAGCTTATTAAAGGACATTTCAATACTGCTTAAAACGCCTCTTGTCGTGCTAAAAAGAAAGGGCGCGTACTAAAACAGAATGGACGAGTACTATGAAACTAGCTCTAATACACGACCACTTAATGCAAGACGGCGGAGCGGAAAAGGTGCTGCGTGAACTGCAGGAAATTTGGCCGTCTGCCCCAACATATACGCTTTTGTTTAATCAAGAAGCTGTTTCTGATTTTTTCAAAAAAAAGGATATCCGCACTTCTTTTTTGCAAAAAGCCCCTTTTGCAATGTCAAAGTATCAGTGGTATTTGCCTTTGATGCCGCTTGCAACAGAAGGATATAATCTGTCAAACTATGATATTGTTATTTCTTCATCAAGCGCGTTTTCAAAAGGCGCAATAACAAACGAACACACAGTGCATATATGCTATTGCCACACTCCGACAAGATACCTTTGGAGCGACACGCACGAATATTTAAAAGAGCTCGCAATTTCACGCGCAATAAAACCGTTTATCCGTCCTGTTCTTTCGTACTTGCGAATGTGGGACAAGAGCGCGGCAGACAGAGTTGATTTGTTTGTAGCGAATTCAAAAGCAGTGCAAAAAAGAATACAAAAATATTACAGACGCGAAAGCATTGTTATAAACCCGCCGGTTGAAACATCAAGGTTCAGTATTTCTGATAAGCCGAAAAATTACTTTCTTGCGGGCGGGCGCATTGTCGGATACAAGCGGCTTGATATTGTAATTGAAGCTTTTAATCATCTCGGGATACCTCTTAAAATTTTTGGAGACGGCCCTTTGCGCGAATTGTATTCAGACAAATCATCTTCAAATATTGAATTTCTTGGGAAGGTCTCTGACAAAGAACAGGCGGATCTTTACGCAAATTGCATTGCATACATCAATCCGCAAGAAGAAGATTTTGGCATTACGCCGGTTGAAGCGATGGCATCGGGAAGGCCTGTTATAGCATACGCGAGGGGCGGAGCGCTTGAAACAATAATAGAAGGAAAAACAGGCGTATTTTTGCACGAACAAAGCTGGGAAGAACTGGCTGATGCTGTTATGCGGTTTGACGAAAGCGTTTTTGATCCGGCAACTATACAATCGCACGCGAAACAGTTTGACACAGAAGCATTCCGCTCAAACATGCAAAGAATCGTTAGCGAGTACGCGACCAAAAATAAAATATGAAAATCGCGGTTGACGCACGATGCCTTGCGGAACCGAATCTGACAGGGGTTGGAATGTATGCAATGAACCTTTTGCAAACGCTTTTGCAAATTGATAATAAAAACGAATACATATTTTTTTCAACAGGACTTAAAAACGATTTACTAAAAACCAGAGTCCAAAGCGCGCCAAACGCGCGAGTGCGAATTGTGAAGGTCCCAAACAAACTAATCGCTCTTTCGGACGCGCTTTTTTGCGCACCAAAAATTGAGACCATATTGCGCGAACATGTTGATCTTGTTTTCGCGCCGAATTTCAACCGCCTGCGGATCAACGGCAAAACCCCGTTTGTGCTCACAGTGCACGATCTTTCATTTGAGCTTTTTCCAGAATACTTTTCGCGCCGCATGCTAACATGGCACAAGCTTGTTCGAGCAAAATCGCTTTGCGAGCAGGCAAGCGCAATCATATGCCCGTCAGAATCAACCAAACAGGATATTTGCATTATATACAAAATAGAACCGAACAAAATTCATGTTATTCCGCACGGAGCAGCTTGCGCGAACCAAACAAATTCTGATACAGAAAAAAAAGACGCGATTGTTTGTATTGGCACAATTGAGCCTCGCAAAAACATTGTATCAGTTATTAAAGCATACGAGCGCGTGCGCGAAGAAACGGAATATGACATGCCGCTTGTCATAATCGGATCGCTGGGATGGAAGTACGGCAATGTACTGCGCGCTGTAAAACATTCAAAATTCCGCGATTCAATAATTTTTACCGGCTATCTAACGCAGGAACAAAAACAAAACGCAATAGCAAATGCCAAGTTATTGCTATTCCCGTCATTTTACGAGGGCTTTGGAATGCCCCTTCTTGAAGCACAATGTCTTGGCGCTCCTGTTATAGCAAGCCGCACTTCATCAATGCCGGAAGCAGTAAAACACTCCGCGATTTTAATTGACCCAAACAATGTACGAGACATTGCAAGGGCAATAAATGCGGTTCTAAAAGACAACGCGCTTCAAAGCGCGCTCTCGCTTGACGGACGAGTCAACGCACAATCGTTTTCGTGGCTTACGACAGCCCAAAAAACACTCACAGTATTTCAACAGACCGCTCGCCAACAAGCTTAACTTTTGTGATATAATGCATGCATGAATATTGGAATAGACGCGCGCATGTTTGGGCCGCGCACAGGCGGCGGAGGCCTGGGGAGATATGTTGAAGAATTAATAATGGGGCTTTTGCGGCACGACCGCAAAAACCGCTATGTGCTTTTTTTAAAAAAAAGCAACTTCAACGATTGCAAAATCAGCGCAAACAACTTTGAAAAACGCATTGCTGATATTGGCTGGTACGGAATCGCAGAGCAAATTTATATGCCAAGGATAATCGACAAAGAAAAACTTGATCTTGTTCATTTTCCGCATTGGAACGCGCCGTTTGCAATCAAAACTCCGTTTGTTGCAACAATCCATGATCTTATTTTACTTGAACAGCCGCGTTCAGCGCACGCCACAACAAAGCATCCTGCTATTTACGCAATAAAGCATGCGGCATTTAGAATGGTATTAAAAAATACAATACAAAAATCAAAACAAATAATCGCTGTTTCAAATTGCACAAAAAATCAGATATTAAGCAGGTTTCCAAAAGCAGAAAAAAAGACGATCGTAATTTACGAGGGTGCGGGAGCGCAAAAATCAGCAAAGTATCCCACAGAAGCCGATCTTGGCGCAAAGGGCGTGCGCAAACCGTACTTTTTATATATTGGTAGCGCGTATCCTCACAAAAATCTTAATTTTCTTGTAAAAGCATTTGCAAAATTCCATAAAACGCATCACGATTTTCAGCTTGTTCTTGTTGGAAAGCGCGATCTGTTCTATGACCGGTTGCAAAACAAGCTGAATGAATGCGGTCCTGATAACTGCGCGGTGCGCATGTTCGGCTTTGCAGCAGAAAACGAACTTGACGCGCTTTACGAAAACGCAACCGCTTACCTGTTTCCATCTTTGTGCGAAGGATTCGGGCTTCCTCCGCTTGAAGCAATGGCAAGAAAAGTTCCCGTACTATCTTCAAACAGATCATGCATGCCCGAAATACTAAACAGCGCCGCATTGTACTTTGACCCTGAAAGCGAAACAGATTTGATAGCGCAAATGAATGAAATCGTTTCAAACGAAAATACTCGCAACAGCTTAATACGAAAAGGTGTGCAAAGAATCCAAAACTTTTCTTGGGACAAAATGGCAAAAGAAACAATAACCGTGTACGAAAAAGCTTATGCCAAAATCAAATAAAAAAAGTACAGTTAAAACAAAGAGCGCAATAAACAAAAGGCGTGTGTCTTTGCGTTCAAAAACAAAACCGCGACCAGCAATTAAAAAGAACGCTCTTAAGCGCAAAAAACCAACTGCGCCGAGGGCGGGTCAAATGGCAGAAACACAAGCAACAACAGAACAAATCAACGAAACACTGCGGGAAATCGCGCTAAAAACCGACTCCAATCAAACAGAATATGCAAATAACGCCAGCGGAGCGCTTAGAATGCACATAAACGAATCGGTTCCGCAGTCGCAGTTTGTAATATCGCTTTCAAAACCTGTTTTGCAAACAACGCAAAACGCAGTTTCTGCTGTGCGTGAAAATGAAATAGAAGACATATTCCTTGACCTGATATTGCCGGAACCGGAGGACGATGACGGTGTTATATTTGAAAAACCATCAAGTTTAGACGAAACCGAAATTCAGCCGGATTATTTATTAATAAGCAAAAACGAACTTGAATCGCACGAAACCAGATCAGAAATCAATAAAAGACCACTGCGCGCACTTATTCCAAATTACTCGCTTCCAAGTTTTAATTTCAGACTGTTTGAAAAGCGCAGAACCGCGCAAATCAATTCTGGCAATACAGAACCGGATCGCGAAATATCAAAACCTAGAAATTACGCAATCGTAACCGCTCTTCCGATCGGCTGGAAACGGGCCATGGCAAGCTTTGTCGGGCTATCGTTCATTTTTGTGCTTCCATTGCACGCAATGGATTCGTATTCAAATACAAAAAACAGAACCAACTTAATAATTTCTGAAAGCGGGCAAGGATTGCAAAAAATAATTCAGGCCAAAAAAGCAATAGAGGACAGCCGCTTTGGAGCTGCATCGCAAAATTTCTCTCTTGCAGAAAAGGATTTTGCGCAAATGGAAGCGGAACTTAAGCGCATGAACTCTGATCTTGCCGGACTTCTTGCTGTTTTGCCGCAAACATCAAAAACATATAAAAGCTCAACATCAATGTCAGAATCTCTTGGATCGCTCTCCGCAGCAGCAAAAATACTTGCATCATCTTACGACAGCATAAAAGACAACGAAACAATAACAATAACCGACAAGCTTGCGCTTGTAACGCAGTCAATACAAAACGCGCTTCCGCTTCTTGAATCAGCAGCGCAAAGCATTGTTGAGGTTGACGCCAAGCTTCTTCCGCAAGACAAGCAAGAACTAGTAAAAACAGCGCAAACGCAAGTTCCGGGACTTGCTATGTCAGCACGCGACTTTTTGGAGTCGTCTGAATTTTTGCACACAGTGCTTGGAGGAAAAGAACCGATGCGATACTTGCTTCTTTTCCAAAACAACAGCGAGCTAAGGCCAACAGGCGGTTTTATGGGAAGCTTTGCGGAAATTGACATTGAAAACGGAGCGATCAAATCAATAAATATACCGGCAGGAGGCACATACGACATGCAAGGATCTTTGCACGAGTTTGTTGAAGCGCCTATCCCGCTTCGGCTTGTAAACCCGCGATGGGAATTCCAGGACTCAAACTGGTTTCCTGACTTTGAGCAAAGCGCAAAAAAAACAGCTTGGTTCTACGAAAAGGCGGGCGGACCGACTGTTGACGGAGTTATTGCCGTTAACGCGACTTTTGTGGCCAATCTTCTTGATTTTCTTGGAACAATAGAAATGCCTGATTATGGAATAAGCATTACAAACGAAAACTTTTTATTTGAAACGCAAAAAATCGTAGAGCTTGAATACGACAAGACCGAAAATAAACCAAAACAATTCATTGCTGATCTGGCGCCGGCGCTTCTTGAACGAATAAACAGCGCGGACGCGGAATCGCTGTTTCCAATCCTTGCAAACTCGCTGCAAGCGCTTGAACAAAAAGACATTCAAATGTACTTTCCAAGGCAGGATCTTCAGCAAACAGCCGCAAAACTCGGATGGACAGGAAAAGTTCATTCTGTTGCCGGCGACTATTTAATGATAGTGAACGCAAACATCGGCGGCGGCAAAACAGATTTAATAATTGATCAAGATATTTCTCTTCGCGCATCAATACAGCCGGATGGAAGAATAATAAACACTCTTACAATCAAGAAAACCCACAAAGGAATGGCTAGCGAGCTTTTCCAAGGGCTGAACAATGTTGATTACATGCGCGTTTTTGTTCCGCGCGGAAGCAAACTCATTCATGCCAGCGGTTTTAATCCGCCAAGCGATGAATTATTTGAACAGCCGGAATACATTCTTGCGCAGGATAAAGATCTGGAAATGATAACAGGCGAGATTTTCAAAGACCCTGCATCAGGAACTCTGATAAACGACGAATTCGGGAAAACGATTTTTGGAAACTGGATGCAGGTCAAGCCCGGTTCTGTTTCAGAGGCGACTTTCGTATACGAATTGCCGTTTACAATTGCTCAAATGCAGGCAAAAGAAAGCTTGCTCACTAAACTGAAAAAATTCGCTGGCATGCGGGAGATATCCGATTATTCAATCACGCTTCAAAAACAATCAGGCGTAGAAACCAGAAAAACAACAATTGAGGTGGACGCTCCGGAAAACCTTTTGCCAATTTGGACAAGCGATACTGAAAACAAAACGGACTTGAAATTTGATTTTACAAACGACACGGATGCTTATCTTGGAATCCTGTTTGAAAAACAATAAAACTATGGCAAAAAAAATCAGAAGAATAAACAAACAAAAATCCGCAGAGGTTGATCAAGATCTTTACAAAATATATGAGGATGACGACGGAAAACTTCCTGATCTTACAACTGTCAGTCGCGAAAGCGGACGAAAAGCAACAAGAATTTTGACCAGAACAATACAAGCTTTCTGCGTTCTTGCTGTTATTTCCGTGCTTGGATTTTTCTTTTTCAGCCCTTACTCCAAACGGTCAGGCGCGCATCTTAGCGTAACAATAAACGGAAACGACAATATTCAAAACGGCGTGCTTGAAACATACCAAATCGCGTACGCAAACGACGGCTCAATTCCAATCGCATCGCTTGAAATCAAGCTCAACATGCCTGAACAATTTGTTCTTAAACAAGCCCGACCGGAACAGACAAGCGAGGGTAATACTTGGACGATCGGGCATCTTTCCCCCGGATCCGACGGACTTATTGAACTAAACGGGTACTGGACAGCGCAAGTTCCATCAAGCTCAACGATTCAGACGATTTTCACATACAAGCCAGCGAATTTTAATTCCGATTTTCAAGACATATCAACCAAAACCGTTTCAATATCCAAAAGCGCTCTTGAAATAAAAGCTGATGGACCAGAAGAAACAATTCACAGCGAGCCGGTTACATACGAGTTCACTGTAAAAAATGTTTCAGAGATTTTGTTTGAAAAAACCGAACTGAAAGCAGTTTTACCAAACGGATTTATAATAGAAAAATCAGAACCGGAACTTCCAGAAGGTTCTGCACAAACAGCGTGGATAATAGAAAATCTAAAAGCAGGCGATGAAACGAAAATTTCAATTACAGGCTCATACAGCGCGAGCGTTACAGGAGTGCAAACAATAGACGCGGAAGCTGGAATAATTTTAAGCGATCAATCGCGCCAAACGCAAACTTCCGCACAAACGCAAACAGATGTGCTTGGCGGCGACTTGTCTGCTTTTCTTATCGCAAACGGATCAAACGAAAACAAAACCCTCTCCCCGGGCGACACATTACGCGTTTCTTTTGACATAAAAAATAATTCTGACGCAAACGCAGAGCACATTAGCGCCCGCATATTTGTATCGCCGAACCCTACGGGAACAAAAACGCTTCCGTTAAAGCTGGACCAAAAAATCGTTTCTGATTCAGGGATATTTACAGCTCCGTCAAACAAACAAGCATACGCGTCTTTTGCATGGGGCGAAAAAGAGGTAAACGAGCTTTTGCTTTTGCCTGCTCATGGAGAAAAAAGTTTGTTCTTTTCTGTTCCAATTCTTCAAGAATTAACATCTTCAAATGCTGACACAATGGAAATAAAAGCGGAATTGTCTGTTTCAACAATCGGAAAAGTGAAAAAAACCAAAACATTGGAAATTACTCCGATTATAATCAGCATAAATTCAAATGCATCTGTAAATGCGAGCGCGTACTACTTTAACAAAGACGGCACAGAAGCGGGAAAGGGCCCGCTTCCTCCAAAAGCAGGCGTGTCAACGACTTACAGAGTTAGCTGGACTGTTACAAACTCGCTTCATGAACTGGAAAACCTGTCACTGCAAGCAGAACTTCCGCCGGGGGTATCGTGGGCAGGTACATCAAGCGCGCAAGCGGGCGAACTGTCATTTGATCAGCAAGCGCGAATTGTTTCCTGGAAGCTCAACCGAATGCCAACATCAGTTACGCAAGTAACATCAGAATTTGAAATCGCAATTACGCCAACAGAAGAAGACATTGGAACATTTGTAAAACTTACAGGACCGGCAGGATTTGAAGCAACTGATGTAAAAACAAAAGACACTATTCGCAAGTCATTTGATATTCTAACAACCGAACTGATCGGCGATTCATTTGCTGCTGGTAAAGGCGTGGTGATTGAATAGGGACCGACCCATGTGTCGGTCCCGTGAATACATGTGTCGGTCCCGTGAATACATGTGTCGGT
>DNKR01000033.1:4560-5413 GCA_003497135.1 Candidatus Uhrbacteria bacterium | reverse complement strand
GTCCCGTGAATACATGTGTCGGTTCCTATAATTTGTACAGCGGTAGAGGCTACAACGGTTTAAAATAACGACGGCCAATAAATATACGAAATGTAAATTATCCAATTGACGAACCGACAAACCTTATTACATTTTTCCGTCCCATTCTTTGTAAAACCTATCTAGATATTCTTGCATAAATTTATGCCTTTCATCTGCCATTTGTTTTGCTGTGTTAGTATTCATTCTGTTTTTTAAAAGAAGAAGTTTTTCGTAAAAATGATTAATTGCAGTGCCTGCGCTGTTAAAATATTCCTCTTTTGTGCGATGCGTTATAGGCGCATGATCAGGAATATGCATTGGCTGCCCCTTGTATCCTCCATAAACAAATGCGCGCGCGATTCCAATCGCGCCGATAGCGTCCAATCTGTCTGCGTCTTGAACAATTTTTCCTTCAAGAGATTCCATCTCGTTTTTAACTCCTGCACCTTTGAAAGAAACATGATCAATTATTTCGCAAACTTTTACTATTACATCTTGCGGGATGGAATATCTTTCTAAAATTTCTTTTGCGACTTTTGAACCAACCGTATCGTCATTATTATTGAACTTCCAATCCGCAATATCGTGAAGCAAGGCGCCAAGCTCAACAATAAAAATATCACCGCCCTCGCTTTCGCAAATGCGCTTTGCCGTGTTCCAAACTCGCAATATATGCCACCAATCATGGCCGGTCCCATCGCCGTCAAATTTATTTTTAACTTCGTCTGCAATCTGTAAGATTATTTTTTTATTGTCCATATCATTCTTTTATTAATAAAAGTTTTCTAACTTCCATTCTTTGCACCCAGCAGGAATCCCCGCCATAGGCGGG
>DNKR01000033.1:1454-4482 GCA_003497135.1 Candidatus Uhrbacteria bacterium | reverse complement strand
ATAGGCGGGTCCGCCTCCGGCGGAGAACCTAACTAATTGCACCCAGCAGGAATCGAACCTGCATTTCAGGCTTCGGAGGCCCGTGTCCTATCCGTTGAACGATAGGTGCGATAGAACCGCCTTAAACAGTTCGCCTAACCGCTCTTGCAATTCGATACAACTGGTACATTTTTTTGTTCAGCACCAAATCAAACGCGCCCGGATAACGGACAACCTCTCCGCCAAAGCCCTTTTTGAAACGCGTGATACCGGCCCATGGATGCAATGGATCGTCAGTTTCCGCAATACCCCAAAAATCATACCAACGCAATCCTATTGATTTTGCATCGCGCATAAGCTCCCAATGCAAAAGATATGGGGCCATTAAATTCCGATTAGAAGACGATGATGCGCCGTGGAGATATGTTCTTACTCCTGCGTAATCTATCATAAAATTAGAAGCTATGACTTTGCCGGAAACAGACGCTTCTGCAACAAACGCACGAATGTCAGAAGAATTAAGAGATGAAAGCAATTTTTCGTAGTGCGAAATGCTGTGCGCGCGAAAAGCGTCTCTATTTGCTGTTTCTTTTAAAAGCTTAATGAACAAAGATAGATCTCCGCTCTTAATTTTAACAGAAACTCCGTGTTTTGACGCGACTTTAATATTGTATCTTGTTTTTTGATGCATTTCTCCCAATAGATCTTCTTCGCTTTTGTTCAAATCAACCATAAGAGTAGCGCTTGGCTGAATATGCGATGTTTTGCGGATATCTTTGCCTTGCCAACTTATATTATTTTCACTGTGCGGCTCAAAACGGAAAAAAATAATTTTAGGATCAAAAGCCGGCATTGCGAATTTAGCAAGCTCGCGAACGCTGTTTTCATAATCTTTTGAAACTATCGGGCCTTTCGGGCAATAAAGATACGATAGGCCTAATCCGATTTTTCGCCTCTCGCAAATAGCGAACCCGATTGTTTCGTTGTTCTTGTCATAAATCACAAATCGCACAGCATCAAACCCTTCGCTTGTCCTAAAATCCGCCCACTCCCATGAATGCAAAAACGCGCCGCTTCGCGGAGCGTGCTTTTTTATAAATTCATTCCATTCGGTTTTGTTTGCCGTAAAATCCGGCAAAATCAGATTGCTCATATATTTTATTTTTTGCCCAGATTCTTAAGCGCAACACGGATTAATTCATCAGTGCCCGACGCCTCTATTCCAGAAAGCGCATCCTCTGCCTGCTTTCGCGAATAGCCGAGATTAACAAGCGCTTCAAGCGCGTCTTGATCAACGCGTGATGCGCCGGGACTTTCAACAAGCGCGCCTTTTAGTTCAAGGATTATTTTTTGAGCGATTTTGTTCCCTATGCCCGGAACAGAGGTGAGGAATTGTATGTCTCCGCTCATTATTCTTTCGCGGATTTTTGAAGCCGGATTCGCAAGAACAAGCTTTTGAGCGATTTTTGGGCCGACTCCGGAAACTGTAATTAATTTCCAAAACAATTCAAGCTGTTCTATTGAAAAAAAACCAAACAGTTCGCGCTCGCTTTCGCGAATGACCTCGTGCAAAAACAAATTCGCATTTTCTGAAACATCAAAAACAGATTTTTCAGGAAACAAAATTTTGTATCCGATTCCGTTATTCTCAACAATAACAAAATCCGCGCCCCTGTGTATTGTAGTGCCTCTGATTAAGCTCATCATATTTGCCTATGTTCTCAAAATTACGCGAGCGCGTCAACGGGATTCAAAAAGCGTGCGCGCTTTTCTGATTCTTTCAAGCAGAACCTCTTCGCCGGAGGATTTCACAAAAAACGGAGATCCATAGCGCACTGCGGATTGTATTTCGGTCATCAGCTCGCCAAGCTTTGGCCCCGGGCTGACTTCCGCTATTTGAGAAACGGTTTTACCATCAAGCCCGGCTTGCTTTAAAATATTATTAACTCTTTGCTTTTCCCTGATCTCCGCCCGCTTTCCCGCGCGCGATGATTTTGATGGCGCATAATCATGCTCTGAGATCAAAAAATTTTTTGTAGTGTCTATTTCAACCGATACTACGCCGTATTTGTACGCGCGCGAGCCGAATACCGCGTCAAGAACCATGACTGCTTGCATTGAGTCAATGTAATCGTCTGAATCAAATCTGTCTTTTGTTGCGCAAGCGATAATTATTTCCATCAAGGACGCACGCGATTTTCGGAATAATTTTAATGGCAGGTCGTGCCTTAAAGACAATGACCGAACAAGATCAATTTCCGCTCCTCGCACACCTCTTTCTTCGCAAATGCAATCGCAAATATTTTTCAGTTCGCTGTTTAAAAGCGCGCTTGCGTGGCCTTCGTAATGAATATCAATCGCGTATTCATCGTAAAAACGAAGATAAGATTCTTTCAGGGACATCTGGCTGTTTTCGTGCACGAACTTGCCAAACAATTTTTGGTAGTTCGCAAAAAGCTCTGCGCGAAAGGCGCCTGAAGCGCGTATATAACGCGGAGGAAATCCGTGCGCCTTGCCTTTTCCGCTTGATGTGAACGAAATTGATTGAAGCTTGCCCAAATCATGAATAAGCAAAAATGCTTCCATGCTTGCCGCACGCTCTTTTATTGTTTCTTGCAATTCAGAAATTTCCGCTTCATAGCCGCGCATTGATCTAAACTCATCTATTGCAAGCAAATCAATTTTGCCGTCTAAAATAGCATATAAAGAAGCAAGGCCGAGTTCAATATGATCGTACAAATACGGGCCTTCCGCGTGGTGTTTGGGCGACTGCGGAACATCTAATAGCGATTTCAGTGACGGATGCGATGCGATCGCGCGCGAAACAGTATCGCGCGCGCGTTCGGAATACTGATTCGCAATAAATGACGCCTGCATAAAAGCAATTGTGTTGTCAGGCAAAAAAACATGTCCGCGTTGGAACATAATAAGATAATATATTGGCCTATATTATACTATATTTTTGCTATTGTTGCACATCTAAAAAATTGAATTGGCGAAATATTTTGGATTCGTCATTTCAAAACCCTATTCAGGGTTGGTAGGGACG
>DNKR01000033.1:0-1381 GCA_003497135.1 Candidatus Uhrbacteria bacterium | reverse complement strand
GATGTGTAGGGCCGCACGGCTGTGCGTCCCTACCACCATTTATTCCACCGTCACTGACTTCGCCAAATTTCTCGGCTGGTCAGGATCAATGCCGCGCGAAACGGAAACATAATACGCAAAAAGCTGGAGCGGAATTACGGCTAAAATCGATTCCAACATTTCTAATGTCTTTGGAATAAAAATCACATCGTCGCACAAATCCGCAAGATCATGGTTGCCCTCGGTGGTAATGGCAATAATTTTTCCGCCTCTCGCCCTAACCTCGGCAATGTTTGAAACATTTTTTTCATACACGCTGTTTTTGGGCGCAAGCGCGACCGTTAAAAATTCTTTATCAACCAGAGCGATTGGCCCATGCTTCATTTCTCCGGACGCGTATCCTTCGGCGTGGACATAGGCGATTTCTTTTATTTTAAGCGCTCCCTCGTACGCGATTGGCGCGCAATACTTACGGCCAATATAATACGCGTTTGTTGTGCTTGCATATTTTTCTGCTAATGCGCGAATTGCTTCACGGTTGTCCAGAATTTTTTGCGCTTTCTCCGGCAAAGCTAACAGCTCTTCGGCTATTCTTTTGCCGGTCACAAGCGACATGCCGCGCCTGCGCCCCAAAAACAGCGTAAAAAGCGCGAGCACTACGCATTGCGAAACAAACGCTTTGGTAGAAGCCACGCCGATTTCCGGGCCAGCATGGTTGTACACGCCAGCGTCAGTTTCGCGGGCAATGGTGGAACCAACCACGTTCACAATTCCGAGCGTTAAAACGTTTTTCATTTTTGCCTCGCGCACAGCCGCGAGCGTATCCGCGGTTTCGCCGGACTGGCTTATGGCCAGAAGCGCTTCTCGTTTGGAATTCAGCACCGGTTTTCTATACCTGAATTCGCTGGCAAGATCGGTTTCAACCGGCAAGCCCGCATATTCTTCCAACATATACTCGCCGGCTTTGCCAGCGTAAAAAGCACTCCCGCACGCGACAATCGTAAGACGTCTAATATCCGCAAAACGATCTACAACATCGCGAAGTCCACCCAGCACGGCATCGCCGTTTTCCAAATCCAAACGACCCCGCATAGAATTGGCAATCACTTCGGGCTGTTCCATCATTTCTTTCATCATGAAATGCTCATAGCCGCCTTTTTTGGCTTCCTCAGCGCTCCATTCTATTTCTGACGGGTTTTTGATTACCGGAAGAGAGGACAAGGTCTGAATCTTGTATCCGTCGCTAGAAATTTCCGCCACTTCGCCGTCGTCTAAAAAACCCGCTTGCCGTGTACTCTGCAAAATCGCTGACGGATCCGACGCGACAAACATTTCGCCCTCGCCAACACCAAGCACGAGCGGACTACCTAAACGCGCGGCCACAATCCGCTCCGGTTCGCTC
>DNKR01000021.1:367-6937 GCA_003497135.1 Candidatus Uhrbacteria bacterium | reverse complement strand
CGCGCCGCGCGGCCCATTAGTATTGGCAGAGATAACAGAACTAAGCACAAGAGCCAGAAAAGCGACAGTCCTTGCGGCGTTGTGACAGTGAAGTTTGAAAGCGGTATCAGTAATATCGCGATTGTTGCGAAAATGGCGGTGCGCTTGCTTGATAACGCGTGCGCGAATCCGATGTATGCTGTCAGCGGAATAAATATCGCGGTAATGACCGGAAGCAAGAATCTGTCCGCGATACCTATTGGAATTGAAAATCCGTGGTTCGCGATAAGAACAAGCGCGTACTGTCCGATGTAGTAAAATGGTTTTGGAGTTATTGTCCCGAATTTTGCAATGTGATCTTCTGTTGCTCGATGAATAAACGAATCAAATCCAAATCCGAGCGGGTATGACAGCAGAGCCGCGCCAATTATTGAAAATGTCAAAACCATTAAAAGCGGCAGGATCCACGCGCGTTCGCGTCCTCTAAACGCAAGCGCGCACACCAGAGCTGAGGCCGGAATCAGATAATAGAAATAAGAGCTTGAAATTTCCAGCCATGGCGAGCGCGTTGCATGCAAAATTTCCGTTTTTGCAAGAACAGATATTGCGAGCGAAACTAAAAGCAGAGCGCTCGCGGCAGAAAGAATCGAATACGGAGAGAGTTTATGCTTTTCCGAATCCAAAAAAACTTCGTCTTTTTTTTGTTTTGGAGCGCGCATTGCAATAAAATGAGCTAAAACAGGGGTGAGCATAATCAAAACAACAACAGATGTTTTTGAAATTGTTCCAAAATAATACAAAATCGTGCCGGCTATTGCCCAAAACGCAATTAAAACAAGCGATCCGATGAATGTTTGAGATGCGCCCAGTTCGCCGGGCGCCATGTATTTTCCGATCATTTTTCCAAACACAGCCAATCCTGCGACAGCTGAAATTAGCCCTAAAATTTGCGAATTAATCAAATACGCGTTTATTGCAATAATCGCTAGAAAAATCACAGTAAAGCTGATATACTTGATTTGAGCCGGTTTCATAGTTATTAATTTTTGAATCAGTCCAATTGTACCACAAAGCCATATGCGAGACCCACATCAGCTGTATTGGCACGATCATGTGCTCAAATATACTTTTCTTCCGCTTATTCCAAGATGGGTCAAGCCGAACCATGTCACTATTTTTCGATTCGTAGCAACGCCTTTTGTTTTTATGTTGCTTTTGTTCGGAGAGTATCAAATCGGCGTACCTGTTTTTTTTGCCGTTGCTTTTACAGACGCGCTTGACGGCAGCTTGGCAAGAGTTCGCAAGCAAATAACGCAATGGGGCACTATGTTTGATCCTGTTGCCGATAAAATATTGATCAGCTCTATTGTTATTTTAATTGTGATGCAGCACATCAATTTTTGGTTTGGTTTGATTATTGTGCTTATTGAGCTTTTTATTTTAATCGTCGGATATATACGAACTTTAAAAGGCGGACATGTTCAGGCAAATATTTGGGGCAAGCTTAAAATGTTTTTGCAGGTTTGCGGAGTATTATTTTTGCTTTTAGCTCTTTGGATGGGCATTGATTTATTTGTGCCTATTTCAACCGCGACATTCGCGCTTGGAATTGTTGTTGCAATGATTAGTATTTTTACTTACAGCTTATGATTTTTTTCGGCAAGCCAGAGCGTTTTAGGAACGCTGTGCTAGCTTTCGTGTCAGCCATATTTTTTCTTTCTACCAGTGCGTTGGCTTTTTCGCATAAAGATCAGTTCAATTCACCGGACGAAAACGCTGTTTTTGTTTTTACAAATGCGTTTATTGATTCAAATAAGTTTTGGGTTGAGGAGCCGAAAAACATAGAAGCGGACGGGCTTTTACATCCGCGAAGCGCGCTCGTTCTTGGGACAAGAATCGTTCCTGCTAGTTTTTTGGGCTTGCCGTTTTTTTATGGCATTGCCGGCAAAATTGCAGGCAATTGGGTAATTTTGTATCTTACATCGATTGCGGCTATCGTTGCGGCGTTTGCGTGGCGCAGAATACTGCTTTCTGTTTTTTCTCCACGCGCAGCATTTATCGGAGCTATTTTGTTTTTATCTCACCCAGCGCTTTTGTATTATACCGGGCGCGGACTTTTTCCAAATGTGTTTTTTGCGTCTCTGCTTGTCTGCGCTTTTGAGCGCTTAATTACAGCAGATAAAAATAACGCGCTATTTAGAATTCTTTTTTCTTCGCTTCTTTTTTCATCAGCAATGTTTGTACGAAGTTCAGAAATAATTTGGACACTTGTTCTGTTTGCATTTGTTTTGATTATTAAGCGCGCAATTTTTGGATGGCAGAAAATCGTTTTATTCCCGATTTTTTCTGTTTTATTTTTTGCTCCGGTTATGTTTTTGCATTCTTATGTTTACAGCAACCCTCTTGCAACAGGGTACTCGCTTGGGCAGGGAGCGCAAACTTTATCTGATGGCGAAAGCGCTGCTTTTAATTTAAAAAATATATTAACAAAAATCTGGAATGCGCTTCTGCCATTTGGTTTTCATCCGCGTGCTGTATTGCGCCACGCTTATGATTATGGAATTGCGTTTTTCCCATTGCTTAGTTTGTTTGCAGCGGTTGGGTCGGTTATTTCTTTGTTTTTTGCAAAAACGAATAAAAAAATACTCGCGTATATCTTTGTTTCCATTTTTGTAACAGCATGGCTTTGGATTTTGTACGGCAGCTGGACTTTTTTTGACAATCCTGACCCAAGAAAAATAACCATAGGCACTTCTTATGTTCGCTATTGGCTTCCGAGCTTTGTTTTGCTTTCCGGTTTTTGCGCTTTTGCGCTCGATCGCATAGCAAGTTTAGTCCCTTCGCGAAAAGCTCAATCGCTGTTTTTGTGCTCAATGCTTATTATATTTTTCGCTTATGGCGCAAAACTTGCTTTTTTTGAGCGCGAAGAAGGGCTTGTGATAGTTTCAGAAACGCTTTCAAAAGATAGTGAAATTCGCAGGCGGCTGCTTGAATCAACAGAAACAGATTCAATTATAGTCGTTGATCGCGCTGATAAAATTTTGTTTCCTTACAGGAGCGTTGTTCAGCCGTTAAGAAGCGAGGCAACATACAATGGGCTTCTTGCGCTTATGAAAATCGCGCCATTGTATTACTTTGGACTTACATTGCCGCAAACAGACATGGAATTTTTGAAAAATACCAAGCTTTATTCTTTTGGTATTGTTATGGAGCCGGTTCTTGAAATCGGCAATCAAAGCTTGTATAAATTCCAGACAGCGGACGGTGGTATATAGCATTTGCAAAATAAACCGAGTTGTATGAGTAAAAAAATTATTGTAGCAATTCGCGCGGCAATAATATTAGCGCCGATGATTTTGTTTGTTTTTTTATCATATAAATTTTTAATGCCAAGCGGAATAATGTCAATCAAGCATAAGGTATATGAAAAATCTCCGTTTATAGACAGCATGCTTCCAAAAGAGCGGGTGACTGATAATTTTCAAGACAAAGATAAATATCAGACGATTATTGACGAGCCGGTTTACGCGTCATTGCATCTGCCAAGAAATTTTGAATCGCTTGATGTTGAGCTGGTGTATCGTTCCAAAAATCAGCCGATTGTAGAGATAGGCGCTCTGGCTGACAGCTCCTTTCGATTTGCGCTAAAACCGCTTCAGAATTCAATTATAGATGATTCAAATTGGAGCCGAATTGATGAAAACGGAATTGTTTTGCTTCAGAGCGAAAAAAAGTTTAGTTCTGTTTCAGAATTTCTAGACAATCCTCCATCACGCAACAAAATCGCGACTTATCATTTTGATCCGGTAATCCAATATCGCATTTTCAATTACAAACCAACATCTGAAATTCGTGAAATCAGCGCTGATTTATGCGGCCCTCATTCATTTTATACTTACATCAAAGACGAGGATTTGAATTTTAATTTTACTGTTCAAGATGCCAATCAAACTAAAGGCGAGGATACAATTATTGTTCAAGTGTTTGATGAGCTTGGAAACGGAATCAGCGAATCAATTCTTGAAGATGATGGTGTAACAGATGATTCGGGCGAATTGTCGCAAATACGCGCGTTTGATGCGCGGGTGCAGAATCTTTCAGAAGGACTGTACAAAGTTGATGTGCGCTCAACAAGCGATATTATAATCCGCTCAATTAAAACAACACAGCAAAAGTTTTCGTTTATCCGTTCTATCTGTTTTGCGGATTCGCAAAGTCCTGTTCGCTGGTTTGGCGAGTCGCGCGATGTCCGTATAAAAGCGCAGACGGCAAACGGGGTCCAAGATGTTAATGTTGACGGGCAAAATATCAGCATCTTGCGCGCAGGCGAAGAGTACAGCGCGAGCGCGAAAACAATCGGCATATACGAAAGCAATGCAACAAATGGCGGAATAACCATTCAATCAGACGGAATGTTGTCGCTTGATTCCGCAATGTATTTTCAGCCGGAGCTTGCGCGCGTTTCTCTTAATACTGATCTTGCTGGGCAGGGAATTGAATATATAATTGCAAAGTACGCTCCTCCGGAGCGCGATGGCGAATGGCTTATTGGCAAAGCGACTTTTATGCGCAATGAAGTTTTGGCAGACAAAGGCGAAATGAAGCTTGTTATTTCAGTTCCTGGGATAGATGAGTTCGCCGGCGCATTTGATGTGCGAGAAATAAATATTGTTTTGCATAGAAAGCCCTTGACTATAACAGAGCTTGTGCGCGCAATTAAAGAAAAACTTTTTTAATATGGAGTCAATAGCAAAAACATGGTTTTATGCTTCTCTGGCAAGCGTTATTTGCTTTTATGCGCTTGAATTTATCATACCTGGCTTTGTTTCAAATTATTTACCAATGAATCTTTTTTGGGCATTGGCATTTTTGTCAGGATTTTGGTACGCTTTTATTAGCAAGCCAAAGCAGTGGAATAAAGGTCGGGCCATTGCGGTTGGCGCATGCGTTGGCGCATTGTTCGCTGTCTTAGCAGAAAGCGCCTTGCACGAAAGTTTTTTTACATCATTTTTTGCTTTTATTGTTCCAATGTTAATAATTGGATTAATATATGAAAAATCCTGATTGCATATTCTGCAAAATTGTCGCAGGCCAGCTGCCTTGCGTGCGGATTTATGAAAACGACCGCTCAATCGCTTTTTTGGACATTCATCCATCAGCGCTTGGGCACACCCTTATAGTTCCAAAAGAACATTACGATCATATTCTGAAAACTCCGATTGAAGTTGCGACAAGCATGATTCATGCTCTGCAAGCGGTTGCGCCATCTGTGATGAGTGCTGTAGGAGCGCACGCGTTCAATACCTGCGTCAATACAGGCACTGATTCAGGCCAAATTATTTTCCATACGCACTTGCATTTGTTGCCTCGCTTTAAAGACGACGGCAAGCAGATGTGGGAGCATCGCGACGCGTCCAACGATGAGCTTCGCGAATTGCAGGCTAAGATAGAATATTTCATGAAAGAAAAGCATTGATCGGGCTCGGCTTTTGGTGTACTATCTGAATCTATATGATTTTACTTGTTACCGGCGGAGCTGGTTTTATCGGCTCGCATTTTGTGCGATACACGATCAATAATCATCCTGAAGACAGGGTGATTGTTTTGGACTCGCTGACATACGCCGGAAATTTTGAAAATTTAAAAGATATTGAAAGCGACAAAAATTTTGAATTTGTGCGCGGCGATATTTGCGACCCTGATATTGTTTTTGATTTGGTAAAAAAATCAGACGCTGTTGTGCATTTTGCAGCCGAAACGCATGTTGACCGTTCTATTATTGATTCAAGCCCGTTTGCGCGCACAAATGTTCTTGGCACGCAGGTTCTTCTTGACGCGGCGGTTTCCGCTGGAAACAAAAGGTTTCATCACATTTCTACTGACGAAGTATTCGGCGCGCTAGGGCCCGGTGACGCGCCGTTTAACGAAAACACGCCGTATGACCCGCGCAATCCTTATTCAGCGTCAAAAGCAGCTTCTGATCATCTTGTGCGCGCTTATTTTTACACGCACGGTTTGCCTATTACAATTTCAAATTGTTCAAATAATTACGGCCCAAATCAATTTCCGGAAAAAATTATTCCGCTATTGATTTCCAATCTTCAAGAAGGGAAAAAGATTCCGATTTACGGCGATGGCGGGCAAATACGCGATTGGATTTATGTCACAGATCATTGCCGCGGCGTTGACGAAGCTTTAAGGCGCGGACGAATAGGCGAAACATATTTATTCGGAGGCGGAGGCAAAGAAATTACAAATTTAGAACTTGCAAAAAAATTAATCAGCATTCTTGGCGCTTCTGATGATTCCATTGAATTTGTAAAAGACAGGCCGGGCCATGACCGCAGATACGCGATTGATTATTCAAAATCAGAACGAGAATTGGGCTGGAAGCCGAGCGTAACTCTTGATGACGGCCTAAGCGAAACTGTAAAATGGTATCTAGCGAATCCGGATTGGACCGCGCATTGCAAAAGCGGAGAATACGCGCAATATTATGAAAAGAATTATGGTGGAAAAATTTCAAAATAAATACAGAATTGAATCAGCGCGTTTGCCTGGATGGAATTATGAAAATGACGGATGGTATTT
>DNKR01000021.1:0-287 GCA_003497135.1 Candidatus Uhrbacteria bacterium | reverse complement strand
TGGTATTTCGTGACAATATGTACAAATAATCGCGAATGCTGGTTTGGTGATGTTGTAAAAGAAAAAATGCAATTATCGCCATTAGGCAGAATCGTTAATGATTATTGGTTGCAAATTCCAAAACAATTCGACAATGCTGTTTTGGATGGTTTTATTGTTATGCCAAACCATATACATGGCATAATTGTTATAAATAATGATTTATGTGAACGCATGTCATTGCCGACAATATCAAATAATTCGCCGTTTAACAATTCGCCGTTTAACGTAGAGACGCGATTAATCGC
>DNKR01000026.1:5230-6143 GCA_003497135.1 Candidatus Uhrbacteria bacterium | reverse complement strand
CCTTCGCGAAACAGAATCGCGGCCCTAAACACCACGGACGGCACAGCAATCGCTTGGGACCCGGGGATCTGGGGCGGTACGACGACAACGGTTCTGGATGTATTATCAACCGATGACGCGATTTATGTGGCCGGTGATTTTAACCGCACTGGACCGATTGTGGCCGGATCACCAACCAGAAACTTTATTGCCGCGTTTGATCCAACAACCGGCGCGGAAACGGCTTGGAATCCAAGTGCGTCAAACAAGGTCTATACAATGGCAATTTCCGGAACCGCTATGTATATTGGTGGCTCGTTCGGAGGAGTCAATGGTGTTGCTAGAAGTAGAATTGCGGCAATTGACCCAATCACGGGCGAACCAACCTCGTGCAATCCGGATGTCAGCGCCGCGGTTGGACAAGCGATTATTGTTAACGATCTTCTTATTGATGGGACGACCCTCTATGTCGCTGGCGCTTTCACTAGCATCAACGGCACATCGCGCAATAGAATTGCGGCAATTGACACGACCACGTGCACGCTGACCACGTGGAATCCGAGTGCCAATAGCGAAGTTAAAGCGATTGATGTTGACGCGTCAAACATTTATGTTGGCGGAGCGTTTACAAATATTGGAGGGTCCGTGCGAAACAGGATCGCAGCGGTTTCTAGAACAACCGGTATAGCCACAAGCTGGAACCCTAACGCGAATAACGCGATTGACACGCTGGACTTGGAAGGGGGCACGGTTTATATCGGCGGCCGATTTACAACAATCGGTGGAATATTGCGAAACAGAATAGCGGCCTTATCCACTGCCGGTGTCTTAAGTTTGTGGAATCCAAACTCTGATGCTGCGGTAAACTCAATTGATGTTGATGGGGCTATTATTTATGTTGGTGGCGCTTTTGCAACAATTGGCGGAGCGAGCC
>DNKR01000026.1:0-5149 GCA_003497135.1 Candidatus Uhrbacteria bacterium | reverse complement strand
CGAGCCGCTCCAGATTAGCGGCAATTGACCAAACAACCGGTCTGGCTAATGCTTGGGCACCTGAACCTGACGGAACAATTATTCAAGTTTTAGCTGATGGCAGTAATGTTTATGTAGGCGGAATATTTGACAATATTGGAGGTGCGGCAAAAGGAAATGCCGCAATAATAGACGCCGTGAGTGCTTCCGCTTTTCCATGGAATCCGAGTGTTCCAAGCGGTTCTGTTCGCGCTATTGTGGCAGATGACACCAATGTTTACATTGGCGGCGCGTTTAATCAGGTTAATACCGAAGTTAGAAATAATTTTGCCGTATTCGGACCGGTCAGGGTTGGTTTTACTGACACAAGTTCAGAAAGTGAAGAAGAAACAACACCTGCAAATATTGAGGTCTCTCTATCAGAGGAGGCTGCTGAAAATGTTACCGTGGAATTTGACGCTATAGGTGGCACAGCTGCTGAAGGAGTGGATTTTACTCTACCAGTAAGCCCGCTAACAATTTCTGCCGGAAACACAAGCGTAAATATACCAGTAACTATAATTAATAACTATGTTGTTGAGAATGATAAAACTATTATTTTGGAAATTTCTTCACCTACCGGAGCTATTCTAGGTGATAACACATTACATACTTTTACTATTTTAAATACTGACAGGTCTGGAATTTTAGCGCCAACAATCAACCCACCGCCATCACAACCAATAGCAAAATATCCTCAAACAATGTCTAAAACATCTATAAGATGGAACTTTTATGATACTGCGTCAAATGAAACCGGTTACCGCCTTTCTGAAATTATAGATGGATCGGAAAGAATAATATTTGAAACTGGACCTGAAGTTGTGACCAATCTTTTGTATTTAGACGAAACAGGGCTTGCCCCAGGGACTCAATACTGCAACCGTTATGTCATAGAGTTTAACGGTAGTGGAAGTTCTCGCGCAACCCAGCTTCCATGCGCAACGACTTTTCCAGAAACAATAATAGAAACAGGTGAAACAAAAACACCGAATATTGTTGTAAATCAAGAAGCGTTTGTTGTTACCGAACCCAACACAGTATCCGCATCTGCTGCAAGCCAAGCCAAAACAGCCGCTTCTCTAACGCTT
The DNA here is from genome assembly GCA_003497135.1 of Candidatus Uhrbacteria bacterium. Lineage (GTDB taxonomy): Bacteria > Patescibacteriota > Patescibacteriia > UBA9934 > UBA9568 > UBA9568. The sequence goes on along the minus strand of DNKR01000026.1, from coordinate 4,040 downwards.
GTTATTGCCATGTTCGGACTTGCGCACGCTTCATACAAGCGTGCAAATCTTTGTTCAACAAAAGAATGCAAAAAAATGTTTTCCCGTTATTTGTTAACAGCTCTTGTTTCTGGCGCTGTAGTGATTGCAATACTTCGCATAACAGCCATGCCGAATCCGCAAGCCGCATCATTTGAACCTATTTCGCAACAAACCATACTAAAAAAATACGACCATATAAAATTTATATTCACGATTTCAAATACAGGTGAAGCGACAGCCGATGATCTTGTGTTTAGAAACTCTTTGCCGCAAGAAATGAAACTGGTTCCTCAAACTACCAATCTTACAAAAAACAACAGCATTACAGAATCAATTTCTTCTGATGCATACAATAAAATTGCAATAAACATTGACAATCTTTTATCAAATGAAACATCGGTTGTGACATTTGATGCAACTATGGCATCACACTTGGCATTGTTTGATAATTTTGGAGCAGTTTCAGGAAGCAACTTTCCAGACACACTCTCCACAGGATTGCCGATATATATTGATACTTCTGCGATTGTCACAGCACCTATTATTCCAAGCGGAAAAGAAATAAAACCTTTTGATTTAATCAAAACAGAAAACGAACCGGCAATTTATATGGTTGATGTTGATTATACAAGACGGCCGTTTTTAAATGAAAGAGATCTTTTGTCATGGTATCCAAGCATGACTTGGGCTTACATAGTTTCAAAAACAGACATGGCATCAATAAAGATTGGCCACCCAATGCTGTATAGGCCTGGCACATGGCTTGTTAAAACACAGACCAATCCTGCTGTTTACGCTGTATCACAAGGCAATGTATTGCACTGGATTCCAAACGAAACTGTTGCAAAAGAATTATACGGACAATTATGGAACAAAAAAATTGTTGATGTTGAAGATACTATGTTTAGCTTATATACAATCGGCGGCCATGTTGGCAATGGCCAATATCCAAACAATGCTGTTGTTAATTACAGAACAAGCATTTGTTACATGCAAAACGAGTTCTGCAGACCTATTACAACTTCAGGTATCAGAGAAAACAGAATCTTTGCAGAATTTATTCTTACTGTTCCTATCGGGTCGTTTTCTTTGCCTCCCGAAGGCACAATGATATTTGATAAAGAAATAAACCTACTGAGCGATTAGAGACGCAACACCAAATCAGCCTACACATACGGCTTCCTGACCGCATCAAACACCTGAATTAATTTTTTATAATAATCTTCTGGATTATAATTTTCCATCGCGTCTCTTCTCCCCTCTCTGCCAAGCTTTTCGCACAAAGCAGGATCATTCCACAATAACTTCATTCTGCTTTCCAAATCTTTAACGCTTCCGGCTTCAAACAGTAAACCATTTTTATTATTCTTTACAACTTCTGGCAGTCCGCCGATTTTTGATGCGATTACCGGCTTGCCATGCGCCATTGCCTCAAGCGCGGAAAGGCCGAATACTTCGTACCAAACAGATGGCACAACAACAAACCGCGCTCCACGCACAAGATTCCACAATTCATCGCTGTCTTTGAACCCGACGAATTCTATGTTTGCCGCGTTTTTTGCAAGCTTGCGCAAACGGCTCTCGTATGCGCCTGTTCCGGCAATGATAATTTTTATATTCTTGTTGCGCTTGCCGGCTTCTATAAGCACATCTATGCCTTTTTCTTCTGATAATCTGCCGAAATAAAGAGCATAGTTCCCTGCTGCGTACATAGGCCTTATTGATTCAGCGTCAATAAAGTGCGGAATTACGCGCATTTTTTCCGGATCATAACCGGCATAAACCATTTTGTTTTTAATAAATTCAGACGGGCAAATATATGCGTCAATCGCGTCGCTGTAAAGGCCGAATTTTTTATGGATATTGAACGCAAGCGACTGCATAAAACTCGCAACATAAGAATCTTTGTGAAACTTTGATATTGTAGCGCGAAAAATTCCAGCGCGAGACCAATCCTCTATTTTGCCATGCGAAAACAGCATGTAATTCGGCGCAACAAGATGATAATCGTGCACTGTTATTACTATTGGAATACCTGCATCGCGCAAAGGCGCGAATATTGACGGCGAAATCTGCGTATAAATAGTGTGTACATGCGCTATGTCCGGACATGCTTCGCGGACAAGCCGAGACATTTGCGATCGCGCTTCAAACGAGTAGAGCATGCGTCCGGCTGTTTTAATTGCGCCAAACCCAAACGAAACTTTTCCGGTGCTGACAGGAGAAACAAAATAACGCGCGTACTGGCTTTTGACATTTTGCTGATCGCGCACAGAAAAAGGAACAATCGCGTGCCCATGATTTTCCAGCAGTTTTGACACTTCAAACTGATGGCGCGTTGCACCGCTTTTTTGATAATAATATTTGTCAATTTCCAAAATTATCATATGTGTATCCGTTCGCGTGTTCCAAGTACAACAACCAGCCCGCCGTAGAGCCACAAATAAAACGCAAGAGTTCGAACTTCAAGAAAAGTCGCAAGAAACGCGTTTACAGAAACAGCGATCATTGCCGCTGAAAACCCTAAGGCAAGCGAGCGCGTAAACGGATCTTCGCTTTTTTTGTACACGCGCAATGAATAATAAAACAGGGCCGCGTAACCCCACAAATAAAATATTATTCCAAGCGTTCCTGTTTCTCCCCAAAGCGAAAGCCAATTATTGTCTATATATCCTTCTGTTCCGTAAACTCCGTACGGAAGCCCGAGCTCGTCGTAAACGCCGGTAGCGTGAAGCGCGGCAACCGCCTCTCCGCCAAATTGCGCTGGTCCGTGCCCAAACAAAGGCGCAACAGGGATCACTTTAAGCGGCGTTTGCACAATCCAATACAAACGACCGAGCCCAAGATATTCTCCGCGCCAACGCTGATAGCTGAACGCTTCAAAAAATCTTTCTGTAATTGTTTGTCCCGGCACATCAATTAAACGATTGACAGCTGTTGCGCTTGTTAGCAAATATCCTGCAATTACAAGTGCGCCAACAACTCCGGCGATTGCGACTCTACGGTCGCGTTTTATAATAATTCCCAGAAACAAGAACCCAAGTAAAAATCCAAACCAGCTTGATCGCGAATATGTTAATAGCAGAGCCGGAATTGAAATAACAAGCAACCACCAAAGCTCCGGCCGCCTTTCGCGCACGCGCTTTTCGTACAGCATTGCGGACGCGATTAAAAGAAAAAACGCGATAAAAGTTCCAAGACGATCGTAACGGCCCAAAGTGCCAAATACGCGCTGGCCAGGGTCCCAAAATTGTACAGTGCCTTCTGTTAGCTGAATCTCACCAAAAGTTCTTCGCGCTTCTGGAAGCAAAAACGAATCAAGAGAACCGCCAAAGAACGCTTGCGCTAATCCAATAATGCTTTGAAAAATTACAATCGCAAACATCGCAACTGTTAATTTTTTTATGAATTTATCAGACGGAGACAAATAAACAATCGCGAAAAACACGATCATGAAACGAATGATCTGCCTTGCGCCAAGAACCACAAGCGTTGGATCAAGCGCATTTAAAATTGAAGAAACAAAAAGAACTAACACAAATAAAACAAATTGCAGATCCATTGGGGTGCGATTTATTTTGCCAACACCGCGCAATAATTTAAGAACAACAGCGCCTGCGGCAACATAAATAAGCGCCTCTGATGAGAACCGCGCGTAAACATAAACAGTATCCGGAACAAATTTTAACAAAAACGGTTCAAATGGCAGATACACAGCAAGAAACGCAAGCAGATATTCCGGCTTTGCCAGACCAATTGAAATAAGCGCGATGCCTGCCAGCGACGCAATAGCAATATCAAAACCAAACAATACTCCCGCAAGCACGGCAACAACAAAAATCACGCTAACACTAATCAATGACATGCGTTCATGTTTCCACACGCGCGAGTGCACCTCCTTAAAATTGGGCATATTGAGTATATTGTAGCAGAAAAAGTAGAGAGTAGAAAGTAGATAGAAGAATGAAAAAAGTTACCTGTCATTTCGAACCAATACTAATGGTGGGTAGGGACGCACA
>DNKR01000009.1:11179-13970 GCA_003497135.1 Candidatus Uhrbacteria bacterium | reverse complement strand
GCTGTCAGGCGCGTAGTATCTGTTCAAGAGCGGATTCGCAGTTTGCGCGACATGATTCGTGTCAGATCATCGTTTCTTTTTCTAGAAGCAGCTTCTGATGCGCAATCAAAAGCAGATGTTGCTGTTTCTTTTGTGGCATTGCTAGAGCTGATGAAACAAAAAGCAGTAACAACAATTCAAAAAGGCGTCTTTGCAGACATTACCATTAAAAAAGCTGATTAATATGAACATTGTTTCGCAAATTGAAGCATTGCTGTTTGTTTCCGGCAGGCCTATGGCAATAAAAAGAATTTCAAAAATCGTCGGCGCAAGCGATGTGGAAACAAAAAATGCGATTTTAGAACTTTCAAAACAGCTAAAAACAAATAAAAGCGGAATTGAACTGTTGCAAAGCAACAATGAGGTTCAGCTTGTTACGAGCCCTGAATATACTGAACTTTTAAAAGAAATCGTAAAAGAAGAATTATCAGGAGAGCTTACGCGTCCATCGCTAGAGGCGCTTGCGATTATTGCTTACCGAGGCCCTGTGCTTAAAACGGAAATTGAACAGATTCGCGGAATAAATTGCAGTTTGATTTTACGCAATCTTCTTCTGCGCGAATTAATAGAAGAAAATACTGACGAAAATACAGTATTTCCGACTTATTCTGTTTCATCAAAGTTTTTAAGGCATCTTGGAGTATCATCAGTAAGAGAATTTCCTGAATATATTAATTTGCATAACAGCAAAGCAATTGACACCATGCTGAATGAATTGGAAAAAAGCTCAAAACCAATGCACGGATCAGAAGAATTGTCCGTATGATAGCACGATATATTGCGCAAATATTATTAACATTGGCCGCGGCCCAAATCGTTCCTGCTGACACGATTGTTTTTATTGAAACAGGAAGCGTTTCAAGCGCCAGCGAACAGGTAGCGCAGGCACTGGAAATTTTCAAAGCTTCAGTTTCACGGCTTCCAAAAGCGCAAGAAATTCAGCCGCCGCGCAAAGTTGACCCTGAGAGCTTGGGAGTTGTTGTGGCTGCGTCAAGCGCTTTGGTTGTTGACAACAGAAGCAACGCCGAGCTTTTTGAAAAGCGTTCGTTCGAAGTTCGGCCTATTGGCAGTATTACAAAGCTTATGACAACGCTTGTGTTTTTGGAAACGAACCCTGCTCTTGATTTTATGGCAGCGCCGCAAGAGAGCGACATTCGTGAAGGAGGTAAGCAAAATTTGTATTTGAATAATCCGGTAAAGCTTGAAACTGTTTTGCAAACTAGCTTAATCGGATCTGACAATACTGCCGCAATGATTCTTGTTCGTGCAAGCGGAAAGAGTGAACAGTCATTTGTTGCTAGAATGAACGAGTTAGCGCAAGAATTAGGAATGTCAAATACGCGTTTTGAGGATCCGACGGGCTTAAGCGCTGGTAATGTTTCTACAGCTCAAGATATTGTATTGTTGTTAAGAAAGGCGCTTGCCAATCCTATTATTTCGCAAACAACGCGCACACGCGATCTTTTACTGACAGGCCCTGCCGGCAACCAGTATAAAGTCAGAAACACAAATGAACTGTTGGATAGCTTTATAAATGAGCCGCCAAACAGAATTCTGGGAGGTAAAACAGGATATATAAGCGAAGCCGGCTATTGTCTTGCAGCAGAAGTGCAAAACGCGACAGGCGACAGCGTCTTTGTCGTGGTTCTTGGGTCAACAACGAATTTTGACAGGTTTCAAGATGTAAAATCGCTTGCCGCGTGGTCATTCCTCGTTTTTGAATGGCCGCAAAAAAGCGATTCATAATTATGCAGGAATTATTTTTTTCATTTCGCGAGGAAATAATGACAGTTCTGCTTGCTGCAGCTCCTGTTTCTGAATTGCGCGGAGCAATCCCTGTTGCGCTTGAAGTTTATAATTTTTCAATTACAAAATCGTTTTTGCTTTCAGCAATCGGCAATTTTTTGCCAGTGCCTATCTTGATTTTTGCACTTGACTCAATCGTGTCCGTTTGCTCAAAACGATCAGAGTTTTGTAAAAAGATTTTTGAAAAATATTTGCATAGAACAGAGCATAAACTGCGAAGTTCGTTTGATCGTTATGGCGCGCTCGCTCTTGCTATTTTTGTGGCGATCCCGCTTCCTATGACAGGCGTTTGGACTGCTTCTATGGCAGCGGTTTTTTTTGGCATCAAGCCTCGTGTCGCGATTATTGCCATTACTTCGGGCATGCTAGTTGCCGGAATTATCGTTACACTAGCGACTGTTGGCGCTGTCTCTGTTTTTAATATCTTTGTATAATATGCGAATTGTTGTTGACGCGCGAACGATCCTGAATCCGCGCGGCGGCGAAGCCGCTGGCGTTGGGCACTACACAAGCGCAATACTTCGGCATATTGCAAAAATTGCTCCGCATAATGCGGAATTTATTTTTTTTGTGCGCGACATAGCAGGTGCGGATAATATAGAGCAACTGGAATTCAGGAATATGCGTGTGCGAGTATGCGCTTCACGCGTGCCGCTTTTTTCCAGCCATTTTGTTTTCGCACGCCAGCTTATGCGCGAACGCGCAGATGTTGTGTTTTTTCCATCAGGACAAATTCCGCTAGGATTCAGTGGCCATTCTGTAATAACAATTCATGATCTTGCAATTTACAAGAATCCTAAATGGTTTCCTGACAGCGCGTTTGGCAGATGGTTCTCTGCAAAAATTGTTGTACCTCTTTCGATTTCGCGCGCAACGCGGATAATATGCGTTTCAGAATCAACAAAGGTCGATCTGTTATCAATATTCGGTTCGCGCGCAAAAGGCA
>DNKR01000009.1:10484-10997 GCA_003497135.1 Candidatus Uhrbacteria bacterium | reverse complement strand
TATATTTGCACAATCTGCACAATTGAGCCGCGAAAAAACATTGCAATTGCAGTCCGCGCTTTTGGATCATTTTTGCGAGCGAATCCGCAATATGCGCAGAGCTTGCAATATATTATAGCAGGTAAGAATGGCTGGAAATCAGAAGATGTGTTTTTGGCTATTGATGAGGTGAACAAAGAGTTTTCTGATTCAGTTCGCTATGTCGGGTATTTGTCCGAGCATGAAAAATGGCAAATTCTTGTGAATGCAAAAGCGTTTTTGTTCCCGACAAAATACGAGGGCTTTGGTCTGCCTGTTCTTGAGGCAATGTCTGTCGGAACCCCTGTCATCAGCACGAACATTTCATCAATTCCCGAAATCGGCGCTGACGCAATATTGTACTCTGACCCAGATTCAGAAGCGTCAATTGCGGATCAGATTCAGCGAATAGTATATGACAGCGCGCTTGCAAGCGAATTATCAAAAAAAGCAAAAGAACAAGCCAAATTTTTCAGTTGGCAAAAAGCAGCAAAA
>DNKR01000009.1:9720-10414 GCA_003497135.1 Candidatus Uhrbacteria bacterium | reverse complement strand
TCAGTTGGCAAAAAGCAGCAAAACAGACTCTTGATGTTTTGAATGAGGCGAAGAGTTTGGATAAATATGCACAGACACTTGTTTGATAGTCAATTGTGTGTTACTTTTTCCTTATAACCAAGGAGACGAGCATGGAAGCTGGTCAAAGATCTACCAGGTACCTGGACAGAGAAAGCAGGAAAGTAAACGAAGTTGATTTGACCAATACAAGATTCAAGCTGTTCGTTGTTGGTCAGAAGGTTCGTGTATTCTGGGAGGATGATCGAATCTGTTTCTGGCGATCAGAAGATGCCAATAATCGAGTGCGCGTTCCTCACACGGATGATGTGGCTCTGCGTGCACATATTGCTATCGAAATATGGAATCTTCTCACATCGGCATTACCTGAAGGGATTCATCTGCAGTGTCTCGGGTATATGAGGATTACTCCTTCTGGCGAAGAATGGAGGGACTACACGAATACAGGCCCTGGGTTTATCTCACGTGAGATTGAAGATGGGCTCAATGACGGCCACGAAATTGATTGGAAGTACATAGACTTTATGGTCGTTAATGTGCGTTCGTAAATCGCACACCCGCGCCTCGCGCCAAACAGGATGCCTCGCATCCTTCTGGTGTGGGGCTCTTGTTTTTTATCACAACAAAAATCCCCTCGATTAGAGAGGATCTTTGTTGCGGGGGCCGGATTTGAACC
>DNKR01000009.1:9396-9596 GCA_003497135.1 Candidatus Uhrbacteria bacterium | reverse complement strand
CCAGGCTGCTCTACCCCGCGACGGAATTTTATATGAATAAGCGTATTTTGTCAAAGCGATGTAATTGTATGCTTTGCGCAAGCTAATCTTTTACCAATCTGTCGTATACACCGGCTCTTCGTTGCTTCAAAATATGTAAATACAACGGAATTAAAATTACAAGAAAACCTATTCCCAAATATAAAAATCCATATTGATAA
>DNKR01000009.1:8936-9327 GCA_003497135.1 Candidatus Uhrbacteria bacterium | reverse complement strand
AATATAAAAATCCATATTGATAAGACACGCGCTCTATGACAAAGCCCATTCCGAAACTGGTAACTGCGGCAACAACATGTTCTATCTGTGCCTGGGTTGATATCAGCGTAGCTTTAAATTTGCTAGTTCTAATAATATCCATCATGTAGCTGTTATCAACCCTGCTCAAGCCCCATCGAAAAGCATTTGTAACAATAAACGCAATCACAACAATCCACCAAGTAGAAATGGTGGCAAGCATCAAGATGAAAACAGCATAAAGGATTAGCTGAAACTTATAAAAAGAATATATTGTTGTGATATCTCTAATTTTTCCGCTGTAAACCAGCATAAGCGAGGCAAGCGCTCTTCCAATTCCAAAAAATACGCCGTACCAAATTACAGGTATTTC
>DNKR01000009.1:7781-8857 GCA_003497135.1 Candidatus Uhrbacteria bacterium | reverse complement strand
CAAATTACAGGTATTTCAAGAAAGGCCTGATATGGCGCACGGAATCCGCCGACTATAAACAAGACTCCTGCAATAATTCCAGAAAATAACGCAAACGGAAAAAAATTAATACGATATCCCTCATGCATTACTTGCCTAAAGTTAGTCACTCCGATTTCTTTAATTTCTTCTTGTATCACAGGCGGATTCATTAAAGAAATTGACGCAAATAATCCGATCAGATCAATTACAAGAGACATTACAAAAGGAAGCTTGAAACTAATACCAACCAAAAAAGGAACAAGCACCATAAGCACAACAGGCACAGCAAAACCTATTGAGCTGATTTTTCCCATCACGCTCGCGTAATCCTTTTCTCGCTGTAATCCACGCAATGTTTCGTGCATAAACGCGCTTCCAGTGCCGCTATGAAAAGCTATTCCAGCACTCAACGCAATTCCAGCAAGAATTAAAAAAGCTATATTGTTTGCAATAAGAAAAAGAATTGTTGATAGAAGAATAAATAATCTTGAGATAACAATAGCCTGCTTGTGTCCGATTTTGTCAGAAACATAACCGCTGGGAATCTCAAATACAAAACCAGCCAAACTTCCGGCAAGTAATATAATTCCAATACCTGCGGCGTTTACATCAGGAATAGTCAAATAATAAGCGCCAAGAATCGCAATAAAAATTCTTTTGTTTGCGATTAAAAGAAGCGTGTACTTCCAAATATTTCTTTGCAGCCGTTTTTGCACAGTTGTTTCAAAGTTCATTAGCCGAAACACACAAATGAATGTGTCGTGCAATCAAATAATATCGGCTACATCCCAATAATTCTTCCCTGTCTTGCGGCTCTCAATAGAGAGCTCACACATTTTAAACATAGGGTTAGGCAAGTTGTCTATAGAATACCAATTCCATTCCTCGCATTTTTCCGGCTCAAGTACTTTTGGCTCGCCATTTTTCCATTCAGCCGCAAGACCAATATGGGCATAATGTTTCGGTGCGTACTTTGTAACATTAGATAGAAATTGAAAATGGATATTGTAAATTTCTATTCCGCATTCTTCCAGAACTTCGCGTCGAGCGCAGTC
>DNKR01000009.1:7503-7677 GCA_003497135.1 Candidatus Uhrbacteria bacterium | reverse complement strand
TATTCCAAATGGCCGCCAGGAAAAGCGTATTCGCCTTCGCCGTGCGATCCTTTGCGCTTACCAAGCAAAACCTTTCCGTCTTTTAAAATCATTACCCCGACCCCGACTTTTGGTCTTTGTTGTTCGCTCATAAATGTGAGTATGCTTTTGCCGGGAGAGGGAATCGAACCCTCA
>DNKR01000009.1:0-7398 GCA_003497135.1 Candidatus Uhrbacteria bacterium | reverse complement strand
ATTTTGAGTCCTGTGCGTCTACCGTTCCGCCATCCCGGCGTTTTTTTGCAATTGAGTATTTTAACCTATAACATCTAACATCTAAACTAATAGCTGGGGTGGGAATCGAACCCACGACCTAGGGCTTATGAGTCCCTCGCTCTAACCGACTGAGCTACCCAGCCATGTTGGTTTTGGGAGAAAAAGAGCTGATATTTGTGCGTGTAAAATATCAAAATTTTGCACAATTTGCAAGGGTTTGCTTTTTAACATGTTTAAAATCCTCTGGACGGGGGAATGTAAATACATTATAATACATCACAGAATTATCTATTATGGCCCACATAATTTCGGTTGTAAATCAAAAAGGCGGGGTTGGCAAAACAACCACATCAGTCAATTTTGCAGCAGGACTTGCAGAGGCAGGCAAGTTTGTTTTGCTTGTTGATTTGGACCCGCAAGCCAATGCATCAAGCGGGCTAGGAATTGATTACAGAGCCATTAAGTCCGGCGCTTATGAGGTTATTTTAGGCGAAGCGCGGGCAAAAGAGGTAATTGTTCCAACAGCGCACGAGGGTCTTGTGGTGCTTCCCGCAACGCCGTCATTGGCAGGGGCGGCTGTGGATCTTGTGAACGAGTTTTCCCGCGAAAGCAAACTGCACAATGCATTGCTTGAGGTTCGCAATGACTATGACTATATTATTATTGACAATCCGCCATCGCTAGGGCTTTTGACGATTAACGGCCTGGTGGCGGCTGATAGTTTGCTTATTCCAGTCCAGAGCGAGTATTACGCGCTTGAGGGTTTGGGACAGCTTTTAGAAACAGTTGACTTGGTCAAGACAAACATCAAGCCGCAGTTGGATATTTTGGGCGCTGTTATTACAATGTTTGACACTCGTACGCGCCTTTCGCAGGATGTTTTGCACGAACTTTACAAGCATTTTCCAAACAAGATTTTCAGATCAGTAATCCCGCGGAGCATTCGGCTTGCAGAGGCGCCAAGTTTTGGAAAAAGCATTTTTCATCATGACCCGTCTTCAAAAGCCGCGCGCGCTTATCAGCGTCTTGTGAACGAATTTTTGATGAAAGAAAATAATTCAAATTTATAAAACTACATGAGCCCATCAGGTCTTGGTCGGGGGTTAGGTTCCCTGATACCAAAAAAAATTCAAGAAGAAATAAAAAAGGAGCTTCCGAATGCTTCTCAAAATTTAGCTCTTGAAATTCAAGTAGAGGAAATTGTCGTAAATCCTCGCCAGCCGCGCCAGCATTTTTCATCGCGTGAGCTTGAGGATCTTATTGCATCAATTAAAGAGCATGGAATACTTCAGCCACTTATTGTAACAAGAGCAAGAAATGGCTACGAGTTAATCGCAGGCGAAAGAAGATATCGCGCAGCCAGCGCGCTTGGGCTTAAAACAGTTCCGGCAATAGTTAGGAGCGCGAACGAGCAAGAAAAGCTGGAAATCGCGCTTATAGAAAATTTACAGAGGCAAAACCTTAATGCAATAGAAGAAGCGTATGCGTTTAAGGCGCTTCACGACGAATTTAATCTAACGCACGAGCAGGTCGCGTTGCGTGTAGGAAAAAGCAGATCGCAAATAACAAACACAATACGGCTTCTAGAGCTTGATGACGACATTCAAGACGCTCTGCGCGAAGGCAAAATCACCCAAAGCCACGCGCGCACGCTTTTGGCCGAATCGGATTCATCAAAGCGCAGAAAGTTGTTCGCACAAATGCTTTCTGGCGGGGTTAGCGTGCGAGAGGCAGAAGCAAGGGTCGCTCCATCCGCGCGCGCGCGTTTAAGCCAAGCACGCGATCCGCAGGTGGTTGAAACAGAAAAAAAGCTGCGCGAGCTTCTTGGCACAAAGGTCTCTATAAGCGAGCGCAACGGCGTTGGGAAATTAGTAATTGAGTTTTATTCAAAAAGCGAGCTTTTTAGTATTCTTGACAAGCTTACTGATTAATTTTTTTGATTTATTTGCGCTTTTTTGTTTCTTTTTCGCTTCTAACAACTGTTGAAAGCCAGTTTTTGACGCTTCGTTTTGTTTGCGTGCGTATGTGGTCGCGAGCATGCGATGTTTTTACAAATTTAAGCCAGTCAGGATTCGGACCTTTGCGGCGCTTATCAAGAACAATTTCACACATGTCTCCTGATTTCAGTTCTTGATCAAGGTTTGAAATTTGGTCATTTAAACGCGCGCCAACGCATTTGTTGCCAATGTCAGAGTGTATTGCGTAGGCAAAATCAACAGGAGTTGATCCATCAGGAAGATCGATAACATCTCCGCGCGGAGTGAAAACGAAAATTCGGCCCTGGAACATGTCCAGCTTCATTTCATCTAGCCTTGTCATGAAATCAGGCGTAGCTGAAAGTTCTTTTTGTATTTTTGCAAGTTCTTCCACCCAAGCTATCTGTTTTGTTTTTTTGTCTGCTTCTTTGTATTGCCAATGCGACGCAATGCCGTATTCTGCTCGTTCGTGCATTTGCGGAGTGCGGATCTGGAATTCAACAATCTGTCCATTGTCTGCGAACACAGTTGTGTGCAGTGATTGGTATCCATTTGGTTTGGGCTGGGCAATGTAGTCCTTAATTCGCCCTGCAAGAGGCCTCCAAAGCTGGTGCAGTATTCCAAGAGCCGCATAACAATCAGCAACATCATTTACAATTACGCGAACAGCTATCAGGTCATGGACTTTGTTTATGTCGCGCTCAAATCGCAATAGTTTTTTGTAAAGCGAGAACAAGTGTTTAAGCCGTCCGTGCACAGACGCTGTTTGGATCCCTGATTTTAAAACTGTTTTTTGCGCTTTTGAGATTATGTCATTCAGATACTCCTCTTTTTCCGTTGTCTTTTTTTCAACAAGGCCTTTGACCCATTGATACTCTTTTGGGTAAACATATCTAAACGCGAAATCTTCCAGTTGTCCGCGAATTTCGCCCATCCCAAGGCGGTGTGCGACAGGCGCGTAAATTTCAAGCACTTCTTTTGCGATTCTTTCGCGTTTGCGCTCTGGAATAATATAAAGCGTTTCCATATTGTGCAAACGGTCGCAGAATTTTATAAAAACAACGCGTATGTCGCTTGCCATTGCAACGAACATTTTGCGCAGGTTTTCCGCGTATCGCTCCAGGCCTCGATAGCGAACCTTTTCAAGTTTTGTTACACCCTCAACCATTGAAGCTATGTCATCTCCAAAGTGTTCACGAACATCTTCCAATGTGCGGGGCGTGTCTTCCGGAACATCGTGCAAAAGGCCCGCGGCTACAATTGGCAAATCAAGCCGCATTTCTGCAAGCTTGATTGCTGTTGCGGTCGGGTGGACGATGTAGTCCGATCCGGTCAGCCGTTTTTGCCCCCTGTGCGCAGCTGCTGCAAAATCATAAACCTTGCGGATAAAATCAAGATCCGGCTTATCGTAGTTCTTTTTTAGCACTTCTAATAAGTCATCAAGCTTCGGTTCCATACTTATCTAGAATATGCGCAAATCGAAAACTTGTAAAGAACAGGATTTTTTGGGATAATTTAATAAGTGTAATAATTACTAAATATGGCAAAACCAAGAACAGGAGAAGCAGCAAAAATACCGCAAGACATATACATGGCAAATGCGAGAAAAGAATCGCGAGTACCGCCGGAGGTGCGAAGGCGTACAGGAGAAGAAGGGGATTGGCATGGCGAAAGAGCCTCTCAAATTGATGCAAGACTTGATGCCGGCGGTAATGTTTTGGAAATAGCATCAACAAAGCGCAGGGCTCAAATAGAAGCGCGTAATCCTGATGTGTCATCAGATTCTGTTGGGTTTGAAGTAGGGCCGCAGACGGAAGAGTCAGGAGTTATTAAAAAAGGGGATCTGTTGAAAATGGCAATAAGGTTCCAAGACGGAACAAATGAAACAGAAGTGCCTATTCAACGGTTTGTCAGGGCAGGGGAAGTAAAATTTGTCGCCACAAAAAAGGACGGCCCTGATGATTCGATTTCAGGATCAGTACGGGAGTATCAGTCGCATATTGTTGATGTTAAGTGTCTTAAAGAAGTAACAACCGGATCTTGGCTCAAAAAAAAGACAGAATTAGTTGCGCCAGCAGACGAAGAGCTTGGTAAAGAGATAATTGTTCCTCTTGTGAGCGAAGCAGTGCGCGCAAGGCACCATGACCACACGGATGTTGAAATAGGCAGAAAGGAAAAAGGCGCAATGATGGCAACCAAAAAGACAATTGATAAAAAATACGACAAGATGTCAATTGAAGACATTAGCAGCAAGTTTTTACAGCAGGAGAGTAAAACAGCTTCCGCGGCTCGCAGAGAAGAGATTTATGTTAATGAAACAATGAGAAGCGAACTTCAGGAATTTGCTGAACTTGAAAATTTAGATCTGTTTTCCTTAACCGGCGGAATAGACGGCTATGATAATCAATTTATAGAGCGTTTAAGAAAATTAGAGGCAGGGTTGGTTGTTCCGTTTGATGAAAATGGCCGAGGTTTGTTTACAGGCAGGGAATACACAAAAGAAGAACAGGAAAAGATTCTTAATGGCAAAAGCTTTGGCTTATCAATAAAACATGCGCGCGTGCGCGAAGCGCTTGGAAAAGAAAGTCTTTTAACAAAATTGGCACTTGGAGATGACTCAAAGATTTCATGGACGCGTGCATCTGGGAAAGCAGCTTATGGCGCTGTATTGTTTTTGTTAAAAATAGCAACTATGGCATTTCTTGCTGGCTTTAAAGCTTACGAAAGATTTGTTGAACAACCGCTTTATAAAGCAGCAAAACAATTACCCGAAGCGTTCGGGTTTCATATTGGGGATGAGAAGAAGAAATAATGTTTATGCTGGCGAGGCGTGCCGTACACAAGGGCGTTGGTGCTATATGGCGCGCCTCGCCTTTTGTTTCTATTCTGCGACTTTTTTATACCTGCACTCTTTGTTTGAACAGCCAACAGCGCCTTTTGCTTGGAAAACAAGCAAGGAACCGCAATTAGGGCATTTTTCGCCGGTTGGTTTGCTCCATAAGGCGAATTTGCAATCAGGGTATCTGTTGCACGCGTAAAACGCGCGTTTTTGTTTGCTTCGTTTTTCTACAATGTCGCCTTGTCCGCATTCAGGGCATTTTACTCCGGTTTTTACTTCAAATTTTTTCATGTTTTTGCAATCAGGATAGCCGGAACACGACAAAAATTTTCCAAACCTGCCCATTTTTATAATCATTGGCTTTCCGCATAATTCGCAATCTACACCTGCAAGTTCTGGTTCAGCTGCCTTGCCTTCTTTCCCTAGCGGTTTTGCGTTTTTGCAATCGGGATAGCCGGAACACGACAAAAATTTTCCAAACCTGCCCATTTTTATAATCATTGGCTTTCCGCATTTGTCGCATGTTTCTTTGCTTGGCATTTCTGTCAGTTCCTTTTTTTCAAGTTCTTTGTCTTTTAGAATGATATTTTTATGAAAAGGCGTGTAAAATTCACGAATTACAGGCACCCATTCTTTTTTCCCTTCGGAAATATCGTCCAGCTGTTCTTCCATGTTCGCGGTGAATTCATAATCTACAATTTGCTGAAAGTTGTTAACTAAAACATCAGTAACAACAAATGCAATATCTGTCGGTTGAAGGCGTTTGCTTTCATTTCTTTCAACATACCCGCGCGCAATTATAGTGCTGATTGTTGGCGCGTAAGTTGACGGGCGGCCTATGCCGTATTCTTCAAGGGTCTTAACAAGCGTTGCGTCTGAATAGCGCGCTGGCGGTTCTGTAAAATGCTGTTTTGGTTCAATAATTTTTTCTTTTACGCTATCGCTTTCTTTTAGTTCCGGAAGAATTGTTTCTTTTGCGCTTTCTTGATAAACGCGCAAAAATCCGTCAAAATTTATTGTCATTCCTGATGCTCTGAATGTGTGGCCGTTGCCTTCTATGTCAATTGCTTTTTTGTTAAGCACAGCATCGTTCATTTGCGACGCGACAGAGCGCTTCCAAATAAGCGAATAGAGCTTGTGCTGTTGGGCGTTCAGATACTGTTTAACACTGTCCGGAGTTCTTGAAACCTCGGCAGGGCGTATGGCTTCGTGCGCTTCTTGCGCGCCTTTTGATTTTGTTTTGAAAACTCGCGAGTTCGCTGGCGCGTATTCTTTTCCGTATTCTTTGATTATGTGTTCGCGGGCTTCGCCTAAGAATTTTTGCGAAAGATTAAGCGAGTCAGTGCGCATGTATGTTATAAGACCTTGCGAACCATGGCTTCCAAGATCAACGCCTTCGTATAGTTGCTGGGCTAGCATCATTGTTTGTTTTGCAGAAAACCCAAACCTGTTGTTCGCATCCTGCTGGAGCGATGATGTTGTAAATGGCGTAGGCGCGCTTTTTTTTGCAGTGCTTGTTTCTACGCCCGCGACCTTAAAATCAGCTCCGTGCACATCGACAACGATTTTATTTGCCTGTTCGCTGTTGTTTACATCAAATTTATCAAGCTTTTTGCCATTGATTTTTGCAAGCTTGCTTTGGAACTCTGAACCGTCTTTTTCAAAAACAGCTTCTATTGTCCAATATTCTTCCGGTTTGAATGCCTGAATTTCGCGTTCGCGTTCCACAATCAGCCGCACTGCCACAGATTGCACGCGCCCTGCAGAAAGGCCGCGCGCGACCTTTTTCCAAAGCAAAGGCGAGAGCTCGTATCCAACAAGGCGGTCAAGGATTCTTCGCGCTTGCTGGGCGTTGACTAAATTAATATCAATCCCGCGCGGATGAGCGAGCGCTTCTTCTATTGCTGATTTTGTAATTTCGTGGAATGTGATGCGCTTCAGTTTTGAATCATCAACATCAAGAATTTTTGAAAGGTGCCATGTTATTGCCTCTCCTTCGCGATCCTCGTCAGTTGCGAACAGTATTTCGCCAGCATTTTTTGCAGCTGATTTAAGATCTGTTACCGCCTTTTTGCTTTTTACAGGAATTACATATTCGGGCGTAAAATCGTGTTCAATATCAATACCCATCTTTTTTTGAGGAAGATCGCGAATGTGCCCGAAAGACGAAAGAATTTTGTATTGGCTTTCTGGGAGAAATTTTGAAATTGTCTTTGCTTTTGTGGGAGATTCCACGATTATCAGGTTTTTTGCCATAGGATTAAATGATTATGCCTGAAAAGAACCAGTTTAGTCAAGAATATTACGATCTGACCGCCATCGTGATGGATTATTTATGATGTATTCACGAATGCGATTCAATTCAAATTCGTCGCGAATAATTCTATCGTGATATCGTTCTTGCCAGGCGAAATCGTGAAAACCCATTGATCGAATACGGGTCGTTGTTGCGCATTTAAATCCGCGTATAATTGATGGTATATTGTGCCGTTGTGGTCCGAATTTATTTTTATTTTGTTCCGCGATCCCAAAATTTATTGGTTGTTGCGTTCCTGTCGGTTG
>DNKR01000006.1:8245-8609 GCA_003497135.1 Candidatus Uhrbacteria bacterium | reverse complement strand
GGCGCGACAAAACCGGCGTAGCGTGGATTGATCCTTCTTCACGCGAGGCGTGGGAGTACAACGCGCGAATTGCGCGCGAAATGAGCAAGCGCGGCTTTGATGAAATCCAGTTTGATTATGTCCGCTTTCCGTCGGATGGCGTTCTTTCAACGATTCGTTATACGGTTTATGACAGCGCTGTTTCAAAAACAGACGCACTTCTTGAATTTTTCAAATTCATAAACGGACTGCGCTCCGAGGGAATTCGCGTATCAGCAGATGTGTTTGGAATTATTATGAACTCTGACCAAGGCAGGCCAATAGGGCAACTGTTAGCTAATGTCTATCCGTATGTTGATTTTATTTCTCCAATGGTTTATCCGTC
>DNKR01000006.1:7843-8171 GCA_003497135.1 Candidatus Uhrbacteria bacterium | reverse complement strand
ATTTCTCCAATGGTTTATCCGTCCCATTACCCGGACGGTTTTAACGGCTATGCCAATCCAGCGCTTTTCCCATACGAGATTGTAAAACAAGCATTGGATGATGGCGCGCTGATGCTAGAAACCGAACTCGGCATTGCGCAAACAGAATCGCGCAAGCATTTTCGCCCATGGCTTCAGGATTTTGACATTGGCGCGGTTTACACGCGTGATCGCATACAAGCGCAGATTAAGGCCTCGCGCGATGGCGGCGCGTCAGGTTACATGATGTGGAACGCGCGGAATGTGTATGAGCAGGGAGGGTATTAAGGTTTGAGGAGGAGAGGTGTGA
>DNKR01000006.1:1297-7673 GCA_003497135.1 Candidatus Uhrbacteria bacterium | reverse complement strand
ATGTGCGTCCCTACCAGGTATTGGGTCGAAATGACAAAAAGAACAGAAATCGTATTTGTCGTCAATTTATTATTCTACAGAAATTTGATATAATTCATCACATGAAACACATCATCACAGAAAAGCATTTTTTTAAATACCTTAAATGCCCAAGCTGGGTATATTTTGATGTTCACGGCGATGTAGAAAAAGCATTGCATCCGCTATTGGAAAAGCTGGCTCATGGCGGTCTTGTTAGCGAGCTTGAACGCAAGCTGATAGAAGACAGGGTTGATATCCGCGAGGTCAAGCGCGATGATCTTGACGAAGCATCGATTCAAACTTTGGAACTAATGCGCCAAGGCGTGCAAACGATTTACAAGGGCGTGTTAATAGACGGCAGGTATGTCGCACAGCCGGATCTTCTGGAAAAAGTCCAAGGCAAATCAAAGCTCGGCGACTATTACTACATCGCGTGCGACATTAAGGGCAACAGGCACTTGTATGATGTGCACAAATTTCAGGGCTCGTTTTACGCAGAGCTTCTTTTGCGCGTGCAGGGCGTGCGGCCATTGCAGGGCTATATAATGACGCCTGATGCGCAAATTCTTGCGTTTTCAATAGAAGAGTTTGAGTCGCAATTCAATCTGACTTTGTTTGAGATAGAAAAAATCATTTCAGGAGAAAAGCCGCCGGAGTTTCCTACAAGCGGATGCAAACAGTCGCCATGGTATCCTCAATGCGTAAAACAAGCCGAAGAATGCGATGATATTTCGCTTATAAACAGAATCCACAAAGCAGAGGTTGCTTCGCTGAATAGCGCTGGAATTTTTACCGTTTCTGATTTAAAAGCGATTGATCCTTTTGAGATTTCAGGCAAAACAAAAATTGACGCAGACAGGGCTGGGCATTTGCAAAAGCAGGCAATCGCTATGAGCGAAAAAAGGCATATTCACATTGCGGACACCGCTTTTCCAAAAAGCAATACAGAATTGTATTTTGATGTTGAAGCCGATCCTTTGCGCGATGCTTATTATCTTTTTGGCGTGCTTGAGGTCTCTGATGGAAAAAAGCAGTACCATGCGTTTGTTGCAGAACATCCTGATCAAGAAAAGCAGGCGTGGGATCAATTTGTTGAATTTATGAACGAAAGGCCTGCAGCGCCGGTGTACCACTGGGGATCGTACGAGCGAGGCGTGCTTGCAACAATGTCCTCGCGCCATGGCGCGCCGAATGGTTTTTGCGAACGCGTGATCGGGAACATGATTGACATGCTTGATGTTGCGCGCGAAGCAACCGTATTCCCAACTTATTTCTTTTCACTAAAAGACATTGCGCAGTATATCGGCTTTGCTTGGCGCAGCGCTGACGCATCAGGAACAAATTCGGTTTTGTGGTACGAGGACTGGCTTGGCAATCAAGACAGGGCTGTATTAAATAAAATTATTGAATATAACGAAGATGATGTTGTCGCGACTCATTTTGTAAAAATATGGATAGAATCAAAAAAATAATTTTAGTGTTCGTTTTTGCAACAGCTGTCGGACTTGCTATATACAGCCGGCGTTCTGTTATTGCAGATTTTTTTGTTGAACAAAAAAAGCCGGATGTGCCGGCGCAAACATGGCGGGAAACATCCGCAGAACCCGCAGTGGTTCCTGACGCGTTGGTTCAAGATGTTGTGGTTCCTGTTGGGGTTCCTGTTGGGGTTCCTGTTGGGGTTCAATATATTGAACCCCAACCAGGAATTGAACCCCTGCCGCAGACTGAATCCGAGCCGCAGGCGCCTGTTGTTGCGCCAATCAATTACGCGCTGTCAATTCCAGCAGAGTTTAATTTAGCGGTTCCGTTTACTTCACAAGCCCCGCATGGCAATTGGGATCTGCCGTATCAAGAAGCATGCGAGGAAGCGTCTGTTTTAATGGTTGATTATTTTTATCAAGACAAGCCATCAGGCAAAATTGACGCTGATGAGGCTGATAAATATCTTCTAGAGATTATAGACGCTGAAAAAGAATTTTTAGGATATTATCTTGACACGACAGCAGAAGAAACAGGCAGATTCGCAAATTTTGCGTTTAATTATCAATACGAAGTTATAAAAAATCCGACTGTTGAAATTATAAAACAATATGTCGCTGGCGGAACTCCTGTTATCGTTCCCGCGTCAGGCCGCGATCTTGGCAACCCGTTTTTTACTCCGCCAGGGCCGCTTTATCACATGCTTGTTATCAAGGGATACACAAAAGACGGGTTTATAACAAACGATCCCGGCACGCGCAGAGGCGAAAATTATTTTTATACTTTTAATGCTATAATGAACGCAATGCACGACTGGAACGGCGGAGATGTTTCAAATGGCGAAAAAGTAATTTTAATTCTTAGTCCGGCGCAATAGATATGCAAGACATTTTGCTTAGCATTTCGCTTTCAACTCTAGTTGGATTTTTGCTTGCTGTCCCTGCGCTTATAATGGAAGCGTTCGGCAGAAAGCGCAATAATCTGCCTGTTCTTTTGGAGGTTCGCGCGTTCTGGGGTAAAGATTTGAAGCATAAAGAAGTATTCGCTTTCGGACTTCTTGTTCATTTGCTTCATTGCATGCTGTTCGGCGCTCTTTATCCTTTTGTTGCAGATATTGATTTTGTTAAACAATATTTGCCTGTTTACGGCATTGCGTCAATAATCGTTTTTGCCATAGCGTTCTATTTTGCAGAAGGAATTGTTACAGAAGTCGTTGGTCTTGGCGCGTTTTGGAAAAAAGAAGACAAAAACGCGTGGATGGAATCAATTATTTCAACCCTGATTTTAGCTTTTCTTTTTTGGCTTGCTGTTCAGTATTATCAGCCGTATTATTTTACTGGAATTTAATCGGCGCGCATGATTATGGAAGAACAAACGCAAATTTTGGAAGTGCATGAATATCTTGCGCTTATAAACGAATCTTTGCGGGTTTTTGCAGACACGATAACCCCGCCAATTGAAGGCGAGGCGTCTGATGTGCGCGTGTCGCAAGATAAATGGGTCAGCTTTGATTTAAAAGATCCAAAAGAGCAAGCGGTTTTAAAATGTTTTACAACAACATGGAAGCTTGGAGGCGTAAAAATAGAAGAGGGTGCGCGCGTACGCGTTAATGGATATCCAAAAGTGTATGAACGGTTTGGAATGTTAAAACTGAATGTTGAAAAATTGGAATTTGTCGGCGAGGGTCAGTTAAAAAAAGCGTATGAAGCATTAAAAAAGCGTTTAGCTCAAGAGGGCGTGTTTGACGCGTCGCGCAAGCGTGCGCTTGTGCGCTTTCCATTATGCATAGGCCTTATAACATCGCGCGACGCAGCAGCGTACGGCGACTTTTTGCGCATACTTTCAGGACGCATGGGCGGATTAACAATTTTGCACGCAAATGTGCATGTGCAGGGCGCTAATGCTGTCTCTGATATTGTAAACGCGTTTGATATGTTTAACAGCATGCAAGCTGAAGATCGCCCGGAAGTCATAGTGCTTACGCGCGGCGGAGGCGGGCTTGAGGATCTGCACGCGTTTAATGATGAACAAACAGCACGCGCAGTGTTCGCGTCAAAAATCCCTGTCGTGTGCGGAGTGGGGCACGAGCGCGACGAGTCGTTGTGCGATTTTGCCGCGGATGTGCGCGCGTCAACGCCGTCAAACGCAGCGGAAATTATTGTGCCAAGCAGAAGGGAAGTTGAAAATGAAATAAGCATGATGATAGAGCGAATGGCGTCCATATTTAATGATTCGCTAAGTTCAAAAATGAGCGAAGCGGTTCATTCGGCAAATGTTTTTGTCAGGGATTTTGAAGCTCGCAAACAAGACGCAGACGCGCTATTGTCAAATTTATTGTCATCGGCCGGAATGTGGGCAGAGTCAATGAAAAGCAAAATTATCTCAAGCGCGCGCTTGATAGACAATGTAAATCCGCGCAAAGTTCTTGAGCGCGGGTATTCAATAACAAGAATAAAAGGCCGAGCGCTCATAAGCGCGCACGAGCTTGTGCAAGGCAATGAAGTTGATGTACAATTGCACAAAGGATCGTTTATTTCCACTGTTAAAACAGTTAAATCTTAATTGAAT
The DNA here is from genome assembly GCA_003497135.1 of Candidatus Uhrbacteria bacterium. Lineage (GTDB taxonomy): Bacteria > Patescibacteriota > Patescibacteriia > UBA9934 > UBA9568 > UBA9568. Next base: position 3,605 of record DNKR01000006.1, on the reverse strand, counting down.
TATGGCAAAAAAAGCATTAAAGAAAAAAAGCGAATCAGTAGATTTTGCAAAAGCGTTTTCTGAATTGGAAGAAATTACAAAATGGTTTGAAAGCGGAAGCATTGATGTTGATGAGGGGCTTAAAAAGTTTGAACGCGGTATTGAGCTTTCAAAACAGTGCCAAAAAAAGTTAGCAGAAGTTCAAAATAGAATAGAAGAATTAAAAAATTCAAATAAATAATATGACATTAATATTGCGATGGGTAATTAATGCTGTTGCGCTTTTGCTTGTTGCGTATCTTGTTCCCGGTATAAGCGTTCAAAGCTTTTTTTCCGCTCTTTTGGGCGCGCTTGTTTTAGGCCTTATAAACGCGATTATTCGTCCGCTTTTGATAGTGCTGACTTTGCCGGTGAATATTTTGACTCTTGGATTTTTTACGCTTGTAATTAACGCGCTAATGCTTTGGCTTGCAAGTTCTATGGTCGCAGGTTTTGATATAAGCGGAATTGTTCCAGCGTTTTTGGGAGCGTTGGTTTTGTGGATCGTTTCCATGTTCACGAATCATTTAATCAAAGCCGCAAAACAATCATGAAAAACCATTCAGTAAAACACGCGCGAAGAACCAGCGGCGCGGTTGGATACAGGACGCCTTCCAGATTAAGAATATTCCGCAAAGGCGAAAAGTTTAGCGTTCAAACAAAAACAGCCAGATACAAAACCATTGTTGTTTCTCTTGGCGGATCATTAGTTGTTCCAGCTAACAGCGGTCCTGACACTGCTTTTTTAAAACGCTTTTCAGAGTGCGTTCGCACGCATGTGAGGGCAGGGTATCGTTTTGTTATTGTTTCAGGAGGCGGTAAAACAGCGCGCCTTTACATTGATTCCGCGCGCAAGATTCAGGGCATAACGCGCGATGACTTGGACTGGATCGGTATTCATGCCACGCGCTTAAACGCGCATCTGCTCCGTACTATTTTCCGCGACATCGCGCACCCGCGCGTTTTTAGAAATCCAAACCATATTCCAAATCCGCTTCCAAATCAAGTAACAATCGCAGCCGGATGGAAGCCGGGCTGGTCAACCGACTATGTTGCGGTTCGCATTGCGCGCGGCATTGGCGCAAAAGCTGTTGTTAATCTGTCCAATGTTGATTTTCTTTATGATAAAGATCCAAACAAGCACAAAAACGCAAAAAAGATTAAAGAAATTTCTTGGGAGGATTATCGCAAAATGGTCGGCGATGAATGGGATCCGGGTTTGAATTTGCCGTTTGATCCTGTTGCGTCGCGTTTGGCGCAAAGAAGCGGTTTGCAAGTCGCACTAATCGGAGGGAAGAATTTAGAAAATATAGACAAGTTTATAAAAGGGGAGGATTTTTTGGGAACTCTGATGAGATGAATTTTGTCTGAAAAAGAAAAAAGAGCCGATTCGTGTTGGGCACTTTTTCGTGTTTTCTCCTGTTTGTAGAATTTTGTGGATGGCGGTCAGCAATTTTGACCGCCAGTCCTGTTTTGCTTGAGCAAAGAATCGTATGGATCCGCGTTTTGTCGGCTTTGGTAGCCGGCCCATTTCAGGCGCTATTGGACCGCGTTTGATTTTGTGTCAGTACTACCTTAAAGAATATAAATTTTTTTGTCAATATTGTTTGTAAATGAAAAGAGAGCCGCTGTGAAGCTAAGCTCGTCTTTGCGTTTTCTCGTGTAGGAAACGATAGGGGGCGGCGCCGGATAGGCTTTTTGTGCGTTCCGATCTCGTGGTGTTTGCATGGTTTGCGTTATGCCTTGATTCTGTTGGCCAAACGGATATCCGGGGCATTGAATCTTGTTGCGTACTTTGCAAGCTCTTCGTCCACAATGCCATGAATCAAAGAGTCGTATATCGCGCAGAAGAATGTTCTGTCTCCAGAGAGATTCCTTACAAATCCGCGACGGATAGCAAAGAGCTCTCTGCGAATCTTCCACGGAATGAAGCCGAGAAGTTTGGTTCGTCTCTCTTCACAGATGAAGTAGTAGGAGTATTTTTCAAGTCCTGACACTTCTGGATCAAATGGTTCGTAGCTCTTGACCACAAGCGTGTTCGCGAAGTGTGGCTGGGCGCGATCGCGGATTTGATTGAGAGTTTCCATCATCCCGTCAAACTCATCGTTTGTGCAGTAGGTTTCAATGATCTCTCCTTCTGCAAACCACATGGTGTTCTCCTTTCTTTGTGTTGTTCACTTTCAAAGATGGTGTGTTGCGGTTAATGAATGATTAACATAGTAATTTTATCAGGTCAAGGCTTTGGCATTAAGAAAAAATGGGACCAGGTCGCCAAATGACTTGTACACCT
>DNKR01000006.1:0-1185 GCA_003497135.1 Candidatus Uhrbacteria bacterium | reverse complement strand
CCCCCTACCTGTTTGGCGACACGGTACCAAAAAATTTTGGCTAAAATAAGCGAATCTGAACCTAAAATAGTACAATTTGACAATTCAAGAGCTATTATCTATAATGCCATTACAACCTAAAGCCACAGACAATGGGTAGCGAAAGCGTAAGTCCCATCGAGGCACGGAAAAAGTAGAAAGTAGATAGTAGAAAGGTGAATTTTTCCACTCATTGTTTGCGGCTTTTGACCGCAATTTTTATTTCTAAAAGGTCGAAATACTGACAAACTCATTACAACGAAACCACGAACAGACTTATTATTCGTTGCTTCGCAGTTAAATGATTGTATGTAATAATAGAAGGATAATATAGTATGCCAAAGACAAGACAACAAAAAGAAGAAGCAGTATCAGAGCTTGAACAAAAGCTCGGCCGTGCAAAATCAGCCGCATTTGCAACCATTTCAGGTTTCACAATGAAAGACGCAGACGAGCTTCGCCTAAAAGCAAGCGAGCAGGGCGCGGAAGTCGGTGTTGCAAAAAAGAATCTTTTGGAAATTGCCGCGCGCAATTCAAAAGTGCAAGGGTTTGATGCAAACGCACTTGAAGGAAGCATTCTCGCTGTGTTCGGATATGAAGACGAAATTACTCCTGCAAAGCTTATTGCCGGATTCGCAAAAAAGCGCGATTCAGCAAAAATCATTGCCGGAATAATGAACGGAGAATTTATTGGCAAGGACGCTGTTATACAGCTTTCCAAATTGCCAAGCAAAGAAGAACTTTACGCCAAAGTTGTTGGCTCGCTCAATGCTCCGGTTTCCGGATTCGTCAATGTCCTTCGCGGGAACTTGCGCGGTCTGGTATGCGCTCTTCAAGCAATTCAAAATAATAAAAGTTAATCAATAATTAAACATATGACAGACGAAAAAAAGGATGTTGTAGTGCCGGAAAAGTTTCAGGCGCTTGTATCGCAAATCGAAGGAATGACTGTCCTTGATCTTGCGGAGTTGGTAAAGATTTTGGAGGAAAAATTCGGCGTTAGCGCTGCCGCACCTGTTATGATGGCAGCTGCAGCCGCTGGCGGTGAAGCAGCTGCTGAAGAAAAATCATCTTTCACAGTCGAACTCACAAGCTCTGGCGATCAAAAGATCAATGTTATTAAAGCCCTTCGTGAAATCACAGCACTTGGACTTAAAGAAGCAAAGG
>DNKR01000031.1:2748-3271 GCA_003497135.1 Candidatus Uhrbacteria bacterium | reverse complement strand
GCTCTACCATTGAGCTACCTCGGCGAAATTTATATGTTTTTTTCTTCTTCCTCTTCAATGCGCAAATTTCTAAGGGACACAAGAACTATTATAACAAGAATTTCGGCAATTATTGCAGGTACTATCAGTCCCATTCCAATTGCCATACCAATTGCGGCCGCGACCCAGATTGATGCAGCTGTTGTTAGTCCTTTAACAATACCGCGCGACTGCATAATTGTTCCTGCTCCAATAAAACCAATGCCAGTAAGAACCGTTGAGGCAACGCGCGAAGGATCAACACCTGTCGCGCCCTGAAGATCTTGAAAAGAAATTGAAACTATTGTGAACAGAGCTGTTCCAATGCCCACAAGCGCATTTGTCCTTATACCGGCCGGCTTATGCCTGTATTCGCGCTCAAAGCCGATTATTCCGCACAGCACTGCGGCAAGAATAAGTCGAAATAGTATTTGGATCGGTTCAATGTTCATATATTTTTTTTAATTATACACCATTTGGGCGTGGATGGACTCGAACCATCGAC
>DNKR01000031.1:0-2630 GCA_003497135.1 Candidatus Uhrbacteria bacterium | reverse complement strand
TAACCACCTGAGCTACACGCCCGAATTTATTATTTGTTTTAGCATACGACGACCTGCGGCAGATTTCAAGTACTTTTCTCTTTGCCTTGCCTCGGCGCGTGTATTGAATTCCTCTTTGTAAATAACAGCAATTTCTTTCATGTTTTTTGTTGTTTTTGTTTTGCCGTGCAGATGTTCCTTAAGACGTCTGTCAATATTATTTGTCATTCCTTTATAGAATTTTTCGTCTTTGTCTTTAATGACATATACATAATACATAGATTTGTTATCAGTGTAACGCTCCCCGCCCGACCGAACGACTCGTTTTCTTCGTTCGGTCGTTCGGGCGGGTAACCACCTGAGCTACACGCCCATTTTGACCTTAATCAGCAATGAAAAGTATACCAAAAGACCTATTTTCTATCAAGATGTGGCGCGTTTTATAAAATTTCGCTATAATACGCATAAATAAACAATATTTATGAAAAGATTAATTGTACTTGCTGTTTTAGCTTTAATAAGTTTGCCTTATGGCGCTTTTGCGTCAACTGTCGCACCTGTTTTGGTTGTTAATGCGCTTGGCGTAATTAACGCAAACAGTGCATTGGTTGTAGACGGCGAGTATGCTGACTTTTGGGAAGATAACTCTTATATAACATTTGATTTTGGAAAATTAGTAGAGGGAGATGTTACTTTAACTTTAATACTGCTTGAATATCCAACATATCCGATTATTGAATTTAGAGACGAACAGCAAAATATAATTCATTCTGTTGGAAATATATTTCCTTTTCTGCAAAATGTTTACACTATTACAGGTCCAGAAGCAAAATATCGTTATGTCAAAATCAAAGCTGATTCAAAGCAATGGAAATTGGATGGAATAACAGTTAATGATACAAGTTCTGTTCAAGAGCCGGTCGCGCCAATCACAGAACCAGAACCGGAACCGGTTGATCTTTCTGCTGGCTTGCTGTTAAGAACGCAAGCAAGTTCAACTGTTTTTCTTCTTGGTTCTGATGGAAAACTGCATCCGTTTCCTTCCGAAACTGTTTTTCTTTCATGGTATTCGGATTTTTCTGATGTTGTTACTGTTGAAACAGAACAAATCGCGTATTATCGTCTTGGAAAGAATGTAACAATGCGTTCCGGGACATGGCTTGTAAAAATACAAACCGATCCAAAAGTGTATGCTATTGAAACCGGCGGAGTATTGCGCCATGTTGCAACCGAAGCAATTGCAAATGAACTTTACGGATTTGATATGCCATGGAAAGACAGGGTTGTTGATATTGATCAAGTATTTTTTAACGACTACACAACAGGTGATCCAATATCAGCAGCTGTTTATCCGGACGGATCTGTTGTTCAAAAATATACAGTTGACCCAGAGCTTTGGTACATTCAAAACGGGACACGAAGACTGATACCAAACAGTGAAGTAAATCAAGCATATGGCGGAGTCCGCTATGCTGTTATATCTGATCCGGCAAATGTTGACCTTTATGTTCGCGGCGCAGACCTTGATGTTGCGGGAGCTACTCTTTTAAGACAGCCGTTTTAGAAAACCGGTAAGTATTTGCAAAATATCAGGTATCTGCTAAAATGCTGGTACTTGTTTTTTGTATCGGGCTATAGCTCAGTAGGTAGAGCGCCTGGTTTGGGACCAGGAGGTCGCGAGTTCGAGCCCCGCTGGCCCGATAGAGAAAGCATATTTGTATATAACAAAGGCCTTTTAAGTAAAATATACAATGCGTAAGCATTGTTTTATTATAATCATTGGCAGTCAAAACCCAGCGTATCAATAGAATTTTATGAAAATTGCTGTAGGCACAAATAATCAAGGCAAGATTGAAGCTGTTAAAATAGCCCTGGCAAATTATCAAAATTTTGCTAACGCGGATATTGTTGGGATCAAAGCAGAGTCATTGGTAAGTTCGCAGCCGATTGGCCTAGATGAGATAATTAGCGGCGCTAAAAATCGCTCCAAGCATGCAAAAGAAGATTCCGGAGCGGATTTAGGTATTGGTTTGGAGTCCGGTATTTTTTTGGTTCCGTACACAAAGTCAGATTACATGGATACAACAGCGTGCGCTATTTACGATGGCAAAGACTTTCATCTAGGTCTTTCAAGTTGTTTTGAGTATCCAAAACAAATGATAAAGAAAATAATTGAAAAGGGAAAAGAAATTTCAGAAATTGCTTTAGAGCTTGGTTTTTCTGAAGATAAAAAATTTCATCATAGCCAAGGAATGATAGGTGTTTTAACAAAAGGAATTGTTACAAGAATAAATTATTCAGAACAGGCGGTTCACATGGCAATTATTCATCTGACAAACAGAGAACACTATTAAAAAATAAATAAAAAATCGCCCCGCATGCGCAGGACGATTTTTTATTTCCTATATTACCGACTCAATGATTGTAACGTCTTGTTGAAAGCGTAAAACATTGTCTTACGCTGCGATCAGTAGAGACTGATCTCGACCAGAATGTCTGCACTAGGCAGTTCAATCATCCCTAGAAAGGAGGTGATCCATCCACAGCTTCCGCTACGGATGCCTTGTTACGACTTAGTCCTTATCATCGATCTCACCTTCCGCCGCCATACGGCGACGTTCGGGTGTTACCGACTCTCTTGACGTGACGGG
>DNKR01000017.1 GCA_003497135.1 Candidatus Uhrbacteria bacterium | reverse complement strand
GGATGTACGTCCCAATGCGGATGCCGGCGGAATAACAGGCGCAAATAATCCAATGTTACATAAATCATTATCAACAATGATTAGGTGGTTTAAGGGTCGTTGTTCATACGAAATTAACAATAGAACAGATTCTGGTTTTGTCTGGCAACCAAGATTTTATGATCGTATTATTCGCAATGACGAATCATTGAACAAAACACGCAATTATATTTTGTCTAATCCATTTAACTGGGAATTTGATAGAAACAACCAATTTGGTATAGAATTCTGAACATATGAAAATTCTAATTTTTGGCAAAGGATATATTGGAAACAGGTGCAAAGACGCATGGGGAAGCGAGGCTGTTCTTTCGGATAGGATGATTGAAACATATTCCGACGCTTTGGAAGAGATCCGAAAGCACAACCCGGACGCTGTGCTTAACGCTGCTGGGGCGACAGGACGGCCGAATGTTGACTGGTGCGACGAGCACCCAATGGAGACGATTCTTAGCAATACGCTTCTTCCGATTATGATTGCGCGCGCATGCCAGGAATCCGGCGTTTATTTTTTGCACATGGGTTCCGGATGCATATTTTACGGCAAGTCCCAACACGCAGATGGTGCATGGCGCGAGGATGATTTCGGCAACCCATTACCTACATATTCGCGAAGCAAATACGCGGCTGATCTTGTTCTTTCAACGCTAAAAAATACCTGCATAGCGCGAATACGCATGCCGATTGATTCTGTTCCAGGTGAGCGAAATTTGATTAACAAGCTTGCAAAATACAAACAAATCGCTGATGTGGAAAATTCCGTGACAATTGTTGATGATATGATCCCGGCTTTTTACGAAATGATGCGTTTGCGTGCAGAAGGTATTTTTCATGTTGTGAATCCCGGCAGCATAAAACACAAAGAAATTTTGGATCTATATAAAGAGCTGGTTGATCCAAACCATGCGTGCGAATGGATTACAGAACAAGATCTTGTTAAGTCAGGACTTGCGTCAAAAGCTAGATCTAACAATATTCTGAACTCTGATCGTTTGCTCGCGCTTGGAATTCATTTGCGTCCTGTAAAAGAAGCTCTGCGAGATGTTATGGAAAAGTACGCGAAAAATATAAATTCAGGCGGGATATAAGTTTAATAAAAGTGGTCTCATGGTACCCAGTGATAAACACAGGGCAAGGCAGGGCATGAGACCACCAATTATAAGAATCTGTGTTCAGCCAAGTATTTGACGATAGCGCTTATTTATAGGTAAACTTGTATTTGATATGAAAGGTTTAATCGCAGCCGGAGGGCGGGCAACAAGGTTCCGTCCGATAACATGGTCAATGAATAAGCATGTCTTGCCGATTGCAGGCAAGCCAATGATTTTGTATGCGGTTGAAAATCTGATCAAAGCCGGAATTACCGATATTGCAATCAACATAAACTTAGGAGACAAGGACATTGAACAAATTGTCGGTGATGGGTCAAGCTATGGCGCGCATATTACTTACTTGGAGCAGGCAGAAGGCGCGCTTGGCGTTGCGCATGTTGTGTATAACGCGCGAGAATTTTTAGGAAACGATTCGTTTGTCTATCATTTGGGAGATAATATTTTCCGCGAAGGCATTAAACAGGCCGTTGATAAATTCAATAATGAAAATTTGAATTGCATGCTCACTCTTTCGCGCGCAGAAAATTTACACGAACTTGGGGTGGCAAGATTCAATGACAAAGGCGAAATTATAGAAGTTATTGAAAAACCGCAAAATCCTCCAAGCGATTTTGCCGTGACCGGCGTATATATTTATGATAATAATTTTTTCAAAGCATTTGAGTCAATAACGCCTTCCGCTCGAGGCGAATATGAAATATCCGATATTCACACATGGTATTTAAAGCAGGGAATGCGCGTGGGGCACCAGGTGATTGACGGCTGGTGGAAGGATCCTGGCAGGCCAAAACAATTGCTTGACGGCAATGTGCTTGCGATGAATTCAATGGCGCAGGATGATTTCATTAATGCCGGTGAACTGAAAGACGGCGTTGAAATTCTTGGAAATGTAAAAATCGGATCCGAAAGCGTAATAGGTCCCAATGTTTTGATAAGAGGCCCTGTAATTATCGGAAGCGGAGTAAAAATTTCTAACGCGTACATTGGCCCGTACACTTCAATCGGCAATGGCGCGGTGATTGATCAAACAGAAGTTGAGCATTCAATTGTTCTTGACGGCGCGTCAATTCGCTGTGGCAAAAGATTGTCCGGCTCGGTAATCGGCCGAAACGCCTGTTTGACTTCTGTTGAATCATCGCTTCCAAAATCAAGCCACGCGATTGTGATAGGGGATAATTCTTCGGTTGAGTTGTAAGTAAAGAGTATTGAGTATTCCGTCATCTCGAAACCACTACTACCTTCGTCATTTCGAACCCCAACCACTGTATCTTGGGGTGAGAAATCTCATCTGCAGGCTTCTTGTTTGACATGATAAAAACCCGACAGTGGGATTTCTCACCCCTAATAACTGAAGAGGGGTTCGAAATGACAGATTACTTCTAATCTATCCTACACACACATCTTCGGCTCACACCTCTCCTCCTCAAACCTACTTCTCTACAATCTCCAGTTCATACACGCCCGTTTTTTCATTTGTTGTTCCGATTATTTCCAACAATTTTGCGCTGTTTTGCAGCAAAAGCGCATTGGCTGAATCAAATTTTGCAAGATTAATAACATTTCGTTTTCCTCTGCTATCAAGCTCTATTGCTTGTATGTTTCCACCTTGCGCTGTGATTACAAATGTTCCGCTTGGATGCCAAACAATGTCTTGGAACAGCTCGCTTGATCGCGTAACCAGTTCGTCAGTATGCGTGCGCGGGTCATAAATGTGTATTTCAAACCCGTCGCTGTAGAGCAAACGAGTATCAGACGGGTCGCTGGCCCATTCTGATATTGAGGCGCTGGTCTGCAAAAGAATCGGTTCTGATTGCGAAAGCGTATCAATTACTGCTATATGCGACTGTTCTTTGTCGCGCACAACAAGGTACTGCCCTCTTGCTGAAGCGAATTCATTAGCCCATGCCGGCAAAATAGCAAGCGGTGTTTCGTTTTGCTGTTCTACGCGTATTATTTCTGATCGTCCGTTTTGATTGCGGGCTATTGTTATGCCTGTTTGAGAACTGTAACCCGCCACCGGTTCGTTTAATAAAATTTCCGCGCTGTTATTTTCAGCGTCAATTTTCCAAAGATTTTCTTTTGTTATCGCGTAAAATATTCCTGGTTCAACCGGATCAGAGTAAAATTCAAAAATTTTGCCGTCTACAATGCCGGATATGTCAATTGTTTTATTTTTTTCTTCTTGTTTTACCGCAATCCACTTGTCTTGATTGTTTTCTGCCAATTTAATCGCCACCCATGTTCCGTTTTTTGACACTATTAATTTTGTTTCACCGTCAGTTTTTGCGTATCTCCCGATTGTTATGAATGTGTTATTAGCATAGGCGATTATATCTTCTGTTGTGCCATTATCCGCTGAAAAGACAAATGTGCTTGAACCGGCGTCTTTTGCGATTGATGAAAGCTTCGCTTCAAGTTTTATTATTGGTTCGCTTGCAAGAAACAGCAAAATGTTTTCTATAGGAGTTGTTTCTTTGCTTCGTATTGGAAGCCGTTTTTCCCATGCGTGATATCCTGTTTTTTCCAAACGGACGGAATATTCGCCCGGCGCAAGATTTTTAATTAAAGCATTAGTGCGCTGTTTTTGAAGTTTGCTGTTTATAAAAATTAGAGCTCCGCGCGGCTCTGTTGAGATTGTAAATAAGCCGGTCTGGACGAATTTTCCTGATGAGAAATTAAATGTGTAGCCGGCAGTATACAAAACAATCAGCGGCGCTGTGATTAAGAAAAGCGACACAAATGTTATGTAAAGCATTAATCTGGTTTTTCGCGTCATATCCGATTTGAATTGTATCAAAATGTTCTATTATTAAAAAGTGCGGATATAGTTGAACCCCAAGCGTTGCGTGCGCTCGGGGCTTTGATCTCCTCTGTTTTATTCTTGCGTCCTGGCCTGTTCAAGCTCGCGCATAACTCGCGCGACAAGCGGGTGTTTTTGCACAAGCCGGTACTGCGTTGTCCTACCTCTTCTTGATGAAACAGATATGGCCGACACTGCGTTGTTTCCGAGCATTGCCTCAATAACGCTTTGCATCTGACCAGCGTCCCATCCGGGAACCGCATCGCATTCGTCCAGACGGTTGATGATTGTACCTAGCTCGTTTCCAAGCTGGTTTTCGTTCAGGTCGCGGGCCAGTATCCAGAGCATGCGCACGATGTACGCGTGCAAGCGCCATTTGCCATCTGCTTCAAGCGCTTGTTTTGAAACGGCTGCGTTCAGTTTTTCGTCTGTTGCGCATGAAAGAACCGCGCGCTCATACCACGCAAGATGTTCAAGCGCGGGGACGCTGTCAGGAAGTTCTGGCATGGGAGCCAAATTTTCCTGCGGCTCATCGTCTGTTGCAAAAGGCGATGCGGTTTTGGCAGGCGCTGATTCAGCATGCGGAGATTCTGTTGAAATCACAGCACAGCCCTGTTCTTCTGCCGAGTTTTCCGCGCTCGACTCTGTAATCAGCAAAGCTTCACGCACCTGTCCGTTGCCTTGAAGAAGAAACGCGTCTGTCTTTTTGCGCATGCAGAACCCTGTAAACGGTCCCTCTCGGTCTGTGATGCGGTACTTGTTCTCTCGCGCACCTGTGTCAGGCCTTGGTTGTCCGCTGTTTTGCACTGCCACCAAGACCTCAATCGGCTCAAGCATTGCCAAGAACATTCGCGCTGTTTTCTCGTCCCACGACACTGTTTTGTCTTTGACGAGTTTGGCCGCGATAGCGCTCAATTGCATCGCGCTTCCGTCTGCCAAGCGCATTTCCATTATCATAGAGCGTACTGCCATGATTGCATTGTGGTGAAACGACAGCTGTTCTTTTCTATCACTGCCATGATGCTCAACAATTATCTGCGCCCGCCTTATTGTTTCTTGAATGGTTCTTGAAAACAGCAGGTCAGAATAGAAATTCATTGTCACATCAGGCGGATCAATGAAAATAACATTATCCTCGCCAACAGCGTCAGCGATTTTAGGAAGCCATATTGCGCGCATTAGGACGAGCTTGACTTTGCATCCGTATGCATTTTTGAGCATGTTGATGATCGGGATGTAATGCCTGTCTTCGGTAACGAACACAATCTCTGTTATGTTCATCTGCGAAACAAGCATCTGCGCCCATGCCGCAATTGTTTCATCAACAATGTCTTTTGGCTTGCTACAGAACTTGCTTCCGCGGAGCTTTGGACAGTCAATGATGCTGAATCCCATGGCCGCGATCTCTTCGCGAACCTGTCCGTATCCGGCGTCCTCGCAAAGGTCAGCGGAATCCACGAACATCAGCTTGATGCGTCTCTGGTATCTGCTCTCAATCGCTTCGTTCAAGCTTTTCAGGATCCGCAGTGTTCTGCCAAACGGCGGCCTGTTTCTTCGGCCCGTGTTTAGATACCCGGCTTTCAACCTGTCGTCTCCGCCAAAGCAGCTGAAGTTCATCAGGTTGTCCATGTCTCCAAACACCGCAACCGTGCTTGTTTTTGCGCTATCCATTTCACACCTCCAATGAACGAGTTCGGCTTACTGCCGACATGGCATATTCGCAAAATTGTATTATTTTGTCAATTCCGACATGGAGCCGTATAGGTCGCGATTGATATGGCTGCCTGTGCATTTTCTAATATTTTATGGTATTTTATAGAGAGTATATTGACTATGTTTACAGAAAAATCCTCAATACATACTGAATCAACCGCTCCTCATGAAAAAGAGCGTTTTGATGAACTTAGATGGCCCACGCCCAGGTACGGGCTTGTTTCAGATTCCTTTGTTGAATCGTGGAACAAAAAAGATTATTATGGCGTGAAAATTTCAACAGATGTTGTTAATATTTCGCCAGAAACATGGGAAAAGGCGCTTAAAAAAATGTCATCAGCTGCCGTAGCCGCTCGTTTTGCTGAATTAGTGCACGCCAGTCGCGGCTTACACGACCGTCTTGCAACTGCGCTTATGGAACATTTTGATTACGAAATTGTAGCCGACAATCTTGATAAGTTTCCAGAAAGTTCGGTTGACATTCCCGACCTGGTCAAGGCATTGGTTGATAAAGGATATTCTAATATTATTGCAGACAACCTTGATAAATTTCCAGAAGGTTCGGTTGACATTCCCGGCTTGGTCAAGACATTGGTTGATCAAGGATATTCTAATACTATCGCCGACATCCTTGATAAATTCCCAGAGGGTTCAGTTGACATTCCTGGCTTGGTCAAGACATTGGTTGATAAAGGACGCTCTGATATTATCGCCGACAACCTTGATAAATTCCCAGAAGGTTCAGTTGACATTCCTGTTCTGTTCAAGACATTGGTTGATAAAGGACGTTTTGATATTATCGCCCGCAACCTTGATAAATTCCCAAAAGGATCAGTTGACATCCCTAACCTGGTCAAGACATTGGTTGTTCAAGGATATTCT
>DNKR01000018.1:16883-22972 GCA_003497135.1 Candidatus Uhrbacteria bacterium | reverse complement strand
TATCGCCGCCAACCTTGATAAATTCCCAGAAGGTTCAGTTGACATTCCTGTTCTGTTCAAGACCTTGGTTGATCAAGGACGCTCTGATATTATCGCCGACAACCTTGATAAATTTCTAAAAGCTTCGGTTGACATTCCCGGCTTGGTCAAGACATTGGTTGATAAAGGAGATATTGGCTTTATTGCTAATAATCTAGAAAAATTTCCAGAGCACGCAATTACGCCAGATATAGCCTCACAACTTTTGATAGACATCAATGATGCATTATCTCAACATCGTTTTCAGGCAGTACACATATGGATGCAAAACATGTCTGCAATATTCGGGGCAAAGTCCATGCAAGGTTTCCTTGAACCATCTGCTATTCAAGATGTGTTGCTTGAACTTCGTCGGGATGGCCGTACCAAAAACACAAAGTATCTTGAGGCGTGCATGCGGCTTTCCAATGTACCCATTCCTGAAGCAGAGCCAGCTAAAATTGTTGCTGAAGAACCCGTTGAAAAACTGCCCCGGCCTTTGGACACCCGCACGCATGTTGTGACTGATGAGGTCCTTCGATTTTACGCCGGGTCGTATATAGAGGGAATTATTAATCGCATAATGTCTGTTCCTGACTGGAAGTATAAACTGGATTTTAAGGATCGCTCGGCTATTGAAGAATTGATTTCTGGGATTGATAAGGAACGAGCGGATTTACGAACATGGCTAAAGCAATATATGATTGAAGCGGTTTCATCAGAACTGCGTCACCAGCCAGACAGTGGATTACAAACGCCTTTTGGCGCTCCAGATAGTGTATATTCACGCGCATTAAAAGAACAAATCCTTGATTTTTTTGATTCAGCCAGTGGTAGATTTATTAGTTCAGGCTGGCGCGAGAATTTTGGCGGAACATCTTGGTCGCGCATAGCAAGCGCCGGTTACTCGCTTTGGGCAAGTAAAGGCGGAACAGAGGCCTTAGTTGATCATATCTTTGACCTTCAGCACAATACCGGTGCGATTTTTGACAAAAATCCAGACAGGGTTAAGCAAGTTCCAGAATCTCTTAAATCGCTTCTTAATATGAAGCGCGATAAGGAAATTCCGGATATTCTTTCTGAATTGTCTGGTATTTGTGGTGCAGAAGCGGTTTCTGCTGTCCAAGCCCGTTTACGCATTGTTAATCGGATTGCCAAGAAGGTTGGGGTGTGACGAATTAAATTTTATAATACGAAAACGGCATTCGGCTTGTTGTGGAAAAAAGCATAAGTCCCTCTGTTGGTCGGTTTTTGTTTTTATATGGAAATAAACGTTGTTTTGTGGTAGTATTTTCCTTATTATGGCAAACAAAAAAGTTAGTGCGTGGATAAAAGCGATTTCTTTGTTTTTGGCAGGGTTTTTGGCAAGCTTTTTGCTTGGCTTTAACCAAACTGAAAATACAGATTTGCAAGAAAGCAATGGTGTTTTGAATATTCTTGAGCTTCCTAAAAAAGACATTCAAGATGTTGATTTTAGGATGTATTGGGATGTATGGAATTTAATCCGCGAAAATTATATTGACCAGCCGGTTTCAGAAAAAGAACTGTTTTATGGTTCTTTGAGGGGAATGGTTTCAGCGCTTGATGATCAGCACTCTTACTTTTTTGACCCAGAAGAAGCAAGCGCGTTTAACAGCGAGCTTGACGGTTCTTTTGGCGGAATCGGGGCGCAGGTTGGAATTAAAGACGAACAATTGCAGGTTATAGCTCCGCTTCCAGACAGTCCTGCAGAGCGCGCAGGTCTTCGCGCGGGCGATAAAATATTTTTCATTAACAGCGAGGATGCGGCACTTATGACTGTTGAAGAAGCTGTTATGAAAATCCGCGGCAATGAGGGTACAACAGTTACGCTTTCAATAGGCCGCGATGGCGAAGCAGAAGAGAAAGAAATAATAATTACTCGTGAAATAATTGAAATTGATTCAGTAGAAATGAAACTAGAAGGCGATACCGCTGTTATTTCTATTTATTTCTTTAATGAAGACACATCTCGGCTGTTTAACGAAAGCGTTAATGAAATTCTAAAAGCCAACGTTAAAAAAATAGTGCTTGATCTTAGAAGCAATCCCGGCGGTTTGCTTGATCAAGCGATTGAAGTCGCAAGCGAATGGGTTGACGGCAATTTAGTATCAATACAGGAAACTCGTAATGAACAAATTCCGCTTTCTGCAACAGGCGTTGCCCGCTTGCGCGATTTCCCGACTGTTGTGCTTGTTGACGGCGGCACTGCATCAGGGTCAGAGATTGTTGCCGGCGCCTTGCAGGACTATGGGCTCGCAACAATTGTCGGCACGCAGACATTCGGCAAAGGTTCAGTTCAGGATTATGAAATGCTTCCGGACGGTTCTGCTGTTAAGATCACTGTTGCAAAGTGGCTTACGCCAAACGGCCGCGCAATAGACAAAGTCGGAATAACTCCGGATGTTGTGGTTGAATATACAGAACAAGACGCGCTGGATCAAAAAGATCCTCAAAAAGATCGGGCGTTTGAGATTTTGAACAATGGCGATTAATTTGTATGGCTCAAACACAGCCGCAACAATCCTTAGCGCATAAGCCGTTGGTGCGATACGAATTATCCGCCGGCGGGCTTGTGTATCGCGAGCACCGGCGCGGACCCGCTTTTGCAATGCTTATTGATTCGTACGGCAAAACCACTTTTCCAAAAGGCCATGTTCGCAGAGGCGAGAGCGTTGCAGATGCGGCAAGGCGCGAGATTTTTGAGGAGCTTGGATTAAGCGATCTGAAAAAAATCAGGCGGCTTGGAAAAATTGATATTGAATTTGTTGACAAGTATGTCCATAAGGGAACGACTATTCGCAAAAGAATTTATTATTTTCTTTTTAAGGCCCCAAAAACATCAAAAATAAAAGTTCCTGAAAAACGGGAAAAAGGCAAAGAGACAATCCACAAGGGTTTTTGGGTGCCTATCGGCAGTGTTGAAAAGGTTTCAAGCTACAAAGATCTTGAAGACATAATTAAAAGCGCGCTTTCAGCAGTGCAAGCAAAACTGATATGAAAGAAATAATTGATGGCTTTTCGTATTTGTTTAAGGGAGCTCGCCACATTGCATTGCGCCGCGCCACTTGGAAACATATTTGGATTCCAATCGCTCTAAACGCGCTTGTTTTTGTTTTGGTAAGCATTGCAATAGTTTCTGTTGCAATGTTTTTGTTTCAGGCAAGCGCTCCAGATGCATTTCTTTTGAAAATTCTGTATGGAATTATCGCGGCTTTTGCAGTTGTCTTGTCTTTGTTTTTGTACATAATGTTTTTTACGGCAATAGGCCTTGTCCTTGGATCGCCGTTTTACGAAGCTCTTGCGGGGACTGTGGAAAGGGAATTTGGCGGGTTTGCTCCATCAGGCAATGCTTTTCGCAGAATGCTGCGATCTGTTTCATCGCAATTGCAAAAATTATTTTTGTTTGCGCTGGCGCAAATTGCGTTTTTGGCTATCTTGCTTCTTCCCGGAATAGGCGTAATCGCGTACACGGTTGCAAGTTTTGCGTTAACTGTATTTTTGCTTGGATATGATTTTGTTGATTTTGCATTTGAAGCGCGCGGTTGGAAGCCCTCAAAAAGGCGCGCTTGGGCAATAGTGAATGCCAGAGCTTTAACGGGCTTTGGAACAGCGATATTTATATTTCTGCTCGTGCCTTTTGTAAATATGCTCGTGTTTCCATCAGCTGTAGTTGGGGCTGTTTTGCTGTTCAATAATCATGATGTATAATACTTTTGTATGAAAGTTATTCTATTAAAAGATGTGCCAAGTTTGGGGAAAAAGGGTGATATTAAAGATGTCGCAGAAGGGCATGCTGTGAATTTTCTTTTCCCTGAAAACGCGGCTGTCCAAGCAACAGAATCAGCGCTCGCTAAACTGAAAGAAGAAAAATTAACAGCAGTGCGCAAGGAAAACAAGGCCGCAAAAGCCGCGCGCGAATCAGCAAAAAAGCTTGATGGCTTTGAACTTTTAATGAAAGTCAAAGTTAATGACAAAGGCGGATTATATGGATCAATCGGTGAAAAAGAAATTTTTGCAGAACTAAAAAAAGCGAAGTTTGATTTGACAGGCGCAAAGATTGCAAATAAAGAACCGATAAAAGAACTGGGCAAGCACGAACTGACAGTTGAGTTTTCTGGAGGATACGAAGCAGGGGTGATTGTTGAGCTGGAAAGTTAAGAATTATTAATTTAAAAGTATCCTGTCATTTCGAACCCCAACTACTGTATCTTGGGGTGAGAAATCTCATCTGCGGGTTTCTTGGCTGGATAAGATAAAAACTCAGCTGTGAGATCTTTCACCCCCAAAAACTGAATAGGGGTTCGAGATGACGGAGCGCAATCGCTGGTTTGGAAATTACGAAATAATTATGCCAAAAGAACATAAATATATCTTCATCATGGGCGGTGTCATGAGCGGTGTCGGAAAGGGCACTGCGAGCGCGAGTATTGGCAAGATACTTCAGGGTCGCGGTTTTGAAGTAACTGCAATCAAAATTGATCCGTATATTAATGTTGATGCTGGCACAATGAACCCGGTTGAGCATGGCGAGGTTTTTGTAACCAATGATGGCGATGAAACAGATCAAGACATTGGAAACTACGAACGGTTTTTGGACCGGGATATTTTATCTGTCAATTACATGACAACCGGCCGAGTATATCGCTCGGTGATTGAGCGTGAGCGCGCGCTAGGTTACGGCGGCAAAACAGTGCAAGTTGTGCCTGATGTGCCAAACGAAGTTATCGCACGCATAAAAAAGGCGGCAGAAACAGCTAATGCTGATTTTGCGCTTATTGAAATTGGCGGCACTGTCGGCGAATACGAAAACATTTTGTTTTTGGAGGCGGCGCGGCTTATGCATCTTGAAGATCCTGACAGCGTGCTGAACATTCTTGTAAGCTATCTGCCTGTCCCGTCTGCTATTGGCGAAATGAAAACTAAACCTACCCAGCAAGCCATTCGCGCAATGATGGGAACCGGCGTTATTCCTGATTTTGTAATTGCAAGGTCAGACGCGATGATAGACGAGCCAAGAAAGCGCAAACTGGAGCTTTTTGGAAATGTTAAACAAGGTCACGCAATCGGCTCGCCGAATGTTGATACGATTTACAAAGTCCCGCTTGTGTACGAGGAACAGGGATTCGCTGATAAAATTTTGGATGTGTTCAAAATGAAAGCTAAATCAAAAGACATGAAGGAATGGCGCGCGCTTGTTGATCGCATTGATTCTGCTTCAAAAGCCGTGAAAATCGGAATAATAGGCAAATATTTCAGCACTGGCGACTTTACTCTTTCTGATGCTTATATTTCAGTGATTGAAGCGATTAAGCATGCTGCATGGGCGCAAAATTTAAAACCTGAAATTCGCTGGCTCAATTCCGAAGAATACGAGCGCGATCCGGCCAAGCTCGCAGAATTAAAAGAACTTGACGGCGTGATCATTCCCGGCGGATTTGGTTCTCGCGGAATAGAAGGCAAAATCGCGGCTATTCAATATGTGCGCGAAAATAATATTCCGTATCTCGGCCTATGTTACGGCATGCAGTGCGCTGTAATTGAATACGCGCGAAATGTTCTTGGTTGGTCTGATGCGAACACAACCGAAATAGATGCAAAAACATCGCATCCGGTAATCGCGCTCATGGCAGGGCAGGATGAGAACATAAAAGACAAAAGCTATGGCGGCACTCTGCGGCTAGGCGCGTACGATTGCAAACTTACAAAAGGCACGCGTGCGCGCGAGGCCTATGGCAAAGATCTTATTTCCGAGCGGCATCGCCATCGCTATGAATTTAACAATGCTTATCGCGCCGAGCTCGAGGCCGCAGGTCTAGTTATTGCTGGCGTGAACCCAAAGCAGGATTTGGTTGAGATCGTGGAAATTAAAGACCATCCGTTTTTCGTTGGTGTCCAGTTTCATCCCGAGTTCCTATCGCGCCCGCTCCGTCCGCACCCGCTGTTTGTTGAGCTTATAAAAAAATCCGCAGAGCGCGGTTAATAAGCAGAAAAGGTTGGTGGCGTAAAAACGCGTTCCGCCTTTTTTAAAAAAATTGACCCTCGCCGACAGT
>DNKR01000018.1:16529-16776 GCA_003497135.1 Candidatus Uhrbacteria bacterium | reverse complement strand
AGAGGGTAGCTCCGTGAGCCAGTAGATCGCCAATTGGCGTGTTCGACCCGTTCAGGAGGAGGGGGGAGCTTAGGGTCAAGCGAGGCGATCAAACTGACCGCGGAACATTTGGCCTTGGTGCGTGTGAGGCGGTGTTTGCGTCAACCACCTTTTGCCCCTGCTTGTGTATGACTATATTGCCAGTACTGATGTTTTTTGTCAAATTTTGCAAAGTATTTGAAAAGTATGTGGGTGACGGAAATACCGT
>DNKR01000018.1:10703-16400 GCA_003497135.1 Candidatus Uhrbacteria bacterium | reverse complement strand
TTATTTGACCCTGGCCCCCGTCCTCTCCTGCTTGTCGCAGTTGATTCGTGGGTGCCAGGGGTGGTGTTGTTTTGTTGGAATCGGTTCATGCGATCTTGCGCATTCCGATCCCTCCTTTCTGGCCTAGTGATGGCCTTCCAGGCGTTTGTTGAGCAGGGGGTGGTAGCTGTTTGAATTTTACAACGGCGTATCCTCCTTGTTGTCGATGTCCATCATGGCGGCTAATATAATAACAATAAATATAATCGCTTGTCAACTTGTCAGAATTACGGTTTTGCTAAAATTAGCCAAAAAAGGAACAAAGTGTGTAGGTGACGGAAATACCGTCACCTACATGTTTCATGGTTTTGACATTTTTTTTATATTCATGTATCCTATTCCCAGTTAATCTCATCGCCTTAGGTGATCTGCCTTTGGCGGAAATCTAAAATCCCAATTCTAAAATTTATATGGCCCATAAAAAAGCAGGCGGTTCCACAACCCTAGGCCGAGATTCGCATGGTCAGCGCCTTGGTGTTAAGCGCGCGGACGGACAGCATGTTAATGCCGGTATGATCATTGTCCGACAGCGCGGCACAAAAATCAGAGCAGGCAAAAATGTGCTTCGCGGAGTTGACGATACTCTTTACGCGGCTGTTGCAGGATTTATAAAGTTCAAACAGAAAAAAGCAAGATTGTTCAACGGTAAGCTGAAAATGGCGACTTACGCGAATGTTGAACTGCAAAAAGCATAATCAAAAAATTTAAACGCTCCGTCATCAGCACGGAGCGTTTGATTTTTTGCGTAATTGAAGGTAATATAAGTGCATGTGATAAATGAAATAGAAGAAATTTTAGACGAAATCCGCCCTTACATGCGCTTGCATTCAGGAGGAGTTGAAGTCGTGGAAGTTGATGAGTGCTGCGGGATTGTTAAAGTGCGTCTTGCCGGTGCGTGCGCGTCGTGTCCGCTTGCCGAGATTACGCTAAAAGGTCTTGTAGAAACTGTTATTAAAGAGCGCGCGGAATGGGTTAAAGAAGTCATTGCTGTAAAAGATATATGCGAATAGCAAGCTCGTTGAATCAAATTGTAACATTAATTAAGCGCAACAGATTTTTTAAGTATTCCGCTATTTTTTCCGGCCTGTTTGTTATTGCAATTTTTGTTCTCGTATTTTGGAAAATAATTCCGCAGGCAAAAATAAGCGGATATATTCCTTTGCATTACAATATATATCTTGGGATTGACAAGATAGGCCCATGGCAAAAAGTTTTTGTTATTCCTGGAATGGCGCTCGTTCTTTATTTGGTAAATATAATTTTTGAAGCGATTTTTTTAAAGCGCGAACATGTATTAAGCTATTTTTTTGCGGTCGGCACAGTAGCCGCTGAAATTGTTTTTTTTATCGCAACCATTCTTGTAATTAAATTAAATTCTTAATATGTCCTCGTTTGACCTTGTCAGAGTGCTTCTAATGTCTGCGATGGCTTTCGTGATTGCCATTGCATGGACTCCGGCTCTTACGCACGTGCTTTATAAATACAAGCTGGGCAAAACAATCCGCGACGAAAAATCAGCCCCGATTTTTTATCGCTTGCATTTAAAAAAATCCGGCACGCCGACAATGGGCGGAGCGCTTGTGTGGGGGACTGTTTTAGCGCTTATTCTGTTCATTCATCTGTTGACCGCGATTTTTCCAGATTCAACAATTGCAAAGTTTGATTTTCTTTCCAGAGCTCAAACGCTTTTGCCGCTCGGCGCGCTTGTAGCATCCGCTCTTGTTGGTTTGGTTGACGATTATTTTAATGTTAAGGGTATAGGCCCTAATGGCGGCGGTTTGCGCATGAGGCATCGTCTTTTGATTTATTCTTTAATTGCTATTGTTGGCGCATGGTGGTTTTATTTCAAGCTTGATTGGCATGTAATGCATGTCCCGTTTTTCGGGCTGTTTGATATTGGCGCTTGGTATATTCCGATTTTCTTTTTTGTAATTGTAGCCACTTCGTTTGCCGTGAATCAAACAGACGGGCTTGACGGACTTGCGGGCGGATCGTTGCTTATGTCCTTTGCGTCATACGCGGCAATAGCTCTAATGTTAGGCAGGCCTGATCTTGCAGTTTTTTGCGGAGCGATTTCCGGCGCTTTGCTTGCGTTTTTGTGGTTCAATATTCCTCCGGCAAGATTTTTTATGGGCGACACCGGCTCAATGTCTCTTGGTGTAACTTTGGGAATCATTGCAATGCTTACAAACATGGCTTTGCTTTTGCCTGTAATTGGTTTTGTTTTTGTTATTGTAACAGTGTCGTCAATTATTCAGCTCACATCCAAAAAAATTCGCAAGAAAAAAGTTTTTTTGTCTTCGCCAATACACCACCATCTTGAGGCGATCGGCTGGAGCGAATCAAAAATCGTAATGCGTTTCTGGGTCATATCCATGATTTCTGCTGCGCTCGGAGTCGCACTCGCATTGCTTGACAGCGCCGCAATATAAGTATGCGCTTATCAGGAAATAAAAAGACAATCAATCAGTTTATCGCGCTTACAGGCGTTTTGATTTTTATCGGCCTGATTTCTTTAAGCTCTGCATCAGGGCCTGCTGCGTACGAACGATTCGGCGACAGTTTTTACATGATCAAACATCAGATTTTTTTCGGACTCATACCTGGTATTATAGGTTTTATAGCATTTTCGCGCATTCAATATCATGTTTGGAGAAAATACGCATTTCAGCTTTTGCTGTTTTCAGTTTTTCTATTATTTTTAGTTTTTATTCCCGGATTTCGCGCTGAATTCGGCACATCAAGAAGCTGGGCGACTTTTTTGGGCTTGTTCAGCTTTCAGCCGGCGGAAATTGTTAAACTGACTTTTTTGTTTTATCTTGCGGCGTGGCTTGAGGGCAGAGGAGAGCGCAATGTACGAACGCTTGGGTCGGGTCTTTTGCCTTTTTTATCTTCGCTTGGGCTTATCATGCTTTTGATTTTTTTACAGCCCGATGTAGGAACAATGACAATTATTGCCGCAATGGCTTTTTCTGTTTATTTTGTGGCAGGCGCTTCAATTAACCACATTGCGGCAATCGGCGCAGCGGGGCTTGCGTTTCTTTTTTTAGCAATCAAAACATCATCGTATCGCACAGCTCGGTTTGTTACTTTTCTTCACCCTGAACTTGATCCGCAGGGGATTGGTTACCACATAAATCAGGCCTTGCTTGCAATTGGTTCCGGAGGAGTATTCGGACTTGGCTATGGGCATTCTTTGCAAAAGTTCGCGTATTTGCCAGAGGTTTTTGGGGATTCAATTTTTGCAATCATGGCAGAAGAGTACGGGTTTGTAATAATCAGCGCTATTGTCGCGCTGTATACTGCATGGATTTTTTGCGGAGTGCGGATCGCAAAAGAAGCTTCGGATAAATTCGGGACTTATGTTGTGTTTGGAATCGTTTCATGGATCAGCATTCAGACCATAGTAAACATTTGTTCAATACTCGGCCTTTTGCCAATGACCGGCGTACCGCTTCCGTTTGTAAGCTATGGCGGATCAGCGCTTGCAATAGCCATGAGCGGTATCGGTGTTATTTATAACATTGCCACAACCGGCAATACTGCAAAGCTTGTTTCGTCGCGTTCTATGCTTCGCGGGAAGGCGAGCCGTATGAGATAGATCTCCATCTTGACCGCTTAATTTATATGTGTTTATGTGTTATAATAATCTTATAAATAATTTATCTTATTATGAACTTTTTTAGGCTATTTTTTCGTCAAAAAGATCCTAGGTATATTGTTAACAAATATAATATTCCTGATACAATAAATTGGAATATTGAGCTTAATGAAAACGGATTAATTGCGACTTCTGATAACTTGCCGGGCCTTGTAACAAATGCCAAAAATCCTGAGGAACTTTTAGAGATGATAAATGATGCAGTTCTAGAATATTTTGATGTTCCAAAAATGGATTCTGATTTTGTTTTTGAGTCCCTGAACTTACAAGGGCGCGGCACTGTTTTACTAAGGCATGTACAGGGACAAAGGCAGTATGCGTAAAGTATGGGTTATAATTTCACGCAGCAACAATGTATTAAATCCTTGTTGAAGATAGGTTTTACCGATTCAAGCAAACGAAGATCAAAACACTATAAGTTTAAACCTCCAATCGACTGTGTAAAAATCTTTGAGAATGTTAGACCGTTCATCACAGTCCCAAAACATGAATTTTATTGTCAGAGTGCAATTGTAAGGGAAATTGCCAAAATTTGCGGAGAAGAAATGAAACAGAAATTTCTTGAAAATCTATAGGAATTTCCTTACGCCGAATATGTTCTTTTTTTATTTTTATGCTATTCTTTTGCATATGGAAACAGCGCCTAAAACAAAAAAAATAATGCTGACAGGCGGCGGCACGCTAGGGCCGGTTACTCCGCTGATTGCGATTGCAAACGCATGGTCAAAAAAGTCGCCTGATGATGTGTTGGTTTGGGTTGGAACGAAAAACGGGCCTGAACGCGATTTGATAATGAATTTAGGAATTAAATATTTAGAATTAACAACAGTAAAATTGCCGCGCTATTTCAGCTTAGATATTTTATTTATTCCGTTTCGTCTTATTATTGGTTTTTATCAAGCGTACAAACTACTTAAAATGGAAAAACCATATCTCGTACTTTCAGCAGGCGGATTCACAAGCGTGCCGATAGTCATAGTCGCGCGGTTTATCGGAATAATTTCATGGGTTCATCAGCAAGATGTTCGCCCCGGACTTGCAAATAAAATTATGGCTCATTTTGCAAATCATATTTCTGTTTCAATTCCAGAACTTGTTTCAAAATTTCCAAGAAACAAAACAAAGTGCATTGGCAATCCGGTCCGCGAATCAGTTCTTAAACCGACCGGCTTTGGTTTTGATCTTAATAGTTCAAAATTTACACTGCTTGTTACAGGCGGAGGCAGCGGCGCATTATGGCTCAACTCTCGCATGAAAGAAATTGCCGGTAAACTTTCAGAATATGTAAATGTGATTCATATTACAGGAAAGGGAAAGAATGTATTTAATGAAAACGAATTACCTAAGGACTATCATGTGTTTGAACTGCTTACAGATAGGATCGCTGACGCGTACGCATCTGCTGATCTTGTAGTTTCGCGCGCTGGAATGGGAACAATTGCAGAACTTTGCGCTCTTGCAAAACCTGCTATATTGATTCCGATCCCATCATCGCACCAAGAAGACAATGCAAAATGGATTTTGGAAAAAGATGCGGCAAGCGTCCTATTGCAAAAAGAAACAAATTCCGAGAGCTTGTTTGATGAAATAATTTATTTGTTTAACGACAGAATGCGCAGTGAAGAATTATCCAGTAATATTTCAACTTTGTTTTTGTCAACTGATCCAAATGTTTTTGTTTCAGAAATAATGAAAGCGATTTCATAAAAAGCCGGCATTGAGCCAAGCTTTTTATATTTACAAAAGGCCTGAAATAAAATCTTTTAGCCGCAGCTCGGGCAGCTGCCGTCTTCTTGAAGATTTGCTCCGCAAGAAGGGCATTTTTCTCCGTTTTCCATAAAAAATGATTAATTAGCTGTTAATGATAATATTGTAGTAAAAATTGCGCAAAATGCATAGAAAGTGTCAAGCTCTTGATGTTTTTTGATTTTTTTAGTATATTATATGCACTTTTGCATTAAATACGCGCTGGTAGCTCAGTGGTAGCCTCCGGCCCT
>DNKR01000018.1:10474-10608 GCA_003497135.1 Candidatus Uhrbacteria bacterium | reverse complement strand
GGCCGTAGGCCCGGATGGAGCAGAGGCCTTTTAAGTCAGAGGCGGATAAGTAAGCCTAAGGTCGTGAGTTATTTGACCTTCCCGTCTCTTTCAACAGTTGAGTATCATCATAAAACTTAATAACTTATTAACTT
>DNKR01000018.1:0-10469 GCA_003497135.1 Candidatus Uhrbacteria bacterium | reverse complement strand
TGCCGATTTTGGATTGAAATTCCAAATCCCAAAATCCAAATGCCAAATCAAATCCAAAAACTTAATAACTTATTAACTTGCAAACTTTTAAACTTATATCCAAACACGCGCTGGTAGCTCAGTGGTAGAGCAGAGGCCTTTTAAGCCTAAGGTCGAGGGTCCGATCCCCTCCCAGCGCAGAGAAATTAAGTCCAAATGAAAGATATGTTCAAAATCGCGATGATTGGACAAAAGGGAATTGGAGAAGGTAAGAATTTTGGCGGTATTGAGGCACATGTAAAAAATATAGCAACGCGGCTTGCTTTGGCCGGCCACGAAGTGTTTGTTTATGAAAGATCAAAAGAAATTGAACCAAAGCCGTCAACTTATCGCGGAATACATGCGGTTTATCTGCCAACGGTTTACAGCAAGCATTTAGAAACAATCGTGCACACATTTTTTGCAACCATCCACGCGCTTTTTAAACCAATAGATGTTTTTCACTATCACGGAGTCGGGCCGTCAACTCTAGCTTGGATCCCGCGAATTTTTAAGCCAAGATCCCGCGTTGTTGTTACTTTTCATTCACAAGACAGATTTCACCAAAAATGGGGGCTTGTTGCGCGCGCTTTTCTGCATTTTGGCGAATGGTCAGCATGCAAATTTCCGCACGCAACTATCGCTCCAAGCAGAACCATACAAAATGTTTGCAAAAATGATTATGGCCGCGAAGCCGTTTACATACCAAACGGAGCTGAAATAAAAAATATTTCAGAAGCAGACGAACTGGAAAAATTCGGCTTGAAAAAAAACGAATATTTGCTTAGCGTTAGCAGATTAGTGAGACATAAGGGGCAGATGCACATAATAGAAGCGTTTAAGCGCATTAAGACAGACAAAAAGCTTGTTATTGTCGGCTCATCAGCGTTTAGCGGAGATTATGAAAATGAGCTGAAAAAGTCAGCGGCTGGAAATTCTAATATCATTTTTTTAGGCAGGCAATCCGGCAGAGTTCTAGATCAGCTGTACGCGCACGCATATCTTTTTGTGCATGCGTCAGAATACGAAGGCATGCCTGTTGTTGTTCTTGAGGCGATGGGGTGCGGCGCTCCAGCCCTTGTTTCTGACATACCTGAAAATTTAGAAGCAATAGGCGGTTCTGGCTTTAAATTCAACAATAAAGACGAGTCGGATCTTGTGCGAGAGCTTGAACGCTTGCTGCAAAATCCAAATGCTGTTCATGAGATGGGCGAGCGCGGCCAAGAATTTATCGCGTCGCATTATAGTTGGGATAAAATAACAAAAGATACTATAAGCGCGTACGATTCTGTTTTTAACAAATAGAAACAGATTGGCGCGCTTTCATTTTGCTCGTTAATTTTACAATATGGACGAATTCGCGTGGCACGCAATTGAAAAGGCGGAAATCTTTAAGCGCTTTAATACCAGCGCAAACGGGCTGTCTTTTGAAAGCGCAAAAAAATTGATTTTGGAGCATGGACGCAATGAATTACCAAAAGAAAAGCGCGCTCCATGGTTTTTTGTTTTTGCAAGACAACTGCGCGGCCCTTTGATTGCTGTTTTGCTTTTTGCAAGCGCAATAAGCGCAGCGCTTAAAGAATTTGCAGATGCGGTTATAATATTGATAGCTGTTTTGTTGAATACCGTACTTGGATTTTTTCAGGAATTCAAAGCAGACAAGGCGCTTGAAAAATTGCGTTCTTATATTGTGGAGAACGCTCTTGTACGCAGAGATGGATCCGAGCAATTAATACCCGCATCTGTTGTCGTGCCGGGCGACATCTTGCTTTTGCGGCTTGGCGACCGCGTTGCGGCTGATGCTCGCGTTATTTTTTGTTCAGGCATGCAGACAAACGAAATGCCTTTAACAGGCGAATCAATGCCGGTTGAGAAAACCGATAAAGTTTTGCCTGCCGGCCAATTGCTTGCGGAGCGCGCGAACATGGTCTATGCAGGAACCGCCATTGTCGCCGGAACAGGTGAAGCGGTTGTTGTTGCAACAGGCGCAAAAACGCAGTTTGGGCAAATAGCAACGCTTGTAAAACAGGTTAAAGACGAAAGAACTCCGCTTCAGAAGCAATTAGACAAGCTGGCTGTTTTTATTTCTGTTGTGGTGGTTTGCGTTGCTGTTATATTGTTTGTTATCGGCATTGCTTTGGGCCGTTCTGTGTATGAAATGTTTTTGCTTGTTACCGCTCTTTCTGTTGCAGCGGTTCCAGAGGGGTTGTTAATCGCTATAACTTTTATTCTCGCAATTGGTGCGCAAAGGATTCTAAAAAGAAAGGCTGTTATTAGGCGGTTGGTTGCCGCAGAAACTCTTGGAAGCGTTTCGGTTATTTGCACTGATAAAACAGGCACAATAACAGAAGGCAAAATGAAAACTGAATATTTCAGCAATTCAGAAGAAAGTTTTTGGGTCAAAGACGCACCAAAAGAAATTTCTAGCGCGACAAGATTTATGCTTGAAGCAGCTCTTTTGTGCAATGACGCGTTTGTAAAAGAAGCGCAAGAAGATCATGGGATTGAATTCGTCGGTTCGCCGACAGAAACCGCTCTGCTTGAATCAGGGTACGAATTCGGCGTTTCATTGCCTGATCTTCACAGAAGACACGCGCGCATTTTTGAGATTCCGTTTGATTCGGCAAGAAAATACATGGTTACATTGCACGAATGGGATTCTGAAAGAATTATGATAATCAAAGGCGCTCCTGAAATTGTTTTTGGAAAATGCGATTCTGTTTTTTCTAATTCCGCCGCACAGCCATTAACAGAAGAAACACGCAAAAAACTGATTTCAGAATCTGGTGATCTTGCGGACAAGGGCTTGCGAGTCATGGCTGTTGCTTGCCGCTTTGTTTCAAAATCAGTTAACAGCATCGTGCTGGATGATCTTTCCGGTTTTGCAAGTATTGGCATATTCGGCATACGCGATCCGTTGCGCGCAGAAGCGCGCGAAACAATCGCGTTGGCTGAAAGCGCTGGTATTCGCACTGTTCTTGTTACAGGCGACCACCCAAAAACAGCGCTCGCAATCTCAACCGAAGCCGGAATACGCGCTGGTTTAGCAGGGCTCATCACAGGGCCGGAATTGGATTCAATGACCGACGATGAGTTAAGAAATAAGATTCAGGACATCAGCGTTTTCGCGCGAGTTGAGCCAAGGCACAAAATTCGCATTGTAGAAGCGTGGCAGAATCACGGTCAAGTTGTTGCAATGACCGGCGATGGCGTGAACGACGCGCCTGCTTTGAAAAAAGCTGATATAGGCATAGCTTTGGGTTCCGGAACTGATGTTGCAAAAGAAGCGTCTGATATAGTTCTTCTTGATAATAATCTCAAAACAATTTTAGCGGCCGCAGAGGGCGGGCGCACAATGTTTGACAACATGCGCAAAGTTATCGCTTATCTTCTTATTGACAGCTTTTCTGAAATAGTTTTGATAGCAGGGTCTATTCTTATGCGCTTGCCGCTTCCTCTTTTACCGATTCATATTCTTTGGATCAATATAGTAACAGACGGATTTCCGGGACTTGCTCTTACGCTTGAGCCAAGCGAGCCGAATATTATGGGAATGCCGCCGCGCAAAAAAGGTGAGGCGCTTCTTGACGGACAGCTTAAAATTCTGATTTTCTTAATCGGAATTATTACTGACCTTGCCCTGTTCGGCTTGTTCTTGTACCTGTTGAGTTCAAACGGCGATGAGGCGCATGCAAGAACAGTCGTGTTTATGGGCCTTGCGATTGATTCTCTTATTTACGCGTTCGCGCTTAAAAGTTTGCGCAGAAGCATATTTAGAATGAATCCTTTTTCAAACCCTTGGCTTGTCGCCGGCGTTGCCGCAGGTTTTGGACTGCAATTGCTGACCGTTACTGTTCCGTTTATGCGCGACTTGTTCAAGCTCGCTCCGCTTGTTCCGTTTGATTTTGTGCTTCTGGTCTTGATGGCTCTGATTAAATTCTCCGCAATAGAAATAACAAAAGAATTTTTCCTATATAGTAAAAAAACAGTATGAACAAAGCATCAGCAATTATTCCAGCATACAACGAAGAGCAGACAATCGCGTCTGTTGTTTTGCCGATAAAAAATTCTGGACTTTTTGAAGAAATTATTGTCGTGTCGGACGGATCAACAGACAATACCGCACATCAGGCGCGAAGCGCGGGCGCAACAGTTTATGAATTTGATAAAAACATTGGTAAGGGGAATGCTATGCGTTTTGGCGCTTCAAAAACAAGCGCTGATATCCTTGCTTTTTTTGACGCTGATTTAATCGGCTTGCGCGAGGATCATGTTTCGCGGCTTTTGTCGCCTGTTTCAAAAGGGCATGTTGCAATGAACTCCGCATTGAGAGATCGCGGACGGTTTGCAACCGCTCTTTCGCGCTTTTTGCCGATAATAACAGGCGAGCGCGCGCTTAAGCGCGAAATATTTGACAGCGTGCCGGAAAAGTACAAGCACGGGTTTATGATAGAAGCCGCAATTAATTACGCGTGCAAAATTAAAAAATTGCCTCGCGGTGTTATTGTTTTTGATGGTGTTTCAATGCGAAGAAAATATCAAAAAGTCAGCGCAATGAAAGCTTTTGCGCAATATGTTATTATGTTTATTGAAATTGCCAAGGCGACACTGTTAATTCGTTTGGATAGAATTTTCGGAAAGTTTTAAAATATATGGATATAAAACTATTTCAAGACACAGAAGTGACGGTAATGGGTTTGGGCCGCTTTCAGCAGGGAAGCGGAATGGCAACAGCGCGCTGGCTTATATCTCATGGCGCGCAAGTTCTTATAACTGATCTGAAAAGCGAGGAAGAATTAAAGGATTCTGTTTCATCGCTTATCGCGTGGTTTGACGAATACCGCGCAAAATATCCAAGCGCGCGCTTGCACACCCCTTTATTTGCATTGGGAGCGCACAGAGAAGAAGATTTTCAAAACGCGAAATTTATTTTTCAAAATCCTGATGTTATGCCAGATTCGCTTTTTTTGCATATTGCGAAAGAGCGCAAGATTCCTATTTATTCTGATGTAAGTTTGTTCTTTGAACTGTATGCGCACCCTATAATTGCAGTTACTGGAACAAAGGGCAAGAGCTCTACATCGTCTTGGATTTTTGATATGTGCTCGCGAATGGACCCAAAAACTATTGTCGCTGGAAACATAAAAGTCTCGCCGCTTGAATATTTAGATGATTTACTTAATGATACCAAAACGCACCCTGTTATTTTGGAATTATCTTCGTCGCAGTTAGAGACGCTTGAGTCAAGCAGAGCTCCTGAAATAGGCGTTCTTATTAATATCTACCCTGATCATCTTAATCGCCACAGAACAATGAAAGCGTACATAAATGCAAAGATGTTGATTTTCAAAAACCAGACAAAAGATCAAAGCGCTATTTTGAATTGGGATCAGCAGAATGTGCGAGAGCTTGCTAAAGCGCTAAATGGAAAATGTTACTGGTTTTCTACTCACGAAGAAGTCGAGCAAGGCGCTTTTGTGCGCGATGGCAAAATAGTTTTAAGAATAGGCAAAGCGGAAGAAATAATTACTTCGGTCGCGTCAATTGGGCTATTTGGAGAGCATAATTTGTCAAACGCGCTTGCTTCAGCGGTTGCCGCGCGCTTAGCTGGCGTGAGCGCAGAACACATACGCGCATCAATTGAACAATTTGCAGGAATTCCAGATAGGCAGGAGATATTGAGATCATGGGAAGGGATCGTATTTGTGAACGACACAACCGCAACACAACCAGACGCGGCGATTGCTGCAATAAAAAGATTCGCGAAAGAGAATAATATTATTCTGCTTGCTGGAGGGGCAAGCAAGAAATTGCCCATGGAAGAATTCGCAAAAGAAATAATTAAATCATGCAAATATGCCATTCTATTTGCTGGTGCTGGCACTGATGAACTTGTTGCTCATTTGCGTGGCAGTATTGATTTTGAAATCGTTGATTCAATGCAAAAGGCCGTTGATTTGGCCCTGTCGCGCGCTCAAAGCGGAGATATTGTTTTGCTCTCGCCAGGAACAGCGAGCTTCGGAGTTTTCAAAAACGAATTTGACCGCGGTGATCAGTTTAAAGAGGTGGTAATGAAATTTTAGCGCTTTATATTTTAAATCAAAAAACAGACCCGCAAGCGCGCGCTTGCGGGTAGTTCGTCTGTCTTCCGTTTTCAGTTTAGATACTCGTGGTGTACTTTTTTCTCGCATTTGTTACCCGCTTGTTCTATGCTCTCAAATGCAAGTCGAATGCACTCGCTTGCTAGAGGCAGTTTTTTTTCGCAAAACTCTCTGTCTGAATAGTCACTGCTCATACACGACTCTGCGTCAGCAAGAAGATCGCTTGCGCGGAGTAATAGATCTTTTTGTATGCTAGTATTTCCACTATCTTCCAGATCAATCCCGAACAAGCTGATTGCGTGTCTATTGGTCTGAATCTTGGCAATCATATTGTTTTGGATTTTTTGCCGCGCAGAGTTCAAAACAGCCCTGATTGATATTTGTATTCTTGTTAGATGAAGGATGAAAAGTTGCATGTCTTCTGTTGCAATTTTCAATTCATCCTTTTGCGGCGGATTTTCTTTTGCGTGGCTTAGCACAAAGCAGTGATCGTCAAGCTCCTGCCTTATTTGCTGGATCCTTGTCTCATCGCCCTGGCGCATATCCTTTGGCACAAGGTCTGGTATTACCAAGTTCAACCAGTCCGCGCGCTCAACGCAGTTTTTGAACAGCTTGTCTGCTAACTCAAGCATTAGGTTGTATCGCTTTCTTGCTGTCAGAATTCGGTATGCGTGTTTGAATAGTTCAAACGCGCCCATGATAGCGAAAAAAGCAGCGAGTGTTTGAAAGAACTCCTTATTCATGATGATGCCTCCTGTATAGATTGAATCAGTATAGCCACATATTGTCAATGCACTTTCCAGAAAGCGCAATTTTTGCTAATCTATCAGTATGTGATTAATCAATTAAGAACAATCACTCCAAAGCCGGTTTTGGATGCGTATCACTGGCTAATTTCGCGCATTTCTGCGTTATTTTATGGTTTTCCTTCAAGCAAGCTTGTGGTTATTGGGGTAACAGGAACAAATGGAAAATCAACGGTTGTTAATTTTATCGGCAGAATATTGGAAGCGAATGGCAGCAAAGTCGGCTGGACAACAACAGCCAACATGAAAATTGCTGATAAAGAATGGCTAAATGACACAAAAATGACAATGCTTGGTCGATTCCAGCTTCAGCGGCTTTTGCGAAAAATGGTCAAAAGCGGCTGCCGCTATGCTGTTATAGAGACATCGTCGCAGGGAATAATCCAGCACCGCCACAAAGAAATAAATTACGACACTGTTGTTTTTACAAATCTTACGCCGGAGCATATTGAAGCGCATGGCGGATTTGAAAATTATAAAAAAGCCAAACTTGAATTGTTCCGCCATTTAAGCGCGAAAAGAAAAAAGATTATCAACGGAGCAGTTGTGCCAAAGCGGATGGTTGTTAATATTTCAGACGAACATTGTGCTGATTTTTTGTTGTTTCCAGCCGATGAAAAATTTGGATTCGGAATAGACGGCAGGATAAATTCTGAAGCCGGTGCGCAAGCAAAGCGAATAATTGCTAGCGGAATTTCCATGTCAGAGCAAGGGTCGGAATTTAATGCGCTTGGCGAAAGATTCAAAATCAAAATTCCGGGCGCGCACAATATAGAAAACGCTCTTGCTGCAATCGCTGTAGGGTACAGCGAGGGAATTGCAATTGAAAAGCTTGGCGAGTATTCGTCGAGTCTTCGCGGAGTTCCGGGAAGAATGGAGTTTGTTGATGAAGGTCAGAATTTTTCTGTTCTTATAGATTACGCACCTGAGCCTGCGTCGTTCGCGCGGCTTTATGAAGCGATTCCTCTTTTTGCGCACAACCGCGTGATTCATGTGCTCGGATCCGCAGGCGGCGGCCGCGACAGCGCCAGACGCGAAGTGCTCGGGCGCATGGCAGGCGCAAAAGCCGATGTTGTGATTGTGACAAACGAGGATCCGTACGACGAAGACCCTGCAAAAATAATTGACGAAGTATCTGCCGGCGCTGTCGCGGTTGGAAAGCGCGAAGGCGCTGGATTGTTTAAGATTCTTGACCGCAAACAAGCGATTGCGCGCGCATTTGCGCTTGCAAAAGAAGGCGATCTTGTTGTTATTACAGGTAAGGGATGTGAACAGGCGATAGTCGTCGGCGGAAGGAAAAAAATAAAATGGGACGATCGCGTTGTTGCAAGAGAACTTTTGAAAAATCTCAATTGATTTTGAATATGAAACTTGAAAAAATTATTGAATTTAAACCAGATGAAAAAATCGTTCTGCTTGAGCGCGCCAGCATTATTCCGCGCATGCACAAAATAATTATTGCTTTTTTACTTTTGTGCGCACCGTTTTTCTTTATGTTTCCGCTTTTCAGATTAGGGAACATTGGGCTTATTATTTTTTCAGCTGTTTTAATTTTTGGCGCGTTTTATGCGCACAAGATAATAAGCGTTTGGTCTCGGACAGCTTTTGTGGTTACAAATATCAGAGCCGTTGATATTGATCAGCGCGGAATATTTTCCAGAGTTGTTACGGAATTGTTCTTTTCTGACATGAACGAGGTTTCGTACAGCATAAAAGGAGTTTTGCAGACATTGTTCAGATTAGGCACTATTCACATTGAATTGCCCGGAAGCAGTTCAAATATTGAGTTTTGTCATGTTCGCAATCCAAAAAAGCTCGCGGAATTATTAAACAGCATGCGCGAACGCGAAAGGCGCAGATCATTGCGAATTTCAAAATTAGAAAAAACACCCATTGATCTTAAGCGCAAGATCAGCCGCGTACGCGAGCTCGCGGAAAATTTGTCGCTTAACGAAGTAGAGGAAATGGCTCGCGATGTGCGGGAAAAGGATCGCGATCGCGATCTGAAAGAATTATTTGGCGGATATGATGATAACAAATAACAAGTCAATTTCGCATATTTTATCAATGCGCGCGGTTCTTGTTGCGAATTTTGTTTTAGTGCTTGTTCTTGCGCTTGCGTTTGGAAGGTCGTACACCAGAAATTTGCAAGTTCAGCACAGAATTGATCTAATGGAGCGCGAATCACAAGAGATACAAGCTAGAAATTTTGAGATTCTAAAGCAAAACAGCAATGCTGCGTCAGAATTTTTTCTTGAAAAAGAAGCACGCGTAAAATTAGGGCTTGCTAAGCCGGGAGAATCGTCTGTTGTAATAGAATCAGAGCCGGTTGCGCAAGCGAAAAATAGCACCAGCGAATTTTTGCATACGGATGATCAGGTTGAGGAACGGATTGATAATCCAGAGATGTGGTGGGCGTATTTTTTTGACAAGGCATCTTTTGAAAAACAAAAATTATGAACAAAGAAACAATTAAAAAGCATTCAGTAACGCGCGTAACTATTATTCTGTTTGCCGCAATCGCTGTTGTTGCTGGCGTTGTTATTATTTTCTTCCAGCCAACAGGCCGAGTATGGGTTTCGCTTGCAAGAGCGATTCCTTATCCGGCTTTGCTCATGAACTATTCGTATGTCAGGTACAGCGAGTATGCGGATTTTTCCAATCTTGCGTACAGCCAAGATGGCGATCAGAGCGCGTTTGAATCAGGAATCGGAAAACGCGAGCGAATTTTAAATATGCTTATAAGAAAAGAAGCGCTTGAACAGCTTGCAAAAAAGCTCGGTGTAAGAGTTGAAAAAAACGAAATTGAATCCGCTATAGCGCTCTTGGTTGAATCAGCAGGATCAAAAAAGGATTACGAACAGCAAATTTATGACCGGCTCGGCTTGGATTCCAAGCAATTTGCGCGCTATGTCATACAGCAGGATATCTTAATGGAAAAAGCAGGGCAAGCTGTTTCAAATGACGCTGTTATCCAAGAGGAAAAACGCAAAATAGCATCTGATATTTATAAACGATTGGCAGAAGGAGAAGATTTTTCCGCTTTGGCTTCTGAATTGAGCGAGGATCCGAGCGGCGCGTATGGCGGCGATTTGGGATTCGTTTCAAAAAATACTGTGAACAGTGCGTGGGCCGATTCTATTTTTTCTCTTTCCAAAGGCCAGATCAGTTCTGTTGTTGAAACCGATGATGCTTATGTCATTTTTGCAGTTGATGAAATAGTTGAAACCGAAGCTGTTTCGCAGGCGCATGTAAGAATGATTCTAATAAAAAAGCGTGGTCTGAATGATGTTATGCAGGAATATATTAAAAATAGTAGAATAATAAAATTTTTGCGGATTCAGAAAGGAAAATAGGCGTTTGTAGGCACTCCCATGCTATGTAGCATGAAAGCGTTGCAAGATAAAAATAAAAAACAGCCGACGGCGGGATTTGAACCCGCGACCTACGGTTTACGATACCGTTGCTCTACCACTGAGCTACATCGGCGAAATTTGTTTGTTAATTTACTACTAGCATTTTAGGTTTATCCCGCCTTTGGCGG
>DNKR01000057.1:21174-22656 GCA_003497135.1 Candidatus Uhrbacteria bacterium | reverse complement strand
CGTAGCTCAACGGATAGAGCAGGGGCTTTCTAAGCCCAAGGTTGCAGGTTCTCCGCATAACCAGATTTTGACAGGGACTAAACAAAAATGATTGTTCTATATATAATCTAAAAACGCGCTCGTAGCTCAACGGATAGAGCAGGGGCTTTCTAAGCCCAAGGTTGCAGGTTCGATTCCTGCCGGGCGCACCAGTTAAAAAAACTTTACGAGGTTTTAGGAAAAAAATCAGCTGAGATTTTGAATTGGTAAAATAATTTTTATTTTTTTATGAAACAATACAAATATCTTGGCCTTCTCCTTGCACTTTATGTAACTTTCCAACTCGTGTCTGATATAAGCGCGGGAAAAATAATTTCATTCCTCGGATTTCCGGTTTCGGTAACGGTTTTGTTTTTTCCTATCACATACATTTTTGCTGACCTTCTTACGGAAGTATATGGATATGCTTGTTCACGAAGCGTTGTATGGACTGTTTTCTTTTGTTCAATCATAGCCGGCTTGGTTTATCAGTTGGTCGTTTATCTGCCGCCAATCAGTGGCTTTGATGCAAATGACGCTTATGCGCATGTCCTCGGCTCTGTGCCTCGCATTTTGCTTGGTGGTTGGATAGCGGTGTGGGTTGGAGGCATATTAAACGACTATATCCTCGCAAAAATGAAAGTGCGAACCAATGGAAAATATCTTTGGACACGAACAATCGGCTCAACCGTCGTTGGTGAGTTTGCAAATACGGTTTTGTTTTATGTGATTGCATTGTATGCGATATTACCTAATAATTTATTGTTTGCTTCTATTATTTCCGGTTGGCTCATAAAAGTTGCGGTTGAGGTTGTACTTACTCCATTGACCTATCTTGCTGTTGGAAAGCTGAAACGGTTAGAGGGAGAAGATTACTACGACAGAGATACCAACTTCAACCCATTCATTATTCAGCCGCCAAAGATTTAGTCCGAATTGCCTGCGCCAGAATAGAAAAATTTACATAAAATCCTCTTTAAGAAGCGGTAAGTGCCGCTTCTTGACTTTTATGACATAAAGTGC
Organism: Candidatus Uhrbacteria bacterium; assembly: GCA_003497135.1. GTDB lineage: Bacteria > Patescibacteriota > Patescibacteriia > UBA9934 > UBA9568 > UBA9568. Next base: position 21,615 of record DNKR01000057.1, on the reverse strand, counting down.
CATATTGATTGCAATCAAGCAGTACATTCTCAGACCAAAAACTGAAAGGAGGGTGCAGAAATGCATCGCAAAACTCTGCTGGGACTCTTCGGGGTTCTGGGCATTTGGCTCACAGCAGGGTTGGCCCTGCCTTTAGTCAATGTCCTAGACATGTTCACGCCACCGCAACTGATGGTCTTTCGCGGATTCCTGACTGCCGCTATGGCACTTATCGGACTTCGCGGTGTCATCGGGCGCGTGGACAAGTACACGTTCCTCATCGCTCTGACCCTGCCGTTCGCCACACTTGGATTGTTCGAGGGCATTCGGCACTGGGGCGCGGGACCGACAATCATCATCATTACCGCGACTCCGTTGGTGAATCTCGTGATCGGCACTTTCTTGGGCCGACGGATTTCGCCAGCGTCCATCGTCGGACTGGTGTTGGTGCTCGGCGGCGTG
>DNKR01000057.1:14016-21085 GCA_003497135.1 Candidatus Uhrbacteria bacterium | reverse complement strand
GGCGTGGTAATGGCGCGTTGGGGCGGACACTTTCAGTGGGCAGGATTCGCATGGACGCTGTTCGGTACAATCATGAACGGCATCCTATACGAGTTCTTCGCTCGCGCGAAGGCGACATCGCTCCAAAAGTGTTTCTATGCCTGCATGGGCATGGGGACGCTCGGCCTCGTTCTAAGCGCTGGTGCGTCGTGGTCGGCCATTGCGGAGCCGAAACTGATTCTGCTCGTTCTCGGATTCGCATTCGTCGGTGGATTCCTCTACTGGATTGCGAATCTGATGGCGTTCGAGAATCTACCCACGACGGAAGCGAGCGTCCTTGCCCAAGGAGAAACCCCTGCGGTCATCCTCGGCGCGAGCGTCATGCTTGGCGAACATCTAACGTTCGTCCAATGGGTCGGCGTAGGAATTGCGCTTTACGGGGCGTGGTATCTCTCACGCTGGCTTGCCAAGCAGTCGGTTCAGGATCAACCGGCGGCATAGGTAGCCACATCTGGTCTCGGGGCTTCAGCTTCGAGACCCCCTTTATTTTTATTTGAAAAATTTACAAAAAAAGATTATAATCAGCACAAAATATGCATTCAGAAAATAAAAACCACGCAAACTACAATGTTGGTTTAAAAGTCCTAATCAAAAAGGGTAACGAATTTCTGTTTTTAACAAATTCGAAAAATGGTTATTTTGATCTGCCAGGCGGACGCATAGACAATAACGAACATGAAAAGCCATTATCAGAAATAATTGAGCGCGAGGTGACAGAAGAGCTTGGCAATGAGTTCAGGTACAAACTTGGCAAGCTGATTTTTTCTTTCCGCAGACATTTTGAAAACAAGAATTTGCATGTTTTTCTTGCTGTTTACGAGGCAGAGTATCTGTCAGGCGACATTCAACTTTCAAATGAACACGACGGATATAAATGGATGAACCCAAAAAACATAAATTTAAAAGAGGAAAATTTCTTTAGCAAAGAAGAATACAAAGCTTTTAAAACATTTTTCAAACTTTGATTTATTAATTCCATGCAGTATAATGAATAAACTAACAGAAAACATATGCACATAACCGTATACACAACCCCGACCTGCCCGTATTGTCAGCAAGCAAAATCGTTTTTGAGCGAAAAAGGAATCCAATACACAGAGATTGATGTTTCAGAAAACGAAGAAGCCGCAAGAAAAATGATTGAAAAAACAAAACAAATGGGCGTGCCTGTAATGCTGGTTGAGCGAGAAGGATCAGAAGAGCTAATAATTGGTTTTGACAGGGAAAAACTGGAAAAAATTCTTTCAAATAAGATATAAAATTTGTTGTGAAAAAGCAAAACAAAAAACAAATAAGCGATGTTGTAGAATACGGGCCAGTGTCTAAATTTCTTTTTATAAATTTTCTTGGCGGAATAGCCAGGGGAGTGGGCGCTTTTGTCGGAAGTTTTGTGCTTATAGGTATTTTGCTTTGGATTTTAAGTTTTACATCTTTTGGGCAAACATTTATTGAAACATACAGAGCCCTTAAACCATTTTAGTCAGTATTTAATACAAAAATAGAAAAACGGCACGGGTCTTGATTTTATTTTCCAAAAATGATAAATTTTCTGCACTTCGTCTTCAAAATGGCGGCCATAGTTCAGTGGTAGAACACTGGTTTGTGGTACCAGCCATGAGGGTTCGATTCCCTCTGGCCGCCCTTTTGTGAGTAAATACAAAAATCCCTTTAGCCGCACTATTCGCGCGCAACAAAATACAGTAAAATAAAAATAATATCTATGCCTATTTTCACAGCACTCACTCAATACAGCGACCTTGGGATTTTGGCGCTAAGAATCGCTGTTGGTATAATTTTCCTTTATCACTCTGTTCCAAAATTAAAAAACCCGGCAATGATGGCTGGCGGCATTGGCTGGCACCCGCTCGCTGTTATGCTTCTTGGAACAGCAGAACTTGCCGGCGGTATTTCTGTTATACTCGGCATTTACGCGCAAATTGGCGCGCTTATTTTAGGACTTGTAATGCTGGGCGCGCTGTACTACAAAATTTTACGCTGGCATACGCCCTTTTTTGCAATGGACAAATCCGGCTGGGAGTTTGATCTTGTCCTTCTTGCTGCAAATATAGCAATATTATTTATCGGGGGCGGAAGGTTTGTTCTTGTATAAAACTTTTAAAAATAAAAAGAGACTCTGGTATTTCAAAAAAATTAAGTCAAACCAAAAAGCGGGTCGTGCCCGCTTTTTGATTTTTAACTTTTATACAATCAAACCAACAATCAACAGGGCAATAATATTTACAATTTTGATCATTGGATTTATTGCTGGGCCGGCTGTGTCTTTGTATGGATCACCAACGGTATCACCGGTAACCGCCGCTTGATGTGTTGCGGAGCCCTTTCCACCGTAATTGCCTTGCTCAATGTATTTTTTTGCATTGTCCCATGCGCCTCCGCCTGTTGTCATAGAAATTGCAACGAACAGTCCTGTAACAATGCTTCCAATAAGCAAACCACCGAGCGCTGATGGGCCAAGCAACAAACCAAGCGCGATAGGAGCGACTATTGGGATTAGAGCAGGTACAATCATTTGATTCAGAGCGCCTCGCGTAACAATATCCACTGCTTTTTTATAATCCGGTTTTCCTGTCCCTTCCATTATTCCAGGGATCTCGCGGAATTGCCTGCGGACTTCTTCAACAACCTTGCCGCCGACTTTTCCAACCGCTTCCATTGCATATGCTCCAAAAAGATAAGGGAGCATTCCACCGATAAATAATCCTATCAAAACCTTTGGATCAGCAAGTTCAAATACAATTGATTGCCCGAGCTTTTCCAGCTCTTCTGTGTAGCTTGCAAACAAAACAAGCGAAGCAAGCCCGGCTGATGCAATCGCATAACCCTTTGTTACTGCTTTTGTTGTGTTGCCAACAGCATCAAGCGGATCTGTAACCTCGCGAACTGATTCCGGAAGATCAGCCATTTCCGCGATTCCGCCGGCATTATCAGTTATGGGACCATAAGCGTCCATTGTTACAATGATGCCTGTAAGAGAAAGCATGCTCATTGCTGCAATTGCAACTCCGTAAATTCCTGCAAACGAATAAGCTGCAAAAATACCGGTAGCAATCACAATTACAGGAAGCGCTGTTGCTTTCATTGAAAGCGCGAGTCCGGCAATAACATTTGTTCCGTGCCCTGTTTGCGATGCTTCTGCAATTTTTTTAACAGGAGAATAACGGGTAGCTGTATAGTATTCTGTAATTACAATCATTAGCGTTGTTACAACAAGCCCGACAAGAGAAGCCAAAAACAAACTTTTTGCATCAATTCCGCTTTCTGCTCCAAACATTGCGCGAGTTACAAAATAAAATCCTATTGCTGATAAAATTCCGGCAACAGCAAGCCCTTTGTAAAGCGCGCCCATGATGTTTTGTTTTTTTCCAAGCTTAATAAAAAATGTTCCAACAATAGATGCGATAATCGCAATTGATCCCAAAGCAAGCGGATAAGTTACAGCTTCTTGAATATCAAACAAGAGCGAACCGAGCAACATTGCGGCAACAGAAGTTACTGCGTATGTTTCAAACAAGTCAGCTGCCATACCGGCGCAATCACCGACATTGTCACCGACATTGTCAGCGATAACAGCCGGGTTTCTTGGATCGTCTTCTGGGATACCCGCCTCAACCTTGCCAACAAGATCAGCTCCGACATCAGCGGCTTTTGTAAATATGCCTCCGCCCAAGCGCGCAAAAATAGAAATCAATGATCCTCCAAAACCAAGACCTATAAGCGCGTCAACACTGCCTGTAATCGCATAAAATCCAGAAACACCGAGAAGGCCAAGGCCAACAACAAAAATTCCTGTAACAGCCCCGCCTCTAACAGCAACATCAAGAGCTTGTTTCATTCCGATTTTCGCAGCCTCTGCTGTTCTGACATTTGCACGAACAGACACGTTCATTCCGATTGCGCCAGCAAGCCCTGAAAGCACTGCGCCAACCAAAAATCCAAGCGCCATAGTCCATGAAATGGCAAACCCTAGCAAAATAAACACCGCAAGCCCAATAACCGCAATAACTTTATACTGCCTTGAAAGATAAGCAGACGCGCCCTGCTCAATAGCCAGCGCAATGCCTTTCATTTTTCCGTCCCCGCTTGGCTTTTTCATTACCCAGCGAATAAGCAAGGCGCCATAGAGCAGGGCAACACAAGAAGCAAGGATTGATAAAACAGGTATGCTCATAAAAATAAGTTATGAATTAGTCAAAAACAAAATCAGAAAATATAATACCCGATTTGTGTATGCAAGTCAATAAATATTAAAATTTTTTTTGCTAATTTAAGCTAAAAAATGCCATTTATGGATTGACAAAATGGCTAGTTTTAGGTATAATACCTGCCACAATTAAAGTATCTAATAAATACCCATATTCGCCCAAGAATACAAAAACTGGCAATTTGGCTTTTGCTCGAAATCGTTCGTGCTGGAGTCAAAACAAAACCGCATATTAAGCGGTATATTAGGTTGTTTTTTAGGCCAATCGTATCATTCGGTCGATTTTTGATACGTACCCTTGGTGTGCGCGGTTATTCGTTTTTCTTCTTTATTAAACGAAAATTTGCACGAATGTACCTGCCTGCCAAAAACAAGCTTCTTTTTCTTGTTGCTAACCGCTTTACAGTACACACGGCTGTAGCTTCTGTTGTGGCAATTGCTGCAATCATGAACATTCAAACCAATGAGGTCAGGGCGGAATCATTTGGCGAAAACAGTATTTTGTACAACATAATGAATCCAAACAGCGCGTCTGGCATTGAAGAGGTAATGGCGCAAAGCGAAACAAAAGAAATTATTCCAAGCACTTATCTTGGCGCGGCTGTGATTTCAGAAGAGCCGCATATTGATTTTGATTATATTGACGAAGAACATGTAACAACCCGCGTTGGCGGCAGCGCACTTTCTGTTCCAACAATCCAAGAGGGAACCGAACGAACGCGAACAGAAACTGAAACATATATAGTGCAAGAAGGCGACACATCAGGTATTATTGCAGAAAAATTCGGCATTTCTCTAACAACGCTTCTTTGGGCAAACGATCTTTCAACCAGAAGCACAATCCGCCCGGGGGACACGCTAAAAATCCTTCCAACAAGCGGGCTTTCGCACACGATCAAACGCGGCGACACTGTTGCAAAAATCGCGAAAATCTACAATGTAACGCCAGAGGAAATAATTGAATTCAATCGCCTTGCAAGCGCTGACGACATTGCTGTCGGCGAAAGCATTATAGTTCCAAACGGCAAAAAACCAGCGCCGGCTTATGTTGCTCCAAGACAAGTGCCATCATACACAAACGATAACGCTCCGGTTCAAAAACGCGGCGCTTCAACAGGAAGCGGTACATGGGTCTGGCCGACTGACTGGAGAGTCATTACTCAATATTATGGCTGGCGCCACACGGGTCTGGATATTGATGGTGATTACAATACCAGCAACTATGCTGCCGCTGGCGGTACAGTATCATTCGTTGGATGGAGAAACGGTTATGGTCTAACTGTTGAGGTTGACCATGGCGGGGGAATAACCACCCGTTATGCTCATGCAAGCAAAAACCTTGTTTCTGTCGGAGACCAGGTTAGTGCCGGACAAGCCCTGCAAAAAACAGGTACAACCGGCCGCTCAACAGGCACACACCTTCACTTTGAAGTTATTGTAAATGGAAAATTCCAAAATCCACTAAATTATATTCGTTAACAATATGCCGCATTGCATAATAGAAATGCTTCCAAAAAACAGTGTCAAACTAACAATCACGGTTCCACAATCAGAAATAGCTCCTTTTCTGGAATCGTCTGCAACACGCCTTTCAGAGCAAACAACCATAGACGGATTCAGGGCGGGAAAAGCTCCGTACGAGATGATAAAAAATAAATTCGGTGAAATGAAAATTCTTGAAAACGCAATAGAAGATATTGTTCGCAGTTCTTTGTTTTCATCGCTTGAAAAGGAAAAACTGGAAACAATCGGAAGCCCTGCGGTTGATGTAGAAAAACTGGCGCCGGGCAATGATTTGGTTTATACAGCCATGTTTTCTCTTATTCCAAAAATAGAAAAACTTGCCAATTACAAGGAGTTTTCAATTAAACCAAAAACTGTTGTTGTTTCAGACGAAGAAGTAGAAGCCGCGCTTAAAACAATAAGCCAAATGCAAACAAAAGAGACGCGCGAGGATAAAAGCCGCGAAATAACAAAGGCGGACAAGGCGATAATTTCAATGAACATAAAAAAGGAAGGGATCCCTATAGAAGGCGGGCAAAGCCCGAATCACGCGGTTTATCTGTCTGAAAATTTTTATATCCCTGGTTTTGTTGATGCTTTGATTGGAATGAAAGAGGGCGAAAATAAAACATTTCCAATCACATTTCCAAAAGATTTTTACAAAAAGGATTTGTGCGGCGCAGATGTTTTGTGCGAGGTTGAAATTAAAGAAGTTTACAGTCTTTTGCCGCCAGAACTTGATGATTCATTTGCTGCAAGTTTGGGACAAAAAGACATGAGTTCACTAAGAGCGATTATAAAAGAAAATCTGTTAAAAGAACACACGGAGGAATCGGCAATGGAAACAGAGCGCGAAATAGTAGAAAAATTGGCAAATGAAAGCAGGATTAACGAGATCCCGGAACTTCTTTTGAACGAGGAGCTGAATAAAATGATTAATGAATTAAAGCAAAGAGTGCACTCGCAGGGTCTTGAGTGGGAAGCGTATGTTTCAAGCATAAAAAAATCTGTTGCAGAGATTAAGCTTGACCTGTCTTCACAAGCTGCTGTGCGCATAAAAGCCGCTCTTGCCCTCGCAGAAGTCGCAAAACAAGAAAATATTACTGTTACAGAAGATGAGCTGGATAATGAAATAGATCAAATACTAAACAGATATCCAAAAGACGCTGAAGAAAAAAAGTACATTTCATCAATTGAGTATAGGGACATGGTTCGCCACGGCCTTACGCACAGAAAAACTATCCAGCGCCTCAAAGAAATTTGCATAAAATCATAATAATCAATCAAAAATAAAACAACCCCGCC
>DNKR01000057.1:0-13922 GCA_003497135.1 Candidatus Uhrbacteria bacterium | reverse complement strand
GGGGGGTTGTTTTATTGTGCGCTATTTTGGGACTTCATCTATCCCGCCTTGGCTTATTGGATTGCAACGCAAAATTCTATACAAACTTAGCTTGCTTGCCCTAACAAGCCCGTGTTTTTTAAAACACTGTCTTGAATATTCTGAACAGCTTGGATAATACTTGCAATAACCGTTTGGAAACAAACGGCTTATCGCGCCATGGTCCGGGGATATGGTTTTTTGATACGAACGGATAATTCCGCAAACCACTGTATTTATTGGATTATTAATCATAATAGCCCGATCTTTTTAAACAAACCAACAACATCTTTTTCTATTTGATCAAATTTTGCTTCAATTATTGCCTGCTTTGCGATTATCGCAACATCCAAACCGGGTTTTGTTTCTTTTATATGTTTTCGCACTGCTTCGCGAAGGCGCCTTTTTGCAGTGTTTCTTTTAACTGCGCTTTTAGAAACCTTAAGTCCAACAACAAACGCAAACCTGCTTATTTTTAAATTATTTTTGCGATATTTAATTCCGCACAATATACCAAAAGCCCCCCTTCCTTTTTCAAAGAGGAGCTTTATTTCCTTTGCGCCCTTTAATCTGTTTTGGGCAGGGACCATAAATTCTATTTTGTTGAGACCGTGATCCTTTTTCTGCCGCGCGCGCGCCTTCTGGCAATTACTTTTCTACCGTTTTTTGTTGCCATTCTTGAGCGAAAACCATGTATTTTAACGCGCCTGCGCTTCTTTGGCTGATAAGTTCTTTTTGGCATATGTATCAAAAATGATTGGCTTTTATAAAACGACATTATCACGCCAGCGCTGGTTTGTAAATAACACGGCAGAAATCCACAGGTTTGTCACAGGTATTGCATGCTTTCACTATCTTGCGCTATGTGGATATCTGATATACTATACCAACACAAAATTTACAGTAACTAAAAACGGAGGTTTATGAATACTGATGAACTTTGGCAAGCGGCTTTGGCTGAACTGGAACTAAAGCTTAGCAAAGCCAACTTTACAACATGGTTTAAGAGCACTTTTATTTCAAATTTTGAAAATGGTTTTATTCGCGTGGGCGTTCCAAACACTTTTACAAAGGCGTGGCTTGAAAAAAAATACAACAAAGAGATTATTGAATCATTAAGAAGAATTAATTCCGGCGTGCACAGCATTGAGTTTATTGTTGAGGCGCACACAAACAAACACGAAGCGCTTGTAATTGGCGAGCGTCAGGAACGGCCTGTCCACGAGTTTGTTACACAAACATTTGAACCACCGGAGCGAATTGAGCCGAATGAATTCGGCCTTAATCCGCGATATGTTTTTGAAAACTTTGTTGTTGGAAAACAAAATGAGCTTGCTCATGCAGCAGCGCAGGCAATAGCTTCGCAGCCGGGAACAGTTTACAATCCGCTTTTTCTTTATGGCGGTGTCGGGCTTGGAAAAACACACTTACTGCAAGCAATAGGCCACGCCGTTTTAAGAAAAAAACCAAACTACCGCGTATTGTATGCAACCTGCGAAACATTCACAAATGATTTTATTTACGCTGTTCGCACCGGCAGGGCAAAAGAATTTAAAGACAGGTACCGAAATGTTGAGGCCCTGCTCATAGACGACATCCAGTTTATTACCGGAAAAGAGGGGACGCAAGAAGAATTTTTTCACACCTTCAACGAGCTCCACCAGCAAAACAAGCAAATTGTTATAACTTCAGACCGACAGCCAAAAGCAATACAATCGCTTGAAAATCGCTTGCAAACTCGGCTTGAGTGGGGAATGGTGGCTGATGTTGGGGCGCCTGATTTTGAGACCCGCTCGGCAATCCTTGAATTAAAATGCAGAAACAAGGGTTTTGTTCTTCCAAATGAGGTTCTTCATTCTGTGGCATCGGTTATTCAATCAAACATTCGCGAGCTTGAGGGGGCGCTAAACAAAATCATCGCCCACCACCAGTTTAAAAACATAAAACCCACTACGGAATCGGTTCAACCCATCCTCGAGTCCTTGCAACCATCAAAAAACAGAAAGAATGTTACTCCGCGCCATCTGATTGAAACAGTCGCTTCTTATTTTGAACTTAAGACAGACGAGCTTCTTGGAAAAAGCAGAGAAAAGCGGCTTGCCTTTCCACGGCAAATTATAATGTTTCTTATGCGCGAGGAAATGAAAAGCTCTTATCCGTCAATCGGCCAGGAGCTTGGCGGACGCGACCACACAACAGCAATGCACGCGTACGACAAAATCTCAAACCTGTTGCAATCCGACGACAAACTGCAAAGAGACCTTGAATTATTAAAACAAAAACTCTACTCGCTTGTGTAGATTAGCTGTTAACAACAAAAGGATAAGCGGCACAAAACAAACTCAAAAAACATGAACAAAAAGTTATTAAAAAAACAAAAATAATTACACACAAGCAAAGCACAAGAACAAAACAAAAGAGTCAACACAAAAAGCAAAAAAAATTTCAATCAATTCCAATACCAAAACGCTTTGTCCACTTTCCTCACAGGCCTTACTACTATATAAAAAATAATATATATAATTTCTCTTAATAATAAACAATGTGAAACTCTCGTGCACAAAAGAAAATTTGTTACGCGGCCTGTCCATAACAAGCCACCTTTCAACAAAAACAATTCATTTGCCCATTCTCCAACACGTCCTGTTACGTGCAGAGGGAACTCAATTGGAGTTAATATCAACAAATCTTGAAACAGCGGTTCGGTGTGTTGTTAGGGGAAAAATTGAAGAAAGCGGAGAGTTTACAGTCCCGGCAAAACTTTTTTATGACTATGTTTCCCTTTTACCAAACGAAAGAATAGACATTGAACAAATTGACAGCTTTATTTATGTTTCGTGCGGATCAACAAAAACCAAAATAAACGGCATTGGCGCGTCTGAATTCCCACTAATACCGGCAACCGAGACAACAACAAAATACGAGGTAGAATCAAAAAATATACAAAGTGCGCTGTCACAAGTTTTGTTTGCTGTTGCCAGTACAGAATCAAGACCTGAGATATCCGGTGTATCCATGATGTTTAACGACCTGGCGCACACCGGCGACCTTCTTTCATTTGCCGCAACCGACAGCTATCGGCTTGCCGAACGGGTTGTAGAAATGATTTCTAGCTCTTCAAAAACTCAAAAAAACACCATTGTCCCATCAAAAACACTTGGCGAGCTAAGCAGGATTATGGGCGTTCTTAAAGATGATGTTGAAGCGCCGGAAACACTGCAAATAATGGTTGCAGACAATCAAATTGTGTTCCGCGCGGGCGCTGTTGAGCTCACATCAAGAACAATAGAAGGGTCGTATCCTGACTACCATCAGATTATTCCAAAAGAATTTGTTACAACAGCTTCAGTAAAATCAGATGACCTTGTGCAAGCGGTTAAGGCGGCAAGTTTGTTTTCAAGAACCGGAATAAATGACATTGCGGTTTTTCTAAACAGCGAAAAACAGTGTGTTGAAATTAAATCAACCGATGCGCAAAAAGGTGAAAATGTTTCTGTTTCAAAAGCAGAAATAAAAGGAATAGACCAAAACATTGTATTAAACTACAGATATGTTCTTGACGGAATCACGGCTGTTAGCGCCGAAACAGTTGATATTAATATAATAGACGGCTCAAACCCATGCTTGATTAGCGCCACAGGAGAAAAAAAACCAGAATACAGGTATATTGTAATGCCGATAAAACAGTAAAAAAATTTAAAAAATTTCAACAGTTTGGAGTTGTGCTCCAAACTGTTTTGCTTTTTGTGTGTCCTCCATCCAAACATCAATATGCTTCCAGTAGCGTTCGTTCATGCGGTCTTGCACTATAAAAACATCAGAGCCAAAAATCTCCGGAATCCTTAAACGCGTTCCAATCGGCAAAAAGTTTGACGCAACAACACCATGGTGGACTGTTGACCCGCTGGCTGTTATGCGCGGGGTAGAATCGGTTTGCCAGATTTCAGATGAGTAAGCCGTAATTAAAACTGTCGTGGTTTTTTTGGGCTTTGAAAAACCGGCATCAGGAAGCTTTCCAAACCGCCTGACATGATTTAGGGCAGCGTTTTCAAGCGCTTGTGAATAAAGTGATTCTGAAAAAAATTCTTTAACACGGCTATTGATCAAAAAATCTCGCGCAACAAAAAACAAAAGAATTATAAAAACAGCTGTTATTAACAGGTTTGGCAAAAAAATATTGTGATTTTGTTTTTTTAACATACAAAAACCCCTTGTTTCAGGGGATAAGACAAGTATATATTATTTTGTGTTTTGGGTCAACAATCGCTCTGACAAAATGTTTCAGCGCGCGAGGAAAGAAAATTTAACGCACAGAATTGTACCCGTTGATTATTCCGTTTTTTGAATAAACAATTTGCCAAAGCTGGTTTTGGCGCGCGCGGAATGATCCAGCGCAAGAAAGAAGGTAGTATTGCCACATTCGGTGGAAGCGTTCGTCGTAGTGCGCCATAAGCGATCCCCAATTTTTTTCAAAGTTTGAATGCCAAGCCATAAGCGTTTTGTCATAATCAGAACCAAAGTTGTGCCAATCCTCCATCACAAACAAACCCTCTGTTGCGCTAGCTATTTGCGACGCTGATGGAAGCATTGAATTTGGAAATATATATTTGCCAATCCAAGGATCGGTTGAGTGCACAGAACGGTTTCCGCCGATTGTGTGCAGTAGGAACAATCCGTTGTCCTTTAAACACCGCCGCACGACCTCAAAAAAGATTCTATAGTTTTTATAACCGACATGTTCAAACATACCAAGCGAAACAATGTGATCAAAAGATCCGCTGATTTTGCGGTAATCCTGTAAGCGTAATTCAACCGGCAGGCCACGGCAAAGCCCTTGCCCGAGTTTTATCTGTTCTTTTGAAACTGTTACGCCAAGTACTTTTGCTTTGTACTTTTCAGCAGCGAATTTGGCAAAACTGCCCCAGCCGCAGCCAATGTCTAAAACACTATCACCGTGTTTAAGACCTATTTTTTTGCAAACAAGATCAAGCTTGGCTTCTTGCGCATCATCAAGCGTGCTCGCGTCTTTCCAGTAACCGCAAGTGTAGGTCATGCTGTTATCAAGCATTGCCTTATAAAGATCGTTTCCTAAATCATAGTGAGCTTTGCCAATATTAAATGCACGGCCGGGGCCTTGTCGGTTTTGCAATCTGGCGCTAACAGCGTTCCAAACCAAAGCAATAGACGGCTTTAGTTTTGAGCGGATATCATGCCGCAGCAACCGCGCGATCATTTCATCAATCTGTTTGCACTCCCACCAGCCGTCCATATAGGCCTCGCCAAATCCAAGCGTGCCCTTTGCAAAAATATGCGCATAAAGCCGCTCGTCTTTTACTTGAATATCCCAAGGCTCTGGGCCGTTGATTGAAACGCCCGTATTGCTTAGTATTTGATCAATTTTTTTGCGCATTGTGTTAGACATGTCTTCATAATAACCATTCCTGAACAATAAGCCAAATTTAAAGCAAAACCCTGTCAACAACAGGTCGCGCGCCGCACATTACACAAAAAGCGGAAAATTTGCTAATATAGCCAGAGCTATGAATAAATGGACAAACAACAATTTTCACGAATGGAGGGTGCATAAGGTTGGTTCTGGTACGCGCAATCGGTTTGCGAGCAATGCGGGTAAAAATCTCGGCTCATTAATAAAAAAATCAAAAAGATTTAAAAACAAGGCCTTTTTAAAAAACGCAACGCTTGTCGGGCTTGCATGCTTTTTGTTTTTTTTGTTTTTTTCAATCATTGCGTTCGCATGGGTCGGTCGCGACTTGCCCGATCCAAACGCGCTTTCGGTTCGCAATATAGAACAAACAACAAAAATATACGACAGGACCGGAGAACATGTTTTGTATGAAATCCATGGCGGGCAAAACAGAACGCTTATTAAGCTTGAAGAAATTCCAGATGTAATGAAATGGGCCACGATCGCAACAGAAGACCAAAGATTTTATAAACACAAAGGTTTTAATCCGGTAAGAATTATTAAAGGCGTTGTTGTCGGCACGCTTTTTGGAGGAAGGGCGCAGGGCGGTTCAACAATAACGCAACAGCTTGTTAAAAACGCGATTCTTTCAAACGAGCGAACCGTTACAAGAAAAATAAAAGAACTGATTCTTTCAATTGAAATTGAAAGGCGTTTTAGCAAAGATGAAATTTTACAGCTTTACTTAAACGAAATTCCATACGGGTCAACAAACTACGGAGTGGAAGCGGCCGCACAATCGTATTTTGGAATTTCTGTTCGCGAGGTTAATTTAGCGCAAGCGGCAACGCTTGCGGCTTTTCCAAAAGCGCCAACACGATACCTGAACGACCCCGCGCTTTTAAAATCTCGAAGAAATATCATACTGCAAATGATGACAGACGAGGGATATATCAGCAAACATCAGGCAGACGAAGCTGCCGGGCAAGAAGTTGAAATTAAACAGCGCGTTGCAAACATTACAGCACCGCATTTTGTATTTTATATCAAAGAACAATTGGTTGATCAGTACGGAGAACGGCTTGTTGAAGAGGGCGGGCTCAAAGTAATAACAACGATTGACTGGGAAATGCAAAATAGCGCGCAAGAAATTGTTTCAAGGCATGTTGACGAGTTTGGAGAAAAGCTTGGTTTTTCAAATGCCGCGCTTGTTGCGATTGATCCAAAAAATGCACAGATTTTAACAATGGTGGGAAGCCATGATTATTTTGACGAAGAGAGCGATGGCGCTGTTAATGTTGCCACAAGGCCAAGACAGCCAGGATCGTCATTCAAACCAATGGTTTATACAGCCGGGTTTATAAAAGGATACACGCCAAACACAATTTTGTTTGATGCTGTAACAAAATTCAGCACAGATGCAGTGCAGTACACTCCGCACAACTATGACTTGCGCGAGCATGGGCCTGTAACTATCCGCAAAGCGCTTCAAGGATCGCTTAATATTCCAGCTGTTAAAATGCTTTATTTGGCAGGCATCAATAATGTTTTGGATTTTGCAGAAGATTTGGGCTACACAACTCTTTCTGACAGATCAAGATACGGGCTATCGCTTGTATTGGGCGGCGGAGAAGTAACGCTTCTTGAACACACAAACGCGTACGCTGTTTTTGCAAACAATGGCGAGTACAACGCGCCGGTTGGTATGCTTAAAGTTGAAGACACAGAAGGCAAAACGCTTTATGAATGGAGTGAAAGCGATGGCAAGCGCGTGCTTGAACCAAAATACGCCGCAATGATCTCAAATGTCCTTTCTGACAACGGATCGCGCGCGTATGTTTTTGGACAAAATAGCAAACTGCAGCTTGGGTCGCGCCCAGTCGCAGCAAAGTCAGGAACCACAAACGATTTCAAGGACTCGTGGGTTCTTGGATATACGCCATCTCTTGCTGCCGGTGTCTGGGGCGGAAACAATAACAGCACGGCAATGGTGCGCGGAGCAGGCGGTTCTACTGTTGCGGCTCCAATTTGGAATGAGTTTATGAAAAAGGCCCTAGAAAACAAGCCAATAGAACAGTTTCCAAGCGTTGAAATACCCATTACAGGCAAGCCGATAATAGACGGACAGCTTCCTGTTCAAACAATTGAAATTGATAGATACACAGGCAAGCTTGCAACACAGTATACGCCGCAAAGCTTTCGCGAAGTATTAAGATGCGCCAACCTGCACAGCATATTGTATTATGTTGATAAATCAAACCCGCTTGGCGATCCGCCGGCACAGCCGGAAAACGACCCGCAGTACACTCTTTGGGAGGATGGTGTAAAAAATTGGCTTGCAAAAGTTAACGAAAGCGCGGATTCTGAATTTTCAAATCTTAAAAATTGCACTGTTCCAACACAAGAAGACGATGTGCACACAATACAAAATCAGCCAAGCATAACAATTGTTTCTCCTGCAGAAAATGGAACAATAGCAACAAGGCAAATATTAATAGATGTGGAAACAACTTCTCCAAGAGCAACGCGAAGAGTTGATTATTTTTTGGACGGCATTTATATTGGCGGAACAAGCATAAGACCGTATAGCATTTCAGCGCAGGTTCCGCCGTCTTTTGCAAAAGGGTTTCATACTCTAAAAGCAACCGTGTACGATGATGTTGACAACAGCGCGTCAAGCGAAAGGATTGTAAACATTGCGTCTGACTATTATGAAAGCGCGGCAAGGCTTGTTGATCCAAGACCGGGACAAACAATAGAAAAAATAAATGACGCATATACTATCGCGATTGAAGTTCCAGACCCGGCAACAGTTTCATCCATTACCATTACATCAGAAAATCATTTAACCGGTTTTATGGATCTTATTGCAGAGATTGCGGTAAACGGAAATATTATTGTTACTTCTCCGTGGATTCTACCGGATGGCGGAACATATGCCATAACAATAAGCGCGTACGATGCTTTGGGTGGGATTCTTTCGCAAGAATCAGCTGTTGTTAATATTGTAAGCCCGTACACATCTGTTTTGCCGCAAGAAGATACGGCGCCGGAAAACACAACAACACCGGCTTGATTATTTTTCACGCATTCAATATAGTGTGTTAACAACAGAACCGGTATGTGAAAAATGTGCTCTAACCTGGGGCCCGATAGCCAAGCAGTAAGGCAAGGGTCTGCAAAACCCTTATACATGGGTGCAATTCCCATTCGGGCCTGAGGTTAGTGCATGAAAAGTGTTTAAATGGGTGTCACGCCATCAAAATAAAAATAAAAAAATTTGGCGTGATCCCGCCTTGTTCTGCGTGCAGGCGGGACAACTCCCACTCGGGCCTTAGGCTAGTGCAGGCGGATCCCCGCCTGACCATAACAAATGGCGGGCAGGCGCCTCCGGCGGACAATTCCCATTCGGGCCTGAGGTTAGCGCATTAATTCAAATGATATATAGTATTAAAAAAATCCGCAGCACTTACTGCGGATTTGTTTTTATAGCGATTTTAATATTTGTTCTGGAGGTGACTTTAGGAAATTTTTTGATATGAAAGAAATATTTTTACCAAAGGAGTTTTTTACCTTGGCTTTAAATATTGCCAAGTGTTTGTTTTCAGCAAACACAACTACTTTTTGTGCAAGACCCGATTTGAGCTGCGTTTTGATTGATTCAATCGCTTGAGGATAAAGATGGTCGTGCATTACATGTTCGCGCCAATCTTGTTTTTCGTTTGAAACAGAGCCCGTTGTGCGCATGCGCCCGCCAACTCGCGAGCTTCGCATTTCAAAACCTTCTTTATCAAACGCCCATTCGCCCGGTGTTTTGAATGTTGACACAAGTTCAAACTGTCTATCTTTTCCAAGATAAACATAAACTTTATTTTGGCCTGCGAGCACAACCAATGTCGGCTGTTTGAATGCTTTGAATTGTTTTGGGATTATCATATACCGAAAGTATATCATATATTGTATAATATGTGTGTATGAAAAAGCGCTTATTAGATACGGTCGCAAGATATATTCGTGATATTGTTTTTGGAGTAGAAGACAGTCTTGTTTCTACGCTTGGAACAATCACCGGTGTGGCAATAGGAACAAACGACGGGTTTGTTGTTCTTTTAACCGGCCTTGTGCTTATTGTTGTAGAGGCGACAAGCATGGCGGCCGGAAGCTATATTTCCTCAAAATCAGAAAAAGAAATTTGGACCGAGAGGGCGTCTAAATTTAACAAAAAAGCTAACCGAACGCTTGATGGCGCGCCAGAGGAAGAAAAAAATCTTTTTATGCAAGCAAGGCGCGAGCTGCTAAGCATTCCATCGCTTTCAATCAACCCTTTTGTCGGCGGTTTTGTAATGGGCGTCTCTTATTTTATTGCAGGAATTATTCCTCTTTTTCCTTATTTTCTTTTTTCAATTAAAAACGCAATGGCACCGTCAATAATTTTAACTATTGCAACTTTGTTTATTGCAGGATCTTTTTCAACGCGCCTTTCAAAGCGCGCGTGGTGGAAGGGCGGACTTGAAATGCTTGTTGTGTCCGGACTTGCTCTTTTGTTTGGTTTTATAATCGGCAAGTATGTCTCTAATTATTTATAACAAAAAGTTATGCGCAATTCAAAAAATATTTTTCTTAATAATTAAGGATTTTTTATAGGCTTTTTAGGAATTGGTAATTTATTTTTTAAGAATTAAGAAGGGGTAATACTAAGCTGGTTTTCTCCGCTACGCTCCGAAAACTATAAAAATAATCTTTTAACACTCAAATGTATGCAAACAAAATTCGTGCTGAAAAACGATAAGTACCGAAAAGCGAGGGGCGGCTATTCCCGTTTCCTCAATATTTTTTGTGACAGCTGTGGCGAACATTTGGCACTATACCAAAAAGACGGACCAGGGGAACTCAAACGTATGTATATTGATCGCATTTTTATTCCAAGCATTACCCTGTCCAAGACGCACGAGTTTATCTGCCCTTCATGTAAAAAAATTATTGGTGTTTTTTATACTTACAAAAAAGAAACGCGACCAGCTATTCGTTTGTTTCAAGGATCAATTTCTAAAAAAATCGGAACCGGAATATGCTCATCAAAATAAAATTGCTTTGACTCAAATAAACTTTGCTGTTTTTTAACTCCAAACATTTATGCCTAAACACTTGCAAAAAAGCCAAAATATGGTAATTATGGGTTAGCTCTTTCACAATTAAAGGTCAGAAGTAACTGCACCAAAAAGAGTCGTCAACCAAACTACAACCAACGTCACATCATAACGGAGGAAACATGACCGACGAAACCACCAAAAAATACGCTCCAAAAAAAGACAGGCACTCGAAAGATCGCGGAGGCAATTCCCGCTTTTTCGACATCTTTTGTAGCGCCTGCAACAGCCACGTCGCCCTGTACCAGAAGGACGGCCCCGGAGCGTTGCTTCGGATGTACCTCGACCGGATCTTCGCACCCGTCGCACTTTCTACCTTGCAGAATCAGGTTGGCAGCAAGAAAGATATCCCGAACCTGCAGTGCCCGGCGTGCCACGCACTCATCGGAACCCCGATGGTGTACGAGCTGGAAAGCCGCCTGGCTTTCCGGATGGTGCGCGGATCCTTTGCCAAGAAGAACAGCGGTGGAACGTACCCACCCATTAAGCCGTAACACAAATCTTCAACTGAAACATCGAACCGAAAGGAAAACGATCATGGCCATCACGGTCAAACCCCCCAACATGCGCAGTGTCATCAGGAAGTCCGGGAAGCCCGTCGCGGAGGTCGTGGCTTTCCTCGAACTCGTGAAGCGTTCGATGGAGCCACTCCAGAAACGCATCGCAGTAATCGAGGCTGGAAACAATCGGTTCTACGCCGTCGAACGAAGAGGCGTCGGCATCCTCAATACTGTCCACGGCAAATTCTGGCAGTTTAACTTCGCTATCGATGACCAGTGGGAAAAGTATTCCGTGATCGTCAAGGCGGAGCTCGACATCGAAACACTGACCCCCGTATTCAACCGGAAAGATCAGTTGGTTCTCCGCACCGATTCAGGGTGCGAAACCGGCCAGCTTTTCGGTGATCTGACATGTGAGTGTTGCGAGCAGTTGAAACTCGCCATGCAGACGCTTGTGAAAGTCGGCGAAGGGATGATAATTAACATCCCTCGCCAGGATGGTCGGGGTATGGGGTTGACGTTCAAACTCGCCACCCTCTGGATTCAGGATGTACTCAAAGTGCACACCGTCGAGTCGGCAAGCCTACTGGCTCCCGGCGGCATGATCGACGTTCGGACGTATTCTGGCGTCGTCTGCATCCTGAAGTTCTTCGGGGTGCCGCCCTCGTGCGTCATCAATCTCGCCACCAACAACCCCGAAAAGGTCGGCGTGTTCAGCGAAAACGGCTACGCGGTCGCAAAAGATCTCGTGTCGATTATAGTCGAGCCGACCGAGCATACTATGGACCACCTACGAGCCAAGGAAGAGCATCTCAATCACAAAGGCCTCACTAACAAAGAGAAAGGAGAGCGACATGAACGCAAATGAACAAATCATGGTACGGATGCGTTCGCACGGCACCTTGCTGTGTGCCGGACTTGATCCGGATCTTCGAAAGTTACCTTTTGAAGTGCTCAAAAAATCAGGAACGGATGAAGAGAAGGTTTTCGAGTTTCTTAGGGGAGTAGTGAATGCAACTGGAACGCATGTCTGCGCGTACAAAGCACAAAAGGCATTTTTCGACTTACTGCCCGGCGGACACGATGTTCTAAAGGAGATTATCCGATACATTCATAAGACGCAATTAGGCGTGCCAGTCATTGTCGATTGCAAAATTGGTGACATTGACAACACGATGGCGACCTACATCGAAAATTTATTCGGCTTGATTAATGCGGACGGCATTGTCATTAACCCGTATATGGGCGACGATGTTGTCGCTCCGCTTATTGAACTTACGGATAAGGCTATCATCATAATTGTCAAAACAAGTAACGCATCTGGCAGTATCGTTCAAGATATCGCACTCAGCGACGGACGATTGCTCTGGCAGTATCTGCTCGATCTCGTGGTGAATCGCTGGAATAAAAATGGCAACATGATTCCTGTGTTGTCGTCGACTGCTGGATTGGATATGATAAAACTCCGCTCATTAATTCCAGACACGATGCTGATTCTGCTCGCAGGTATTGGCGTTCAAGGTGGTAATTATGATGACCTGCGTAGTTTGCTTAATTCGGAAAGGGTGGGGGTATTCATTAATTCTTCGCGTGGCCTTCTCTATCCCGCAAGTTTCGAACCGTGGCAAACTGCCATCGAGACGGCCGCTATCGCGATGAAAGAAGCTCTAAATAAAGCAGGGAGAATATCATGAATAAGTTTTTACTTATCACCGGTCCTTCGGGGGTCGGTAAGAGCGCGATCATCGATGAGTTGTCGAAGCTCGACAGTCGCTTTGTCTACATATCGCCCTATATGACACGGCCGATTCGATTGGGAGAGAAAAATAAAATCGCGGTAAGTGACGAACAGATGGACGAGATGTGGCGGCGCGGAGAGCTCCTTGCGGTCAATAAACTCTATGGCGGTATTCGTTACGGAACGCCGAGGTCGCCGATCATAGGGGCACTAGCAATAGGGAGTTTCCCCGTATTGGATTGGCCGATTGATAGGCTTGAAATAATGAAACAGGCTTTCCCAGATCGGTTGTTCATCGTTTATGTCTCGCCGCCTTCTATTGATATCTTGCACCAGCGATTGAAAAAGGATGGGCGAGATACTGACGGAACGCGCCTCGCAAACGCGAAACAAGAGATTCAGAAATATTGGTCTTTGGGGCGCATAGGATTGTGTGATTTGGAGGTTGTCTCTGAGGATCAAAGAATTCCGGAAATCGCCGTTAATATTTACACCAGCTACCTAGGATCCATCAAAGAGATTGCCTAATCTCACAATCTTGATTTGCGAGCAGTATCTATAAGAAAAATAAATTGTTCTTTCTTATGATGGCGGTTACACTAAATGTAGCCGCCCTTTTCTTTTTGAAAAAATGTTATATACTTTAAGAAAGAAAAAATCCCGCCTTTCACGGCCGATTTTGACAAGCTCCGCGATGTGGTGCTGAATTTCGTGGATAATGCGATTAAATACACGCCAGCCGGGCGCGTTTGGGTTGAGGTTTCTGTAGAGCCGCGGCCGAAACAGTTAGCCGATAATAATAGCAATAACAATAACAATAACAATGACGATGACAATAATGATGACAATGACACGGGATTTAAGATTCATGATTCAGGAATCATGGTGCGCATCAACGACACCGGGATGGGGCTTGACCCGGAAGACGCAAAGAAACTCTTTGACAAATTCTCCCGTGTGAAGGGCATTGCCCAAGTCAATCCGGACGGCTCCGGCCTCGGCCTCTACATCGCCAAAAAACTTTCGGAAGCGCACGGAGGCGGCGTCTGGGTGGAATCCAAAGGAAAGGGGAAAGGGTCAAGCTTTTGTCTGTG
>DNKR01000056.1:1896-5555 GCA_003497135.1 Candidatus Uhrbacteria bacterium | reverse complement strand
TTGCAGAAGGAGGGGACATGAGGGGAGGTTCAGACACGAGCATTGGTCTTTATTGTCCCACCATCGTTATTTTGCTATAATATTGTCATCACATAAACAACTATGCATATACGAACAGCAATAATTCCTGTCGCTGGCATGGGAACGCGTTTTCTTCCAGCAGCAAAAGCCCAGCCAAAAGAAATGCTTCCTGTTGTAGACAAGCCGGTGATCCAATACATTGTAGAAGAAGCAGTCGCTGCCGGTATAGAAGAAATAATTTTTGTTACATCTTATGGCAAGCGGGCGATCGAGGACCATTTTGACCGCAATTTTGAACTTGAATATCGTCTTGCTCAAAAGCATAAAAACAAGGAATTAAAACAAATATCAGATATCGGCAGATTGGCCAAGTTTGCGTTCGTTAGGCAGTCAAAACCGCTAGGAGACGGGCATGCTATTTTGTCAGCGCTTCCGTTTATTGACCAGCACGAGCCGGTTGCTGTCATGTTTGGCGATGACATAATTATTGATAAGACCCCGACCATTAAGCAAATGGTGCAAGTATATGAAAAGTATCAAGACCCTGTTGTTGCGATTGTTGAGGTTCCGCGAAAAGATATTTCGCGATACGGAATTATAGGAGGCAGGCAATTGGACAGCAAAGTTTGGGAGGTTGATAAGTACGTTGAAAAGCCAAAAAAGAACGCGCCTTCAAATCTTGGCGTTGTCGGCCATTATATTGTTACACCAGAGGTGTTAAAGGTACTTGCAAAGCAAAAGCCGGGCGCTGATGGCGAAATCCGCCTTGCTGACGCGTTCGCATCTTATATAAAAAGCGGAAGGCCGATATACGGCTACAAATTCCCGGGCGTCCGTTATGACTGTGGCAGCAAGTTCGGACTGATTCGCGCCTCAATCGAACTCGGACTAAAGCATCCGGAAATATCAAGCGACCTTAAATCGTATCTCAAATCACTATGATGTTTTTGCCAACACAAAAAAGCAAGCGCGTATTTTTTGCAATTCTCGTTTTTGCGTTCTTGTTCACATCAGGTCAAGGATGTTTTAGATCTGGAAACAAAAACGCTCCAGCGCCTGTTTCTTTAACCGTGTGGACTGTGTTTGACGATAACGACGGCTACAACGAAGCTTTTCGCGCGTACCAGACCGAGCATCCGCATGTTTCATTTGTTTTCAAAAAACTTCGTTTTGAAGAATACGAACAAAGGTTATTAGAAGCGTTTGCCTCTGGCCGAGGCCCTGACATTTTTTTGGTTCATAATGCATGGATGAACAAATACAAGGACTTATCGCTCATTGCTCCAATGCCAAAAACTTTGGATATTGTTGTTCAGGAAACAACAGGAGGCCTAAAAAAAGAAGTTATTTTTACAGAAAAGAAAGTTCCAACCCTTACAGAAAAAGATCTGCGCGACCAATATGTTGGAACGGTTGCTGACAGGGTTCTTATGGACTACAAACAAAGCGCCGAAGCGCAAAAAGAAGAACTAATATTCGGTGTGCCAATGTCGCTTGATACTTTGGCGCTTTATTATAACAGCGATCTGCTTGATCAGGCGGGAATCGCAGAGCCGGCAAAAACATGGGACAAGTTTCAAGAAGATGTAAAGCTTCTTACAAAAGTGAACGAGAACGGGGACATTATACAATCCGGGGCCGCAATCGGCACAGCAAAAAATGTTGAGCGGTCTGCTGACATTTTGTCTGTTCTTATGATGCAGACCGGTACCCCAATGGTAAATGATCGCGGAGAAGCGACCTTTGACAAGTTTCCGCAGGGTGCGCAAACAACAGGAGAAACACCGGGAGCGGACGCTGTAAGATTTTATGCGGACTTCTCAGACCCTACAAAAGATGTATACACATGGAACAGCGAACAGCCAAACAGTTTTGACGCGTTTGTAACAGGCAAAACAGCATACTTTTTCGGCTACGCGTACCATTTGCCGCTTATTCGCGCGCGCGCGCCAAAACTCAATTTCGGTGTCTCTGAACTCCCGCAAATCGCAAACGCAAAACAAGTGAATTACGCGAACTATTGGATCCATACTGTTTCGCCTCAAACAACCAATTCAAACTGGGCTTGGGATTTTATTCTTTTCATGCAGAAAAAAGAAAATGCAGTCGCGTATCTTCAAAAAACCGAAAAGCCGACAGCTCGCCGCGATCTTATAGAGTCGCAGATCGAAGACATTTATCTTGGCCCGTTCGCAAACCAAATATTAACAGCCGATGACTGGTACGAAGGCAAAGACATAAACGCAGCAGAAGAATCGCTAAAAGAATTGATTGATCTGGTTGTGTCAGGGTCAATGGAAATAAAAGACGCTCTGGATTTTGCTGTTAAAAAAGTCAATCAAACGCTATGAAGCTAGCGAGAATAATTTTGCCGGTTATTGCGCTTGGACTATTGTTTCCGTTTGCGTCTTTTGCGCAAGACAGGCCAGCGCAAAGGGATGTAAACCCGGTTTTTAGCATGTGGGCAGGCGTGAGCCCTGATTGCCAATCCTTTGGCACATGCAGTTTGGCTGATGTATTGGAAGTAACAATGAACATTGGCAATGCCGCATTGGGAATTTCCGGAAGCATTGCTTTGGTTGTTTTTATATGGGGCGGTTTTTTGTGGCTTACTTCAGCAGGCAAAAGCGAGAAAGTTCAAAAAGGGCGCAAGGCAATGTTCGGAGCCGCAATTGGTTTGCTGATTGTTTTTGCCGCATCTCTGTTAATTAACACAGTGAAAAGTTTTATTGGAGCAGTACCGCAAGAGATATGCAGTGATGGAAAAGACAATGATGACGATGGATTTATAGATGAAAACTGTACTCAAGAATTATAATTGAACCATAACAAAAATATATGAAAAATTTTTTATTCTCCCTTTTTGCAGCAGCGCTCATATTTCCAACATCTGTGCTAGCGGCGCCATTGAAAAACCCGCTTGAGCCAATTTCAGACATACGCGTGCTTATTGGCACGATTATCAAGGCCTTTCTTGGAATATCCGGCTCAATTGCTCTTATAATGTTTGTTTGGGGAGGTTTTTTGTGGATGACTTCGCAAGGGAACAATGAAAAAGTCAAAAAAGGACAGCAGACATTGGTATGGGCGGTAGGCGGGCTTTTGATCATTTTTAGCGCTTACACAATAGTAAATGCCGTGATCAACGCTCTCTCAACAGGCCAAACAGCTGGCGCTCCATAGGCAAAATATGCTATTATTAATTCATTATTAATTCATAATGGAATCTATGAAAAAATTCCTTTCAAAAGCGTCCATAATAAGCGCATTGGTGTTTGCGCTTGCAATGCCTGTTAGCGCTTTGCACGCGCAGGTTGATACTTCCCCGTTTTTTGGCGGAGATGAATCAACTTTTGTAGAAGACACTGGTCTTGGCCAGGCGGATTTGCAAACATCAATCGGACAGCTGATTAACATTGCCCTTGGATTTTTGGGCATAGTTGCTGTTGTTGTGATTTTGTTCGGCGGATTTAAGTGGATGACAGCCGGCGGAAACGACGAGCGCGTCGGCGAAGCCAAAAAGCTGATCATTGCAGGCGTTATTGGTCTTGCAATTATTCTTTCAGCAGTCGCGATTTCAAGATTTGTTATCGCAAGCTTGCTTAAAGCAACAACATAATAAAAACCATTTCTTCCCC
>DNKR01000056.1:1194-1798 GCA_003497135.1 Candidatus Uhrbacteria bacterium | reverse complement strand
ATTCGCCGGGGAAGAATCATGGCTTTGTTTTGCAAGTTATTGTTTGTGAACCAAAGTTATGAACACACTGCTTGCAATAGACACAGGTCTTAAAGAAACAGCAGAAGTAGCATTTGGAACAGGCGCGCCCGCTGATTTAATGGGTACGATCGGCGGCCTTCTTGGCGCAGGGTTCGCATTGCTAGGCGTAATATTTTTAGCGCTTATGATTTATGGCGGTTATCTTTGGATGACAGCGCAGGGGTCTGATGAAAAAGTAAAAAAAGCCATTAAAACCATATCTTCCGCAGCAATTGGACTTGTGGTAATTGTGCTAGCTTACGCAATAACATCGTTTGTGCTTTCGTCAGTTCAAAGTGCGCAACAGGGTGGTGGAGCACCAAATTGCAGATTAGAAACCAGATGCTTTGAGTCATTGTATGGGGAGGAATGCAGTGAGGTTCAGGTCTGTGATTAACTTTATTGACTAGTTTGCTAAAATTCATGTATTCTATAGATAATAATTAACTAAAATTTTTATGAAAAAATTGCTTTATAGCGCTTTTTCAATGTTTGCTCTGGCGCCTTATGCTGCTTACGCAGCGCTTTCAGATGCGGCTGGGGG
>DNKR01000056.1:278-1113 GCA_003497135.1 Candidatus Uhrbacteria bacterium | reverse complement strand
TTGCGAACTTGAAAAAGTTAAGGCAGGTGCAGGTATATCAGGTGAAACCGATCTTCCGAGAATTGTTGGAAAAATAATCGGTATTTTTCTAAGCGTTCTTGGTGTCATCTTTGTTGTTCTAACAGTTTATGCTGGTTTTCTTTGGATGACAGCGCAGGGGTCGGATGAGAAGGTCAAAAAAGCGCAAAAAATGCTTTCGCAAGGAGTTATTGGAATTGTAATAATCGTACTTGCTTATGCAATTTCTAATTTTGTTGTCAGCAAGCTATCAACCCTGTAGAAGTTTATACAAAAGCAAATATTGTAAATTATCAAATCCCGCAGTTAGTTCGCGGGGTTTTTGTTTAAAAAGAATAAGACCCCCAGCAACAGCGCACTGCTGTTAAAGGGGGTCTTGTCGCGCTCTTCGTCTAGACGAGGTCTAGAATGGGACTTGAAGTGCGCGACCGTTCGCGTCTTGCGGGCGTAGGCGGAGCGTGGTGCTCAGGCCTGTCTTTTCCCACAGTCCGGCAGGGGACTGCTGAACCGGGATGGAGTCCACTGTGTGTACACCTTCGGTTGTGTCCCAAAAACCATAGGCGTAGTATGTCATGTTTTCGTACGGCGGGCCTTTGAGAACAGAGTGCGCCGCGACCACTCCATTCACGAGCACTGGCATCATCACGATCCGCGCTCGGTTGCCCGGGAGCGGTTCGGCTACCAGCATTTCCACCCCGTCCTTCATGACGAGATAGCCCACACCCGGTTTGAAGGCCGTGGTGTAGAAGCAGCTCCCGCAGTACTCGCTCCATGCGAGCGGCGCTTTGTGCTGGAAGAGCACATCGTGGTAGCTCGT
>DNKR01000056.1:0-185 GCA_003497135.1 Candidatus Uhrbacteria bacterium | reverse complement strand
GTTCGCACCACGACTTCCACATACCCGTCGCTCCTGGTTTTGGACTCCACCACCTCCATTCCGCGGTCCTCCACGGTCTGGACGGCCCTGTCTTGGAAGCTGACCTGCTTGGGCGCGGGAGCCGCCACCTGTTGCGCCACTGGTTCTCGGACAGCTACCTGCACTGGCGTGGGTGCAGGAGCTGG
>DNKR01000011.1:10655-10803 GCA_003497135.1 Candidatus Uhrbacteria bacterium | reverse complement strand
AGAAGCCGGCCTTGCGCGCTTCCGCGAGCGTCACGCAGGCGACGAGGCGATAGAGAGCGCGCTGAAAGAAGTCGGCGTAAACCCAATCGGGCCGACTCTTATTGTTACAGCGCGTTCGCCGGAAGATTTCAGTTTTATACTTGAGGCG
>DNKR01000011.1:0-10578 GCA_003497135.1 Candidatus Uhrbacteria bacterium | reverse complement strand
TTCAGTTTTATACTTGAGGCGCTTGATAATCCAAGTTTCCGCGACGCCATACGCGACAAGGATTTTCAGGATTATGAATCAATTATCAGGCGCATGAACAGCGCAATCGCAAGATCGCGAATGTTTGTGTATGCGCTTTCAATTATATTTATGCTGATTTCTGTTCTGATAGTTTTCAACACCGTCAGGGTTGCTATATACACGCACCGCGATGAGATCAGCATCATGCGTCTTGTCGGCGCATCTAGCGCATTAATCCGCGCGCCGTTTGTCATTGAATCGATTTTTTACAGCTTGCTTGCAACTGTTGGAACAGGAGTGATAACTTTTCTGCTCGTTCGCGTTCTTGACCCGCAATTCCGAGCGTTTTTTGAGGGTTCAGAAATCAGCGTTCTGAATTATTATGTTAAAAATTCAATTTTAATTTTTGGCTTGCAATTTGGCGCGCTCGCACTTCTTAACATTGTTTCAGCCAGTTTCGCCATGCGCAAGTATCTTAAAGTATAGATATTTAATATAAATGATTTAGCAGCTTGATTTTTCTGCGCTTTTGAGATAGATTATTTAGGCGCTTTTTGTTTTACTTGCGCAACATTCCGGGATCGTCTAGCGGCAGGACGCCAGGTTCTGGCCCTGGTAACCTAGGTTCGAATCCTAGTCCCGGAACATTCCGGGATCGTCTAATGGCAGGACAGCGGCCTTTGAAGCCGTGAATCGTGGTTCGAATCCACGTCCCGGAAATTAGCGGAATTGAATATGAATTTTGATAAGGTTATTACAATAAATGGAAATAAATTTAATTTTGTTGATCTGCAACGAAGCTTAGATTCCGCTATTTATAAAAATGAATCCGCATATTTGCGGATTGGAGATCCGTCAAAGATAAAGAAAGACATTGATTTTCACAAAAGAATGGCGGCGCAGGGTTTTCCTGTTGCTAAGTTTATAGACGAGGGACCATATGAAGATAAATATTTTTTTATTGAGGAGTCGCTTGGACAAAATTTTGGCGAACTATTTACAAAAGAGACCGAACAGTTTGGAAAAATAAAAAACGAAACTTTTAGCAGTTTTGTCAAAGTTTGCGAGGAGTTTGCGCTAGCGCAAACTAAATCAGCGCCCTGTCAGGTCAGTTGGGCTGAATTTGAAAAAGGTTTGCATGTTGAATATATTTTAAGCGAACTGCCTCTGGAGTCAGACAGAATAATCAGTGCACTAAATATTGTTGAAAAACGATTATCTGTATTTCCTTTCGTGATTACCCACGGTGATTTTACGCCGTTTAATGTTTGTCAAAATGGGACTATTGACCTTGAAGATTCGTTCATCGGCCCGGCTGGCTTTGATCCAGCCACAATTGCTGTTCACCTTGATTGGTTTCCAGAATCAAAGGAATATGAATACTTTCAAAAATATAGTTTTTCTGAATCGCAAAATTTTGAGTTTATTGGCGCTATTGATGATGTTTATGTTAGCTGCGGTTTTCCAAAATTATCCGGTTACATCCCTGAATTTAATCTTATAAGAGGTATTTGGTTTTCTGTCCGAATGCACAACACACCAAAAATACAGGCCTTTAGATATAATCTATTGAAAAATTTACTAAATAAATATTTATAAATTTATGTCAATAGTTAAAAAGAAAATCTTGCCTGAATATTTTGATGCAGTGGTGTCTGGTAAAAAGAAATTTGAATTAAGATTGAATGATTTTGATGTGAACGAGGGCGATACATTAGTTCTTGAAGAATGGAGCCCTGAAACAATATCATATACAGGCAGGAGCATTGAAAAAAAGGTTACATATGTAATGAAGTTCAAAATAAATGAATTGTTTTGGCCTAAAGAAGAAATTTTGGAAAAAGGATTGCAAATAATTTCAATGGAATAAATAGAACAGTGCTTCCACAGGAGCTGTTTTGTTATTAGAGTTAATTTGCTATACTTATATCTGTATTATTAACAAAATTCACATATGACCAAAAATCTAAACACGCTTGAACGAACGGCCCGCTTGGTTCTTGCCCTTATTTTGCTCATTGCCGGACTGTTCATTTTTCAGGATATATTCGCAAAAATAGCCGTATTTGTTATTTCAGCGCTTTTTGCGCTTGAGGCGATTTTGGCGCATTGTTGGTCGCTTCCTAAAATTTCTGGCGGAAAATACGCACTCGCCGGCATGCAATTTGTTTTTGGCTATATCTGGTTTTTGGGTGGCGTTCACAAGATATTTGACCCTGTATTTGCAGAAAAATTCAGTCAGACAATCGCATTTTTTGCAAAGGACAATCCAATAAAATTTTATAGCGACTATCTTCTCAATTCTGTTACAGCAAACAGCTGGATTTATGTTATTTTGGTTAGCTACGGAGAAGCAATTCTCGGCGCCTCACTGATAATTCTCTCTGCGCTTCTTGTTTGGTCCAAAGGCGCGCGCTTGCGCAAGAGCGCTGTTATGCTTTCTATGATCGCGATGCTGGTTTCGGCTTTTGCTTCAGCTAATTTCTTTTTCGCAACGCATCAAATCCAGGGCACGGGATCGCTCAATATGCTCATGTTCTGGGTAGCAACGCTTTCCGCTTACGCGCTTGCGAACGAATCAAGATCAAAATAATTTTTATGGCCAAGCCAACATGCGTATTTATAGGCAGATTCCAGCCGTTTCACAATGGGCATTTAATGGTTTTGAAAGGCATGGTTAAGCTTTGCGATAAAGTCAAAGTTGTAATTGGTTCTTCTGATAAAAGCAATTCAAAAGACAACCCGTTCGATATTAGAGAGCGCAAAGAAATGATCCAGCGCGCTTTGCAAGACGAAAATATTATTCCTTTGCACGATGTTGAACTTCTTGAACTCGCAGACGATCCGTCAGACGATGCATGGGCGGATAAATGCGCAGCAAAAATATCGCCTTGCGACGCGTGCTGGTCAGGAGACAGTTCGGTATTGAGCCTGATGAAAACGCGCGGAATAGAAGGAAGGGAAATAAAAGAAGTCCCTGGCATAAGCGCAACAGAAATCCGCAAACGAATGTCGCAAGCAGGGAACTGGCAAGAAATGGTTCCAAAGGCAGTTGCGCAGTATTTGTTTGAAATAGAAGGGGAACAAAGAGTTGCGAAAATGTAAAAAAAGGCGGGACGCGCTTTTTACGCCAGTCGTACAAAAAGGGCCAAAATTTTGACTTTTTGGCTTAAACCAGCTACACTGCAAGCAATATAACTTGATCCACCCCCTAGAGCGCCGGCTCTTGGGGGTTTGTGGCTTGTTAAAAAATATGCAATTTGAGCTTCACTCTAAATTCAAGCCCGCCGGCGACCAGCCGGAGGCAATAGAAAAACTTGAACAAGGCCTGAAAAACAAAAATGATTTTCAGACCTTGCTTGGAATTACAGGATCAGGAAAAACATTCACTATGGCGAATGTTATTGCGAGAGTTCAAAAGCCAACGCTTGTAATCGCACACAACAAAACACTGGCCGCCCAGCTTTGCAACGAATTCCGTGAATTTTTTCCAAACAATGCCGTTGAATATTTTGTTTCTTATTACGACTATTATCAGCCAGAGGCGTATTTGCCGAGGACTGATACATATATAGAAAAAGAAGCGCAAATCAACGACGAAATTGACAGATTGCGCCACGCATCAACGCAAGCGCTTATTACGCGAAAGGATGTAGTAATAGTAGCATCTGTTTCGTGCATATACAGCTTGGGTTCTCCGCAGGAATATGAGCAAACTGTTTTGCATTTTCGCGAGAGCGATCCTGCGGAGCGCTCCGGTTTGTTGCGTCGGCTTGTTGAAATGCAGTTCACGCGCACTAACGCGGATGTATTGCGAGGACAGTTCAGATCGCGAGGCGATGTGATAGAAATAATGCCAATGAACGAAGAAAAAATAATCCGCACTGTTCTGAAAGATGGCGCAATAGAAAAAATAATCCTGCTTGATCCTGTGACTAGAAACGAAATTTCGCGCGAAAAAGACGCGTGGATTTTTCCAGCAAAACATTTTGTCGCGAACAAAGACGCAACTAAGCGCGCAATCAGTTCAATTCGCGCTGAACTCAAAGAACGGCTTGCTGAACTTGAACGCGAAGGAAAATTGCTGGAAGCAGAACGCTTGAGCCAGCGCACGCGATATGATCTGGAAATGATCCAGCAAGTGGGCTATTGCTCTGGAATAGAAAACTATTCCAGGCATTTTGACGGCCGCGCTTCAGGCGAACCGCCTCATACGCTTATTGATTATTTCGGCGATGATTTTCTCACGATTATTGACGAATCGCATGTTACTGTTCCGCAGATCCGCGGAATGTTTGAGGGCGACAAGGCGAGAAAGAACACGCTTGTTGAACACGGGTTTCGCCTTCCATCCGCGCGCGACAATCGCCCGCTTAAATTTGACGAGTTTTTGCAAAGGATAAAGTGCACTGTGTTCACATCAGCGACTCCAAGCGAATTTGAAAGAAAATCGTCAAAGCAAATTGTTGAACAGATTATCAGGCCAACAGGCCTGCTTGATCCGGAGGTGTTTGTGAGGCCTATAACGCAAACAGATTTTAACGCAGGGCAGGTTGATGATCTGATTCAGGAACTTGAAAAAAGATCCAAAAAAGGCGAGCACGCGCTTGTTACAACATTGACAAAAAAAATGGCAGAGGATTTAACCGAATACCTCTCCGAACGCGGAGTGCGGGTCAAGTATATACATTCCGATGTGCAAACATTGGATAGAATTAAAATTCTTTCAGATTTTCGTTCCAACGAATTTAATGTTTTGGTTGGCGTTAATTTGCTTCGCGAAGGGCTTGATCTGCCAGAAGTCACGCTTGTCGCGATTTTGGACGCTGACAAAGAAGGGTTTTTGCGTTCAGAAGTATCGCTTATCCAGACAATCGGCCGCGCTGCCAGAAACGCAGCAGGTCAGGTAATTTTGTACGCTGACGAAATCACAGGTTCAATAAAGCGCGCCGTTGGCGAAACAAACCGAAGACGCGCAATGCAAATTGGGTACAACAAAAAACATGGCATAACTCCAAGAACAATTATAAAAGCAGTTAAAAATATCCGCGAAATGTTCGGAGTTGAAGAAGAAAAAACCGCGAAGAATATTCTTGATCTTGAACTTATACCTGAACCGAATAAAATAGAAAAAGTCATAAAAGAAAAAGAAACAGAAATGAAACGCGCTGCAAAATCGCTTCAGTTTGAGCTTGCTGCACTGCTTCGCGATGAGATTCGTGAGCTTGAGAAAATGCGAGTGAAGAGTCATGAGTCATGAATTTATGGTACCCTGTCACCTTGAACCCCTTTTCAGGGTGGGTAGGGACGCACAGCCGTGCGGCCCTACACATCGGTGGTTCAAAATGACGGCGCCCGACTGAACAAAAAACGATTCATTTTAGCTGATTCTGCTCAATACAAAATTTAGGCGTCCGCTTGCGGCGGGCGCCTCGTGTCAGTTGTCGGATTTGCGCCTAGTCAGGTTGCAGCTTGCAGATCAGGCCATGCCTCTTCAGGAATCTTTCCACCAGATAAGCGGCATCTGTCTCATCGTTTGGTATGCCTAGTTCGCAAGAGTGGCTTGCACTACAGAGCATGTGATATACCTTGTAGATTTCGTAAATGTTGCGTATTTCTGTCTCGCCCTTTCCTGGTCGCACTTGTATTGTGATAGCTTCTACGATTTTGTTTCTACGCGAGCGCTGAAGCTTTCTCTTGAAATCGTCCGCTGTGTCATACCATGGGCTGTGACTCATTTCAGTGAATACTTTATGCCCAGGAAAACCGTAAGCTATAGGGGTTAGAGGTTTAGCTCCTCCGTATCCAAGCTCCTGCCAGCGTTCTTTCACGATTTTTACAACTGCTTCGTCAATCGTGGCAAGCGGCAAGAGAGCCGGGCCGTAAGTAGGGTTCTCGTGAGACATGGCGTGTTTTCCTCCATAAAAATGTTTATCATAATTAAATATATTATGCAAGATAAGATCACAATCAAAGGCGCGCGCGAGCACAATCTCAAAAACATTGATGTTGAGATTCCTCGCAACAAAATAACCTGTATTACAGGCGTATCCGGGTCAGGAAAATCAAGTTTGGCTTTTGATACTATTTTCGCAGAAGGGCAGAGGCGCTATGTTGAGTCGCTTTCAGCGTATGCTCGCCAGTTTTTAGGCCAAATGCAAAAGCCGGATGTGGATGAGATCGAGGGCCTGTCGCCGGCCATTTCAATTGATCAAAAAGCGCATTCTGCCAATCCGCGCTCAACAGTCGCGACAATTACAGAAATTTATGACTACATGCGCGTTCTTTTTGCGCGTATTGGAAAACCGCATTGTATTGTCTGCAATCGCGAGATTCAAAAAATGACAGTTGACGAGATGTGTGGGCTTGTTAATTCGGCTATCTCAAAGATCCTTCAGCCCACAAAGCACAAGAGGGGGCTTCAGGATGACAAGAAGTCTAAAATCACAATTCTCGCCCCGGTTGTTCGCGGCAGAAAAGGCGAATACTATCAGTTATTGTACGATCTTTATAATTCTGGTTTTGCTAAAGTTAGAATTGATGGAAAAGAACATGATCTTTCTGATAAAATTATTCTGGACAGATACAAACAGCATACGATTGAGCTGGTCGTTGACACGATTCCGCTTGTTTTAAATCAGAGCGATGTAAAAGCATGGTCAGCGCGATTATCAGAGGCATTAGAAATTGCGATCGCGCAAGCTAACGGCGTTGTTCTTATTTCTTATCCTGATGGAACAGAACAAACACTATCTTCAAAATTCAGCTGTCCTGACGACGGTTTCGCTTTTCCGGAAATTGAACCGCGTTTATTCAGTTTCAATTCACCGTACGGTGCATGCGCAGAATGCCATGGAATCGGAACAGAGGATTTATATTCAACTAAAGTATGCAAGTCATGCAGTGGCGCGCGTCTAAGGCGAGAGGCGTTAAATGTATTTATTAATCAGAAAAATATTGTTGACATAACATCGCTCTCTATAGACAATGCGATTGATTATTTTTTGAATCTGAAGCTTTCTGAAACAGAAAAACAAATTTCAGAGCCGATAATGAATGAAATAATGAGTCGTTTGCAGTTCATGCTTGATGTAGGGCTCCACTATCTTACGCTGGAAAGAAAAGCAGGTACTCTTTCCGGCGGAGAAGCGCAAAGAATACGGCTTGCGTCGCAGATCGGATCGCGGCTTGTTGGGGCGCTTTATGTTCTTGACGAGCCGACAATAGGCTTGCACCAAAAAGACAATGAGAAATTAATTAACACTCTTGTTGAGTTGCGCAATCTTGGAAATACTGTCGTGGTTGTAGAGCACGACGAAGACATGATTCGCAGGTCTGATTACATGGTAGAGCTTGGGCCTGGCGCTGGCGAGCATGGAGGCAAAGTTACAGCATCAGGACCTGTGCCGGATGTGTTTAAAACAAAGGATTCTATCACTGGCGCATATATGCGAGGAGAAGCTAGCATACCTGTCCCGAAAAATAGGCGCGACATTGGAAAAGATTCTATTAGAATCATTGGCGCAAAAGAAAATAATCTAAAAAATCTTGATGTTGAAATTCCGTTGCGAAGATTCGTGTGCGTGACCGGCGTTTCCGGTTCAGGCAAAAGCACGCTTATAAACGATATTTTGTACAGCGATCTTGCCAGCAAATTTTATGGCGCGTCTTATCCTGCCGGCAAGCACAAAGCAATTCTTGGCGCTGAATACATAGACCGCGTGCAAATGATTGATCAGTCGCCGATTGGGCGTACGCCCCGCTCAAACCCGGCCACATACATCGGCGTATGGAGCGAAATCCGCGAACTGTTCTCTGCAACAGAAGAAGCCAGATATCGCGGCTACAAACCGTCGCGATTCAGCTTTAATGTGCCATCAGCGATTGTTGAGCCGCGCAGGGGAGGCGGGCGATGCGAAAATTGCGAGGGGCATGGAGTTATTGCAATTGAAATGCATTTTTTGCCTACTGTATATATTGCGTGCGATGTTTGCAATGGAAAGCGTTTTGATTCTGAAACGCTTGAGGTTGAATGGAAAGAAAAAAATATCCATGACATTTTGCAGATGACTGTTGAAGAAGCGTCTGTATTTTTCAAAGACATTCCTCAAGTTTACGATAGGCTTAAAACAATGAACGAGGTCGGTCTTGGCTATGTCCGTCTTGGCCAGGGCGCGCCAACTCTTTCCGGCGGCGAGGCGCAACGCGTCAAGCTCGCGTCAGAGCTTTCAAAGCGCCAAAGCGGCCGCACTTTGTATTTGCTAGACGAGCCGACTGTCGGTCTGCATGTGCACGATGTAAAGCGCTTGCTTGAGGTTTTGCACACGCTTGTTAATCGCGGAAACTCGGTTGTGATTATTGAACATAATTTGGACATTATAAAAACAGCGGACTGGGTTATTGATCTTGGTCCGGAAGGCGGAGACAAAGGCGGAGAAATCGTTGCTGTTGGAACTCCAGAAGATATTGCGAGAAAATCAAAATCGTTTACCGGGCAGTATTTGAAAAAGGTGCTTTAAAATTAAATTTGTGTGGGTGACGGAAATACCGTCACCCACATGTTTTTCGATGTTTTTCGCGACCAAGCACCTTGACTTTTATTAGTTATTCGTCTAAGTTTGTTTTACGCAAAAGCGGTCAGGTGGCGATCATGTTACCTGCACAAGGAGTGGCTTCATGACCATAAGTGTAGAAACGCTTCGCATTCTCTTCACAGCGCTCGGATGGGCGTCTGCGGTTTTCCTCTATGCGCTCTACCGTCACAGGAGCATCATGCACAAGCGGCTCAAGTGCGCTGTGCTGACACTGCTCAACGAGAAAAAGCCGGCAGATTTGGCAACCTTCACTGCCTTGGCGACTTTGTCTGATTGCGACTTCAATGTCGTGTACAACAGGCAAGAACGCACTGTGTTCGTTGGCGGATCTGATTACGGCGACAAGTATTCTGTCTACTACGATGCGGATGGCAAGCCGATTGCGATGATGGACCCATCGCATGTAAAATTTGTAGATAAACAAATCAAAGGTGGAAAAGTTCAGGCCAGCAAACATTGAACACAGAACGCGGCCCGCGCAAAGGAAGACCCTAACGCTTCCAGCGCGGGTCTTCTTGTTTTTGGCAGAAATATGCGGGTGACGGAAATACCGTCTCCTACACATTTTTTGCGTTTGCAAGCACGCACGCAATGATATAAGATTTTGCTGTATGGCGATTAATATCAATATCAAAATTAAACACAAACGTTTGCCGGACAATCCGGGCGTCTACTTCATGAATGACGCGCGCGGACGGATAATTTATATTGGCAAAGCCGCGTCGCTTAAGAGGCGGGTTTCTTCTTATTTCGCAAAGCGGCTTGATGTTAAAACAGCGGAAATGGTTTCTAAAATCGCGGCAATTGATTATCTGGAAACGCCTAGTGTGCTAGAGGCCTTAGTTCTTGAAGCGAATCAGATCAAAAAACATAAACCGTTTTACAATATTCTTGCAAAAGATGATCGCAGTTTTCCGTATCTAATTATTACAAAAGAAGATTTTCCAAAGCCGCTGATTATGCGCGGCCATGAGTTGGAACAAATCGGCGTGAATCCTTTTAGCGCTAAACTTTCAGGCCGCGCGAAAAATGAGTTTCTTGCAGTGTTCGGACCTTACACATCAGCTCGTTCGCTGAATACTGCGCTTGATCTTGTCCGTCGCGCTATACCGTGGAGCACTTGTGATGTTCATGTTGAAGGGAAAAAAATAAAAGCATGTTTTGATAATCAGATCGGCCGATGCCCGGGCGTGTGCGCTGGCGCGATTTCAAAAACCGATTATAGAAAAATAATACGGCAGCTTATTCTGTTTTTTCAGGGTCGCACTGGTGCGATCAAGCGTCAATTGCGCGCGCAAATGGAATCAGCATCAGAAAAGCGCGAATTTGAAAAAGCAATGTCATTGCGCAATAAACTTTACGCTCTTGAGCATATTCAGGATGTTGCGTTAATCACACGCGATGAATCAAGGATTGAGTTTGCAAAAGGCGAACAGCTGATTGATCTTAATAGCAGAATTGAAACATATGACATCTCAACTATCAGCGGAACATCAGCCGTCGGGTCAATGGTCGTGTTTGAAGACGGCAGGCCGAATAAATCCGAGTATAGAAAATTCAAGATCAAAACAGTGCGTGGCACAAACGATGTCGCTATGCTTGAAGAGGTCTTGCGCCGGCGCCTTGCGCACAAATCTTGGCCATTACCCGAGCTGATTGTGGTTGACGGCGGGGAAGGGCATGTAAATAGAGCGCAAAGAGTGCTTTATGAATATAAAATAAACATTCCGGTTATTGGCATAGCAAAAGGTTTTGATAGAAAGCAGGATCGTTTTGTGTATGACAAAAGCAATATGGAAATCGCGCGCGTTGCAGAGCGCGGAAAAGAATTGTTTCAGCGCGCTCGCGATGAAGCGCATAGATTTGCGATTAAGTATCACAGACAAGTG
The DNA here is from genome assembly GCA_003497135.1 of Candidatus Uhrbacteria bacterium. Classification (GTDB taxonomy): domain Bacteria; phylum Patescibacteriota; class Patescibacteriia; order UBA9934; family UBA9568; genus UBA9568. Next base: position 74 of record DNKR01000011.1, on the reverse strand, counting down.
CGCGGAAGAAAGATGTATAGTAGTGATTGAATTTATTATCTGTTTCGTCTTTCGTCATCCTGAGGCCCCATCGT
>DNKR01000015.1:11219-13479 GCA_003497135.1 Candidatus Uhrbacteria bacterium | reverse complement strand
ACGGCAGCGTTCCGGACATCGATGTTGGAATGCGGGGCGAGGACTTCGTGGATCGAAACGGGGTCTACACGCTCAAGAACGACTGCTACATCATCGACGGTCTACAGCGTGTGACCGCTGCGATCAAGATGCTGCAGAAGCCCGATGGGAAGGAACCGAGGCTTGGAGCAGTGGTGCACTTTGGTACCACTGAGGAGTGGGAGCGGGAACGCTTCAGGATCCTCAACGCTGACCGCACCAAGCTCTCGCCCAATGTTCTGCTTCGGAACTTCCGTCAGTCGGTTCCGGCGATCGACCTGCTCTACCATCTCTCTGGCGAGCAAGAGTTCGCGCTCAAGGGCAGGATTTCCTGGGGACAGAGGATGAACCGCGACCATCTCACAACCGCCCTGTCGGTGTGTAAGGTGATCTCGATTCTCCATTCCGGCATCATGGTCGGTCTGCGCGGTCACAGGTTGGACGAGATCGTGATCGGCCTGCAGACGGTCATGAGCAAGATCGGCCGGGACAAGTTTCGCAGGAATGTCATCACTTTTTTCGATGTGATCGATGAGGCCTGGGGCATCAGGTCTGTCGCGTTCAAGGAGGGAACCCCGCACATCCGCAACACATTCCTGTTCACTGTGGCAACACTGCTCGCGAAGAACAGCATGTTCTGGGAAAAGGACGAGCTCACGGTGCCTCAGGAAGACAGGAAGCGGTTCAGGTCGTTCCCGCTGAACGACCCCAATGTCCGCAACTTGTCCGGTGCCGGCGGAAGGGCCACCCACATCCTCTACCAGCTGTTCGTGGAGCACATGAACCACGGACGCAGGTCCCGCAAGCTGAGTGAGACGGTCTTTGGTCACGCGTACCCGATCGCTGACGGTGCGTAGCAACACGAGAAAAAGATACGAGCGCGCTGATCTGGAGGACCAGCGCGTCTCTTTTTTTTGCTTAATTTACGGTGTTGGATTGATTTTAATACTTGTGCTAATATTTCATAGCTATGGCAGACGCAATATATAGAAAATACAGGCCAAAAACTTTCGCTGATGTTACTGATCAGTCGCATGTTGTAACAACCGTTTCCAACCAGCTTAAAAGCGGATCTGTTTCGCATGCGTATTTGTTTGTCGGCCCGCGAGGGGTAGGGAAGACGACAATCGCGCGCTTGCTTGCAAAGTCAGTCAATTGCGAAAAAAGAAAAACCGGCCAAGCCGAGCCGTGCAATGAGTGCTCTGCTTGTGTTTCTATCGGTTCAGGCTCGTGTCTGGATGTTGCGGAAATTGACGCCGCATCGCACACTGGAGTTGATCATGTGCGTGAAGGAATTATTGAATCAGCGCGCTTTCGTCCAAGTTCAGCCAAGATGAAGGTTTTTATAATAGACGAAGTTCATATGCTTTCGGCTTCTGCTTTTAACGCGCTTCTTAAAACTTTAGAAGAGCCGCCGGAACATGTTTTGTTTATACTTGCCACAACAGAAGCGCACAAAATTCCAGAGACAATTATTTCGCGCTGTCAAAGATTTGATTTTAGGCGCGTTCCAGCAGAGTCAATCGCAAAATGCCTTAAAGATATTTGCAAGTTGGAAAAAATCGAAGTTGATGACGATGTTCTTAGTGAAATCGCCAGAAGAAGCGATGGTGCTCTGCGTGACGCGCAAAGCATGCTCTCGCAAGTGTTCGCGCTTGGCAGTAAAAAGATAACAATGGACGAGGCCTCGCTTGTTTTTCCTGCAAATGACGCAAAAATGCAATTTGCTCTGCTTAACGCAATATCTGCAAATGATTCTGCTTTGGCAATACGGCTTTTAAACGAATATTCTGATTCAGGGGTTGATATTGCTGATTTTACAGAACATTTGCAAAATATTGTCAGAGACATTTTGTTTATCCAGCTTGGGGGATTGGAACAATTCCGCGGAAAATACGATTCTGCTTCTGAAAAGGAATTATCCAAGATTGCAGAAAAGTTTGAACGCAATGTTTTAACCAGTTTTTTGCGCGCTCTTCCAAGCGCAAGCAAGAACGCTTCCAATAGTGCAATACCCCAGCTTGCTCTTGAGCTTCTGATTCTTGATGTTCTTAACGGATCGTCAAATAACAAAAATTTCAGCGCTGATGATGATGGTGGTGGGCCTGCAAACAGTTCTGGCGGATCTGATTTAAGCAATCAAAACGCTGAAAAGCAGGAAAAGCAAAAAAAACCAGAATCAAACGCAAACCCCAGGCCTCGCCTCGGTTCGGCCCCGGCCTCGCCTCGGCTCGACCGAGGG
>DNKR01000015.1:0-11145 GCA_003497135.1 Candidatus Uhrbacteria bacterium | reverse complement strand
CGGCTCGACCGAGGGCGGGCCGATGGTGTGCAAAAATCTGACTTTTCAAAATCCGACATTAGCGTAGATGAGGTCAAGCTCCGTTGGGGAGAGTTTATTAAGCGGCTGTCGCAAATAAACGCTTCTATGCCGATCGTTCTGCGGTCGGCAGATTTATTAGCAGTTGAAGGCGATGAAGTTATTGTCGGTTGCGCGTACAAACTGCATATTGACATTCTTTCTGATGCGAAAAATAAAAAAATAGCCGATGATTTGCTAAGTCAAGTCAACAGGACAAGTTTGCGGCTTTGCCCTCGCATGCGCGCATCAGAAAAAGACGAGGTCGTAGAAGGCGTAATTTCCGCTTTTGGCGGCAAAGTCGTTTCTTGATATGGAATCAGCGTGTCCAAACAAAGACAGATGCGGATCATGCGGATGGTCGCACATTCCATACAAAAAACAGCTGGAACAAAAACTTTCTGATATAAACGGTTCTTTCAAGCTCCACGGAATTGATCAAAAAGTCATTGAAATTTTTCCAAGCCCCAAAACAGAGCATTATAGAAATAGAATGGATTTCGTTATTGATTTTAAAGGCCAGTTCGGCTTGAGAGAAAAGGGGAAGTGGTGGCGAGTGATTGATGGAAATAAATGCTTTATTGCAGATGAACAAATTGGTGAATTATTTGATAATATCAGCAAATGGATAGCGACATCAGGACTTGATTTTTTTGACCGAAAGTCGCATTCTGGCTTTTTAAGATATGCAGTAGTCAGGGCTTCTTTGCATGGACAGACGCTTATAAATATCGTAACAAGCGCGCCTAAAGATGAAAATTTAGCGTACAGAGCTTTTGCAGGACTGAATTCGCAGGCAGGCCCATCAACGCTTATTTGGACGATTAACAATACTGTTTCTGATGTTTCATTCGGAGACGAAGAGCGCGTAATCAGCGGATCAGGATTCATAGAAGAGAAAATCAGCGGCTTTACTTATAGAATCAGTCCGCAGGCGTTTTTTCAGACAAATTCTCACGCAGCTCCGTTTTTGCTGGAAACAGTAAAGCAGTTTACCGGCAATTTGTCAGAAAAAACATTGCTTGATCTGTACTGCGGGACAGGGTTTTTTTCTGTTCCGCTTGCAAAACAAGCTAAAAAAACATACGGCTTGGAAATGGTTGAGACAGCCATTGCCGATGCGAAGATTAACGCAGGGTTGAACGGATCTAACGCTGAATATTCTGTTGCAAAAGTCGAGCAGATGAATCTTGCGGAATATTCTGCTGATGTTGTAATAGTTGACCCGCCAAGGTCAGGAATGCACGATGATGCGCTTTCCGAGCTAATGCGGGCCATGCCGGAAACAATTATTTATGTTTCGTGTAATTATAAGAGCATTGCGCGTGAGCTTGGGATTTTTAAAAAAGCATATGATATTGATTCAATTCGCGCAATTGACATGTTTCCGCATACTCCTCATGTTGAACTTGTGGTAAAACTTGCAAGAAAATAAAGCTATTATTTGTGCACATCCCGCCATACAACCATAAAGAAATTTGTGTTAAAATAATGTTGTTATGAAATATAAACTAACATTTTTAAGTGTGTTTGTTTTAACCCCTAGTTACACGACATTTACTAACGGTAATCGCGTAATTTTGAATGTCTTGATATTTGAAGTTTTTTTATTCATCGCTTTTATCATCTTGATTCTTTTTTCTTTTTACATGTTTTATAGGAAAAAAAAATCAGAAGAGCGTGTCAAAAGAATGATATCGCTTTTGCGAGTTGTAAACAGAATTTTGCGCCACGATGTGCGAAATCAACTTACGCGCATAGAATATGCAGTAGAGCTATTGCCTAATGGCGAAAGCGATGAAAATTGCTTGGAAATAAAAAAATCAGCAAAACGCGGAAACGAATTGATCAATCAGATGAGGGAATTAGAAATTCTTGTAGAGGCTGGCGGCAGTCTTAAGCCAATCAGCGTTCGAAAGATCGTGGAGGAGTCAGCAGGCGCTTATAAAATTCCTATAAGCATAGACGGCGATGCGATTGTATACGCTGATCAGGCGCTGTTTTCAGTCATCGATAATTTAATAAGGAACGCTATTGAGCACGGCAAAGCAAAAATAATCAAAGTCATAACCACTGTGGAAAAAAAATATACAAAGGTCAGTGTTATTGATGACGGTCTTGGCGTTCCAGAGGAAATTAAGGACCGAATGTTTGAAGAATCAGAAACCAACGATCCGCTTTGGCATACCGGGCTTGGATTGTATATTGCTCGCCAATCAATGGACAGATATGGCGGAGATGTGACTTTTGAATCAAACAAGCCGAATGGAAGCATTTTTACTTTGCGTTTTCCAAAACACAGAATCAAAATATGAGCACTGCGCCTCAACTGCCAGAAGAAAATCAGCAAGTCCATTCTTCTGATAAAGCGTGGATTGTTTCAGTTAATATGGGATATGGCCATGACAGGGCAGCGTATCCGCTTTCAGATATTGCCAACGGCGGAATAATTTCCGCGAACGATTATATAGACATGCCAATCGGCGATCGCAAGATTTGGGACAGCACACGCTCGTTTTATGAGCGGTTTTCAAGATTAAAAAACCTGCCGGTTGTCGGCGATTCGCTTTTTGAGGTTCTTGATAGGTGGCAGGAAATTCAGCCGTTTTATCCGATCCGCGACTTATCGCGTCCGAGCATTCAAGTCCGAGCTATTTATCGCTTGTTCAAACAGAAAAATTTTTTGCGGCATCTTATTGAAACTAAACTCGCAAAAAATAACTTGCCGCTGATCTCAACTTTTTTTATACCTGCGCTTGCAGCGGATTATTACGGATACAAAAACGATATTTATTGCGTTATTACAGACACTGATATGAGCCGGGCATGGGTACCGCTTCAGCCGCGAAAAACCAAAATAAAATATTTTGCCCCAAGCCGCAGAGTGGTTGAACGGCTAAAATTATACGGAGTTCCGCAGTCGAATATCCTATTAACCGGTTTTCCGCTTCCTAAGGAAAACATCGGCGGAGTGGAAAAGACGAATATAAAGCGCGACCTTGGCAGGCGGCTCGCACAGTTAGATCGCGGCGGGAATTACATGCGCAGATTCAGCGAGTCAGTAACAGAAATCTTGGGACAGGATAATATACGGTCTGCTGTTTCTCATCCGCTGACGGTTATGTTTGCGGTTGGCGGAGCTGGCGCGCAAAGGAATATGGTAGGAGACATCCTTAGAAGCTTCCAATCAAAACTTAAGCGAGAGGATGTCCGCTTGTTTCTTGTCGCTGGATCGCGCGACGATGTTCGCGACCATTTTGAACGCGAAATAGAAAAATGCGGCTTGTCAGGCATGCTCGGACGCAGCGTGCGATTAATTTACAACGAAAATAGATTCAAGTATTTCAGTGAATTCAACGATGCTTTGCGCTCAACTGATGTTTTGTGGACAAAACCAAGCGAGCTTTCATTTTATGCAGGACTTGGAATTCCTATTATCATGGCTGATCCTATCGGCAGCCAGGAGGAATTCAATTTTGATTGGTTGCGTAATGTCGGAGCCGGAATTCCGCAAGAGGACCCAAGATACGCATCTGAATGGCTTGATGACTGGATCCATTCGGGCTGGCTTGCGCGCGCCGCAGTTGGTGGGTTTGTCAATGCTCCAAAGCGCGGGACATACAGAATTGAGGAAATAATCGCGCACAAAAAGCAAGTGCTTCCAGAGCCAATTGAGCCGGTATAGCAGGCTTGGGTTTGACACGATGTTTTTTATCTTATACGATTTGTTAATATGACAGAACAAGTTTACATGTCTTCTCAAAAGCTTGAAGAAATAAAGCTTGAGTTAATTGATCGCAAAAGCAAAATCAGAAAAGAAATTGCTGAACGGATCGCAAACGCAAAAGAGCTCGGAGATCTTTCCGAGAATTTTGAGTATCATGAGGCAAAAGAAGCGCAGGGGATGAATGAAATGCGAGTTGCTGAAATTGAGGCAATGATCAAAAATGCTGTTATTGTTGAGGAAAAGACAGGCGGAGGAGCGATTTCAATCGGCGCTTCTTTTACAGCCAAAATCAATGGCGATACAAAGCATTTCAGCATTGTGGGCCCGCACGAAGCCGATCCGTTGGTCGGGAAGATCAGCAATGAGTCGCCGATCGGAAGGGCATTTTTGGGAACAAAAACAGGGGATAAAGTCGAGGTTGACACTCCTTCCGGCAAGGTTGTTTACGAAATACAAAAAGTGGATTAGCTGCTTTGACTGGCTAGCGTTATTTGGTATAATAGCCGTGTTTAATATGGCTATTTTATATTTATGATTGATGAAGAAGCGGCAAGGCGGGAACGGCTCTCGCAAATTCAAAAAAACGGCATAAACGCGTATCCTGCGCGTTCTTTGCGCACACATACGATTGCGCGCGCTCTTAGCGCTTTTCAACAGCTTGAAGAGTCCCATGATCCGTTTACAATAGTCGGAAGAGTTAGGTCGCGAAGGGTGCACGGCGGAGTTGCTTTTTTGGATCTTGAAGACGGCACAGAGCGCATGCAAGCCGTATGCAAAAAAGACGCAGTAGGCGATGATGTTTTTGATTCAATAGTAAATAAATTTGACATTGCTGATTTTTTGCAAATATCAGGAACCGCATTTACAACCAAAACAAGCCAAAAAAGCATTCTTGCATCCGGAATCGTATTGTTGTCAAAAGCGCTGCTTCCGCTTCCAGAAAAGTGGCATGGGCTTTCTGACATAGAAGCAAGATTCAGAAAAAGATACCTTGACTTAATAGCAAATCCGCAAGTGCGTTCTAATTTTATTACAAGAGACGCAATTGTCCAAACCATTCGAAATTTTTTGCGCGAAAACGGATATATGGAAGTTGAGACCCCTATATTGCAAACATTGGCTGGCGGTGCAAGCGCAAAGCCGTTTGTAACACATCACAACGCTCTTGAAATGGACATGTATTTAAGGGTCGCGCCAGAATTGTTTTTGAAGCGCTTGATAGTCGGCGGCTTTGAACGGGTTTTTGAGTTTGCAAAATGTTTTAGAAACGAAGGGGTTGATCACAGCCACAACCCTGAATTTACGCAGGTTGAAGGTTATCAGGCGTACATGGATTACGAACAGTTGATGGAAATGATTGAACAGCTTATGCCAAAACTCGCCGTTGCTTCTGGAAAAGATTCTTCTGCGGTATCTTATGCCGGGAAAATTTTGGATTTTACTCCTCCATACGAACGAATCACATTCAGAGACGCGGTTTTGGCTCACGCAAAAATAGACATTAATGAATTTGAAGGAATAGAAGACGCGCGAAAATCAGCAAAAAATATAGGAATAGAATTTGATAAAACATGGAGCTATGGAAAGTTATTGGATGAGATCTACAAAGAAACAACCAGACCCCACCTTGTCCAGCCAATGTTTTTGATTGATCATCCTGTTGAACTTTCTCCGCTTGCCAAAAAGAAACAAAGCAATCCAAAAGTTGTAGAGAGGTTCCAGTTGCTTATTGACGGCATGGAAGTTGTAAACGCGTTCTCCGAGCTCAATGACCCGCTTGACCAAGAAGAGCGATTCCGCCAGCAACAAGATGCGCGCGAGGGAGGGGATGCAGAAGCGCAACCGTTTGATTCTGATTATGTTGAGGCGCTTATGCACGGCATGCCGCCTACGGCAGGGTTCGGTATAGGTATTGATCGGCTGACCAGTATTTTTACTGATACGCACAACATAAAAGAGGTAATTTTGTTTCCAACGCTCAAGAATGAGCAGGAAAAATAATTATGGCAAAAGCGCTTGTTTTCGGCACTTTTGATGTGCTTCATGAAGGGCATAAGTTCTTTTTAACAAAAGCAAAAGAATTGGCCGATGAGCTAATAGCTGTTGTTGCTTTGGATGAGTATGTCGAAATGATCAAGAAAAAGAAGCCGGTAGAAGACCAGTATCAAAGAATGGAAAATGTTCGAAAAACAGGAATTGCAAACGAAGTTGTTTTGTCTGACAAAGAAATCGGAACTTATATAATTGTTAAAGAAAAAAATCCTGATGTGATCGCGTTTGGGTACGACCAGTCAGAGCTTGCGGAAGATTTTATAAACTGGATAAAAGATAATAATCTTAATATCAAAACAGCTGTGATAGATCCGTTTCATCCCGAGCAATATAAATCATCTTTGTTGAGTAAATAGCTCAAAAAGCAAAACAATATGATAGACATAAATATTTTAAGAAAAGACCCAGAATTAATCCGCACAGCATCAAAAAACAAAGGACATGAAATTGATGTTGATGCGATTTTGAAAATTGACGAACAAGTGCGCCAGTTGCAAGGCCAAGTTGAGGCGATTAAGTCAGAAAAAAACAAGGCATCAAAATTAATAGCAAGCAGCGCTGGTAAGGAACGTGAAAAGCTGATCAAAGATATGCAAGAGCTTGATAAAAAGTCAGACAAGCTTATTGCGTCGCTCGCTCCCATGTCAGCAGAATTAGAAAAACTTCTTAGAATGATTCCAAACATTCCAGCCGAAGATGTTCCAATTGGAAAAAACGAATCGGAAAATAAAGTCATTCGCCATGTCGGAGAGCCGACAGTGTTTAATTTCAAACCGCTTGACCATGTTGAACTTGGCGAGAAGCTCGGTATTTTGGATACGAAAAAAGCAGTTCAAGTATCCGGCGCTCGTTTTGTATATATCAAAGGGGCGCTTGCAAGAATGGAATCTGCTTTGGTTCAGTATGTTTATGACATTCTGACATCAGAACCAATTTTGAAAAAAATTGCTGATTCAATCGAACCCGGCTACTCGGCTAAACCATTTATTCCTGTTGTACCGCCGGTTATGATCCGTCCTGATGTTATGAGAGACATGGCCAGGTTATCGGAAGCAGATAAAGATGAACGCTATTATCTGCCTCAAGACGACTTGTATCTGGTTGGAAGCGCAGAACACACACTCGGTCCTTTGCACATGAATGAGATTTTATCAGAAGAAGATATGCCAATCAGATATGTCGGCTTTTCACCTGCTTTTAGAAGAGAGGCAGGTTCTTATGGAAAAGACACACATGGAATGATCCGTGTGCATCAGTTTAATAAGTTAGAAATGGAATCTTTCAGTTTGCCTGAAGATTCAATCAAAGAGCAAGATTTTTTTGTTGCCATACAAGAGTATTTGGTGCAAAGCTTAGGGCTTCCTTACCGAGTAGTTGCAATTTGCACCGGAGACATGGGTGCTCCTGATGCTAGGCAAATTGATATTGAGTGCTGGATGCCAAGCCAGAACAAATACAGAGAAACGCATACATCTGATCTGATGACTGATTATCAGTCGCGGCGTTTGCAAACAAGGGTTAAGCGCAATAAAAAAACAGAATTCGTGCACATGAACGATGCGACCGCAATAGCAATGAGCCGCATCCCTGTCGCTATTCTAGAAAACTACCAGCAAGCGGATGGTTCGGTTGTTGTTCCAGAGGTTTTGCGGCCGTATATGAATATCGGCGATCGAATTGTTCCTCCAAAAAAGTAATAATTATGAATACGCACAGGACTTGGGTGGAAATTGACGAGCGCGCGCTTGAAAAAAATATTCGGGCGTTGCGCTCTCTTCTTGCAAAAGAAACCAAGCTTTGCGTGACTGTAAAAGCTAATGCGTACGGGCATGGAATTGATATTGCGGCAAAAACAGCTGTCAATTGCAATGTTGATTTAATATCTGTTGATAATCTTGATGAAGCATTGTCTGTACGGTCCATTTCAAAAACAATTCCGGTTTTGATAATTGGCTATACGCCTCAAGACAGATATGGCGAGATTATTTCAAATAATTTAATGACAGCCGTATTTGACACAGCCCAAATAAAAAAGTTCAATGAGTCAGCTGAAAAAGCCGGTAAAAAAGCGAGTATTCATCTCAAAATTGAGACGGGGACATCGCGCCTTGGAATTCTGCCTAGCCATGTTCAAGAATTTATTGAAGAGCTTGAACACGCAGATTTTGTTGAACTATCAGGCGTTTACACGCATTTCGCAAGAGCAGAAGAATCAGATCGCGCTGATTTTACTTTTGAGCAAACGGCTGTTTTTGAAAAGGCGGTCAGCGAATTGGTTTTGGCAGGGCATAATCCTAAATATATTCACGCAGCTTGCAGTGCTGCGCTTATTTTGTATCCGCAAACGCATTTTAATACTGTTAGGACTGGAATTTCGTTTTACGGGTTCTGGCCAAGCCGTCATGTTCGAGCAGCGGCAAAAAAATCAGGACGATGGGTTGAGCTTGAAAGCGCGCTTTCATGGAAAACACGGGTGGCTCAAGTTAAACCTTTGCAAAAAGGCACGCCAATAGGATATGGCGGCACTGATGTTCTTGGAAAAGACAGTATGGTTGCAGTTCTTCCTGTTGGGTATTATGACGGTTTTGACAGGCGCTTGTCCCGCATAGGGACGGTTCTTATTAAAGGCCATGTATGCAAAGTGCTTGGCAATGTTTGTATGAATATGATAATGGTTGATGTTTCTGATCTCCCGCTTGTTAAAGAAGGGGAGACAGCGGTTTTAATAGGGCATGACGGCTCTCAGCGTGTGCGCGCAGAAGATATAGCTGATTCCATTGGAACAATTCATTACGAGATTGTATCAAGAATCAATCCGATTATTCCTCGCGTTTTGGTTTAAAATAATATGAGCGAAAGAAGGGATTTTTTTAGAATTCACGAATTAAAGCAGTATAAACAAAAGCGATTTTTGAATCCGCACAAAATTCGCGATTCAAAAGATCGTGTGCCAAAAAAATTATATTTTTTAGTTCTCGCTCTTTTGGCTTTTGCCGCTTTTGGATTTTTTCTTTTTGCGCCGATGTTTCGAATCACTAGCGTTTCTGTCGGCGGGGATATGTTATTTTCAAGAACAGCTATTGAAAACGAAGCGTTTGCGCAATTATCAAAAAAGAGGCTTCTGGTTCTGCCTCAAAGCAATAAATTGTTTTTCAGCAATAAGCAATTGCGTAAAGAGATTGAGTCCGTTGCTTCTTTTGATGATTTACAGATTGAAGTAATCGGACACGAGTTGAATATACAAGCAGAAGAACGCGCTTCAGAGCTTGCGTGGATTACTGCTGATCGCATGTTTTTTACAGATGAAAACGGCATTGTTATTCGCCAAGCAAGCGCAATTGAAGAGCAGGCGATTAGAGCTCATTTTGGAGAGGGGATAGTTGATGGCGCAGACCCTGCGGCGATTCCAAGCGTTTTTTATCCGATTGTGTTTGACGCGTCGCGCTCTGATGCAAAAATAGGAACCGAGGCGCTTTCTGAACAAATAGTCCAAAAAATTACGGATCTGTTTTCTGCGTTAAATGAAAATAGTATTCCTGTAAAATCATTTGAGCTTTTAACTCCGCAAACGCCATGGATTGCGGCAAATTTATCAGGCGGTTTTGATTCATTTTTCAGCTTTGAAGAAGATGCAAAAGCCCAAGTTATGCGCTTGAGGGTTATTTTGGATAATAACATTGACGAAAGCAAGGATTTACAGTATGTGGATCTCCGTTTTGGCGAAATGGTGTATTATAAATAGGTATGAAGCATATAAAATACAACAAATTGAATCTGCTTAGGGAGTCTGCGCAGATAAAAAAATGCAATGCTGTGCTGGCAAGCGTTTCAAAAATGATGCTAAACAAAACCGGTGGTTCGCAGTTTGATTTCTTAGATCTTCCGTTTGACGCAAGCGAACGCAAGATTATTGAAAAACAAGCTGTGCGGGTTCGCAAGAATTTTGAAGCGTTGCTTGTTTTGGGAATCGGGGGATCTGATCTTGGGGCAAGAGCGGCTTATAACGCGCTAGGAAAACAAGCGCGCGGTGCAAAGCTGATATTTGCAGGAAACAATGTTGACCCTGACTCAATAGCTGATCTCGCGAGGAAAATCAATTTTAAGCGCACTGCTATTTGCGTTATTTCAAAATCCGGCTCAACGCTTGAGACAATGTCTGTTTTTGCTATTATGCGCAAACATCTAATTAAGGTTGTTGGCGAAAAAAAGCACGCAAAAGCAGTGTTTGTAATAACCGACCAGTCGCGCAATCCATTAAGAAATCTGGCAGAAAAATCCGGTTATACAATTATTGACCATCCGTTGCATGTTGGCGGAAGATTTTCTGTATTAAGTTCTGTTGCAATGTTTCCGCTTTGCGCAAGCGGGATTAATATCGGCAGTGTTCACAAAGGAGCGAGAGACATGACAAAAGGCCTGTCAGTTGCGCATATAACTTCAAAATTCGCGTTAGCGCATTATTTGGCGCTTAAAGACAACAAGAACATCCATGTGCTTATGCCATATGCAGATAATATGTTTGATTTTGCGCTTTGGTGGCGCCAGCTATGGGCGGAATCGCTTGGTAAAGACGGTTTTGGGCCAACACCAATTGCCGGAGTCGGAGTTACTGACCAGCATTCGCAAGTACAGCTGTATATTGACGGGCCAAAAGATAAAGCAATAACTTTTTTGCAAATAGAAAATTTTAAAAATAAAATTACTGTGCCGTTAATTGCTCCGGAATTGAATTACGCAAAAGGGAAGCTGTTAAATCAGATAATGTCAGCAGAGCTCAATGGAACAATCAGCGCTCTGGTGCGCAAAAATAGGCCTTGCGATCTTTTGACTATTCCAAAAATCAATGAAGAATCGATCGGGGCTTTGTTTATGTTCTTTGAAATAGCGACGGTTTATTTTGCCCATTTGCTTGGCGTAAATGCTTTTGACCAGCCAGGAGTTGAAGAAAGCAAAAAACTTGCAAAGAAAATTTTAGAGAAAACATAGCTATATATTTTACGACACAAAGACAGTGTTTTGCTTGTAAAAGCAGATGGTTCCTTGTGGTAGAGGTAGTCCCATGGTATGTACCATGGGACTAGTATGGCTACTAACGGAATTTCAAAGAATGTGTTTAAATTATAGCACGGGGTATTCCGCCGAAGGCGGATCCGCTGCCTATGGCGGAAAAACCCCGTGCTTTGGCTATACAATTTGTCCGGTAGATATTCTTGCATATACTGACGGCACAGAACTTGTTTCTAATGAGTCATTTTGCGACACCATGGATATTAGGTGTGGTGTCCACAAAATGACGATGATGTTAGACG
>DNKR01000035.1:18021-19376 GCA_003497135.1 Candidatus Uhrbacteria bacterium | reverse complement strand
AGGGGTTCGAAATGACAAAAGAAACTATCATTTCAACCTATCACCCACACATGGTAGGGATGCACAGCTGTGCGTACCTACCCACCATGAAAACGGGTTCGAAATGACAAAAAAAACACACATGCGTCGAATAATCATGCACATTGACATGAACAGCTACTTTGCCAGCGTTGAACAGCAGGCGAATCCTTTTTTGCGCGGAAAAGCAATAGGGGTTTCTGGAAAAAGACAGACGCGGTCAATAATCGCAACAGCATCGCGCGAGGCAAAGGCGCGAGGAGTCAAAACAGCAATGTCTGTTTTTGAAGCCACCAAACTTTGCCCTGAAATGATTTTAATTCAGTGTGATCCTGAAAAATACAATGAAATAACCGACCGATTTTTTGCAATATTCCGCGAATATGCTCCTTGCGTGGAACAATTCAGCATTGACGAAGGGTTCTTGGATTTAACCGACTGCGCGAACGATTGTATTGACGCAATTATAATCGCGCAAAAAATCAGAAACCGTATAAAATCTGAATGCGGAGAATTTATTACCGCATCAATAGGTATAGGGCCAAACAAGCTTATTGCAAAGCTCGCGAGCGAATGCAAAAAACCGGACGGACTTACAATAATCCGCGAAGACGAACTGCCGGAAAAACTGAACAATTTTGCGTTGCAGGACTTTTGCGGAATAGGACCGCAAACCGCAAAGCATCTAGAAATGCTTGGAATCGCAACCGTCCGCGCTTTGCGCGCGTGTCCGCTTGATTTGCTTGTTCGCGAGTTCAAAAGCTATGGCGCGTGGCTGTACAACGCATCAAGAGGCATTGATGACTCGCCTGTTATAGATTCTGACGAAGCGCCAAAATCAATCGGGCACTCATACACATTCTCGCGCGACATATCCGCGCCGGACGAGATCAAGCGCAATCTGCTTTGGATCGCGGACAAGGTCTCGCGCAGATCTCGCGAACAAGGATTCTCTGCAAAACAAATAAGCGTGCGTGTGCGATACAGCGACTTTACAGAAAAAATGCGCATCGTGCGCTTTGATGAACCAATAAATGACGGAAAAGCAATATCCGCAATTTCGTGGAAACTAATTTCAGATTTCACAAACAAAAACAAAGCTATTCGTCTGCTTGGCATAAGTGCTGGAATGCTTTGCACTGCAAAACCGCAAAATTCCTTGTTCGTCAAAAAACAAAAATTGCAAAAAACAATAATCGCGCTTGATTTGCTGGAGGATCGTTACGGCAATGGCATCTGGACTCGCGCTTCCCTGCTCGGTCTTAAGTTCCTACCAAGAGCTAGCGGGTGGAGGGAAAAGAATTTTTGATTTATCGTCATCTCGACCACGCCTTTCG
>DNKR01000035.1:1818-17939 GCA_003497135.1 Candidatus Uhrbacteria bacterium | reverse complement strand
CCCTTTCGCGAAAAGGCGTGGTCGAACCCATATTCAGGGTTGGTAGGAATGACGGAAATTTCTAAAACCCGCCTTCCAGAACATGCGCTGAAGGGTCAAGATTGCCGTCATCTGCCTCCAGAGTTACAACAGCTTCGGTATATCCCGCATAACTTTCGCCTTGTTTACCATCCCATTGCTTGTAAAGCTGTCCTGCATCATTGTGAAACATTTTTCCAAGTGAAAAGAAATCAAACTCTGGTTCGCGCTGAAGCAACCAAACTTCGTAATAATATCCTTCCGGCGGTTCAGGAAGTGAAGTTAATATAATTACAGTGTATTGGTTGTTGCTGAATTCACGCTCAACAGTAGCTTTGCGATATTCGCTTGTCGCGCCCAATTTATTTGTAAGCGCATCATCAGCGCTCCAGCGCATTTGTGAAATCTGCCTGCCAAAAAATGAATCTGATAGGGACTCTGAATTCTGTTCCAAAACAGATTCTGAATAATTGCTCCGATCGCCTGCCCTGCCCTGAAATCTTCCAATGCCAATTGCAAAAACAATAAACAAAATCGCTATCGCAATGATACTCGCGGGAACCACGCGCCATCGTTTTCTTTTTGGAGCTGAATAATAGCTTCGCTGATAATGGCTCATATATTCATTATAACAGCTTTTGAAACAACATCGGCAACCTGTTTATCAAGAACGGATGGCAGAATTTTGTCAGCGGTTGGGTTCTTAATAAGATCAGCTATTGCTTTTGCTGATTCTATTTTCATTCTGCTTGAAAGAAACCTTGTACGCGACTCAAGCAATCCTTTGAAAACGCCCGGGAAAGCAAGAGCGTTGTTCACCTGGTTCGGATAATCAGATCTGCCTGTTGCAACAACCAGCGCGCCTGCTGATTTTGCTATTTCAGGCATTATCTCCGGCATTGGATTTGACATTGCAAAAATAATGGAATTTTTCGCCATTGATCTTGCCATATCTTCTGTAACTATACCCGGGCGGCTTACGCCTATAAACACATCAGCGCCGGCAAGAACCGCGGCCAAACCAGAGCCGCCAGCATACGATTCTGTGCCGCACTCGGTTTTGATTCTTTGCGCAAGCGCAAGTTTGTACTTGTTCATGCCTTCTGCCCTGTCATCTGTGATAAGCCCATGCGAATCCAAAACCTGAATGCGCTTTGCGCCTGCGTCTATAAGCGTATTTGCAATCGCTATTCCTGCGGCTCCCGCCCCGCTTATCGCTATTCTGCAATCGCCAAGATTTTTTCCAGCGACTTTAAGCGCATTAATAAGACCGGCCAATACAGCTATGGATGTGCCATGCTGGTCGTCGTGCACGACAGGTATTTCAAGTTCGCCTCTCAACCGCTCTTCTATTTCAAAACAACGCGGAGCAGAAATATCTTCAAGATTTATTCCTCCAAACACCGGCGCGATGCGCTGGACTGTTGCAACTATCTCGTCAGGATCCTGCGTATCAAGACAAATCGGAAACGCGTCAATTCCTGCGAATTTTTTCATAAGCACTGCCTTGCCCTCCATAACGGGAATGGCAGCTTTTGCCCCGATGTTTCCAAGCCCTAGCACGGCTGATCCGTCGGTGACAATAGCGACAGTGTTTGCTTTTATGGTCAGGTTCCAAACTTCTTCGGGATTTTTTGCGATTCTTCTGCATGGCTCTGCAACGCCCGGGGTATAAACCAATGACAAATCTTTTACGCTTGATACTTTAACTTTTGGCGTAATTTCTATCTTGCCTTTGTGCTTTGCATGCAGTTCAAGTGACTTTTCGTTTATGTCCATATAATTTTATAACTCATCAATGTCGCGCAAAAATTGCATAGGAGCATTTTTTGATTTTCCGCGCTCGCCAATGCTGTTTTGAAAAATTGTTTCTTCTTCAGAATCAAATGATCCGCCGAGCTCATGATCAATAGCGCTTTTTGGAATCTCTCTAAGAAACATTGACGGCTGATTAACATCATACGAATCGTAATCAGAAGCAACCGGATAGCTTATTATGACTTTTTTGCGAGCGCGCGTAACAGCAACATAAAACAATCTGCGTTCTTCTTCAAGCCCGCCTTTTTGCAAAACGGCCTTGCTGTTCGGAAATCCGCCTTCTACCATGTTCAAAATAAAAACAGTGTCCCATTCAAGCCCTTTTGCTTGATGAATGGTGGAAAGAACGGTTTTGTCCGTACTTTCACCGCGCTGTTCTTGCGCCGCGCCGTAAGAATCAAGAAGCGAAACATCTTCTACGAATTTTTCAATATCTTTTTCGTATTTTTTTGCAAACAGCGCGAATTGATCAATATCCATAAGCCGCTCGTCAGGATTTTGAAATTCCGACTCAATATAATTCTTGTAGCCCGACGAGACAATCATGCTTATCATTGACGAAACATCTCCTTCGCTTAGAACAAGCGGCTTCATAATTGCCACAAACGACTCAAACCCGCCTTTTGCCCGTGCCGGAATTTCCATTGCGCTGTCAAACAAATTTTTCCATGACCCGCGCTCTGTGCCGAATTTAAATACCGCTTCCGCGCTTGCCGGCCCTATTCCCTTTTGGTGCCCAAGCGCGCGCAGCCAAGAGACCTCGTCCTTCATATTTGCAACAAGGCGCAAATAACTTAAAATATCTTTGATGTGCGCGCGTTCAAAAAATCTAAGACCGCCTCTGTATTCATAGTCAATTCCGCGCCTGATAAGCTCCATTTCAAGCATTTGCGAGTGATGCGTTGCTCGAAAAAGCACAGCAGTAGAACCAAGACCCTCGCCTGCGCTTTGCATTGCCTCAAAATATCGCGCAATAAATTCCGCTTCGTTTCTGGAATTTTGCGCCGGAACCGCCTTTGGCATTTCGCCTTTTGCAATAACAGGAACAAGAGTTTTTTTAAACTGCTCTGTGTTTGATTCAAGAATAGCGTTTGCCAGATTCAAAATTTGCGGAGTAGAACGGTAATTTGTTTCCAATTTAAAAACTTTTGAATTGGTGAACAATTTTGGAAAATTCAGAATATTTTTTACATTTGCAGCTCTGAACGAATAAATGCTTTGAGCGTCATCGCCGACTACAAGCAAATTATTGTGCTCGCTGGCGAGCAAGCGCACTATTTCGGCCTGAACAGTGTTTGTGTCTTGGTACTCATCAACAAGAATATATTTGAATTGCGAGGCAAGATTTTTGCGCACCTGCTCGTGATTCAAAAGAAGTTCAAGCCAGTTTGTCAGCAGATCGTCAAAATCCATTGCATTGGCCGAGCGTTTCTTGCTTTCATATGCTTTTGAAATTGAAATAATGTCGTCTGTAAAATCTTCTAAATGCGAATAATTGCGCAAAATAACTTCTGATATTGGTTCGCAAGAATTTTTTGCGTATGACAGAACACCTGAAACAACGGCCGGAGACGGGAATTTTCTTAAAGTATTGTCTATTCCCAAACTTCTTATTGCTGATTTAATAAGATCCTTTGAATCATCAGCATCAAGAATCGTAAAGTTCTTTTGGTATCCGAGCAATTCTGCGCGTGATCGCAGAATTCTGTTGCCTGTAGAGTGAAAGGTCCCGCCCCAAAGGCCTGCTGGTTTTGATCCGAGCTTTTTTTCCACTCTGTCCAGCATTTCTCGCGATGCTTTGTTTGTAAAAGTCAAAAGCAATATATTTTCAGGCCTCACGCCCTGTGAAAGCAGGTACGCGACGCGATAAGTTATTGTTCGCGTTTTGCCAGAACCGGCTCCTGCCAAAACCAAACACGGGCCGTCCGCGCTGTGCACGACCGCGTACTGGGAATCATTCAATTCTGACTTAAAATCAATATCAGGATACGAATATCCTGACTTATTTGCTTGTCCCATAACAGCAAAATTGTACACGAAACACCGCACTTATTCAACCCTTAATATTGTGCGGGTTTTTAGTAAAAAGCAAAGGCCGACTCTGTGAAAAGCCGGCCCGTTGCGTATTCCTCCTTTCTTAAGTTCTCGAAGCGTTTCTTTCAGATGTCCAAACAGAACCACGCCTCCCTCACATCGCCCCATGCTGGGTTGGTTGACAGGGTGTAGATCTCTGGGATTGTCTCGCCATCCTCTGTGATGGTTCCTCTGTAGTACTGGGTGTCCACATAGTCCGCACCAGTCACAACAGCGTGGAAAAAGTAAGCTGATGTCATGACGACTTGTTCGTCGTCTTCGTCAACATCGGTCAGTATCTCCAACACCAGCAGATCCAGCAAGTCGCCGGCTTGCTCGCACGGAGCATCGAACATATGGTAGTTGCCGTTTGGCGCAAGTCCGCCTGCGAGCGCGATACCCTTGCTTTGCCCGGCATAGACCTGTAGTGTCTGCGAGACGAAGATTGAATTCAGGCGCGCACCCGCAATGGTGTATTCGCCTTCCTCAACCTCGACTTCGCATGGTGCCGTACATTCGCCAGCGGCTTCCCCGCGACTGTTCACGACAGCGGCATCGACGCCGTAGATTGGCGCAGTGATGCTGATAGAGGCCAGCTCCGCCTCCTGCGTCTGTTCGCAACCGAACAGCGCAAGGACGAACAGGACAAACAGAATCTTCATGAACTCTCTCCTTCTTTTGCCGAGTTAACGGCATTGATGTTCGCTAAAATATCATATTTATTGGTTTTTGTCAACATATAGTCAGGTATACGAATAGCAAAAGCACGGGGTTTTTCCGCCATAGGCGGATCCGTCCTTCGGCGGAACTCCCCGTGCTTTGATTCATACGCCATGCCTATGTTCTCACACTCTAATCCATTGTCTGATTTTTTTTATCGTTCGCACTTATTTTTTTAATACTACCAACTACCATCAGCAACGGTCTGCGCGCAAACAAAAGCGTGAACAATCCCGCAGCTGCTCCAGCAGCACTAATCGATGCGGCACTTCCCCCCTCTTTAACAAATCCGTTTTCATCAATCTTAACGCCTTTCTTTTTTGCGTATTCCGGAGTTGTTTTTGCTCTTATACTGCTGTCGGCTTTCTGTTCCTTGCCATTATGCTTAACTTTGAATTTTGTTTTAATTGTTCCTGGTTTTGATCCTGTTTCAATAATCTTAAATTCAATTACTGATGATTCACCTGCCGCAATAAATTGCTGACAATTGTTTCCATCAACAGGCTCGTAGCCTTGCGGAACCTCAAGACAAACATCTCCGGACCATTCTGAATCAACCGCCTCAAACATGAATGGAACAAAAGTTGTTTCTGAAAATTCAACATATTGCGGTTCAAGAACAAACAATGCTGATCCTGTGAACTTTGTTGTCTTGGTTGGCAATTTTTTGTTATCTGTAGTCTGCAAGTAAGCAAACCTTGCTTGTCCAAGCTCGCCGGGCGCAATATCTACAGCGTGCCTAGGGTAACCATTCGAAGAAAATACCGGATCCGCGTCAACAACATAGACCATGTACTTGCCTACTGGCAATGGCAGAGTGAATGTTCCGTCTTCACCAGTCAAAACATCATTAACAAACGGACATTGAAGAATTACACTAACTGGATTATTTTGATTGCTTGTGTAACATTCGGATAATCTGTTATAAGCAACAACTCTAGCACCTGCTCTAACCTGCTGTCCGCCTGTTGTTCCAGCGATATTGTGAGTAACAAGACCGCCAAGAGCTTGATTGCATCCGTCGTAATTTCCTGGATTTTCATTGCAGAGTTTTGCAACAGACATTGTTACAGTACCTTCGTCTGTTCCGCCAGCTCCGGAAACAACATATCGGAAATAATCAACGCCTCCAAACCCTGGATTTGGTCTATATTCCACAACATCACCAACAATAGCCGCAGTTCCATTATAAGGACCTTCAGAAACAGATGCTACAGTCAAAGTTCCTCCAGCAGGACTTGAATCATTTGTAAGAACCTGAATTTGCGTAACACTGTTTTTTAATACAGCAAACGATTCGTCTGTTGCGCGAGGAGCTGTTGAGTCGGTACAAACAAACAAATCAGTTACATCATTTACCGCTCCGGTAAGTGATTTTGAAACATCGGCGAATACCGCCTTCCCTCCTGATACTGATTCTGATCCGACAAGTGTTTTTGATCCGCTGTTTTCTGATTTATACAGCTTGTATGTTTTACCTGTTGCATCACCCGGAATTTCAACATCTATTTTTACTTTATTTGTCAGAGTTCCGTCGTTTACCACTTTTAGCGCCTCAACCTGCCTGCAAGCGCCTTCTATGTCATTGTCAAAAACATCGTCTTTGATAACCCTTGAATATACTTCTGAATTTGTATTGTTTACAAAGTCAACTTTAAGATCCGAACCGCCTCCAATAAGCCAGTTAGCAGCCTTTGTTTCTATTCCGCTAACAGCGCTTGCTACAATATTCATTGTTGAAGCAATAGGGTTTAGAAGTTTCGCGTTTGTTATATATGAACTGCCAAGAGTGTGGTTAAACTGATCTATGCCCGGACGAACTATTGTAACAGTGTCGGCTGAATCCCCATCAAGCACAGTATATATATTCGGCGTAACTGAGTTTGTTGACTCTGTTCTATACACCCACATTTCCGGCGGAACTGGCGGAAGCTGAGCAATTGCAAACTCACTGTAACCGGCATTTGCTTTTGAAATAATCAAATCATTAGCCGGATTGGCGGATGGGTCAAGATCAACTCCGCCTTGAATGAATCCTGCTTTAGCATCATTTGAGACATTCAAAATCTGTACGCGAGACGGATCGGTCGGTTCGCGCTTTAATGATGTTGTGTTTGTTGATGTTCCGCCATTTAATGACGCTGAACTCGCCCAAAGCTTACCAATACCAACAGAATAATTATTACTGTTGTCTGTGCTGTATTTTGATGCGAAATAAGCATTGGAACTTCCGGAATCCAACACAAGAGACGGCGAGAATGTCAGATCAATATAACCATTCGCGTTTGTAAGAGGAGAACCGCCTTTTTTGAACGCTAAGTCAATTGATCCTAATGCTGTTCCTTGATCAGGAACCATATTAAGTGCCGGCGGACTGGAAGAATCAGGTTTTAGATAATAATCGCTTGCTGATTTTTCAACATAGAACTTTTGAGCTTGATCAATTCTAAACGGTGCAGTCACAGAAAGCTTTGCGTCATTCGCGCTAAGCCCTGTCATTCTATAAAGATACCCGGCCGTATTTCCAATTCTATTTATATTATTAAGATTCTGCCCAAGCATGTAGACCAAATGCTGTTTATCGGTTAATGATTGGCAGTCTGCTGTTGTTGGGTCATAGAATGCACCAAGCTTATTTGACCCGCGACCATCAGGTTCAATTGATAGTTTGATAGTATAAGTGCTATTTGAACCATACAAAGTGCAGGTGTTTGTGCGAAGCGGGGTCAAATATTGACCGCCAACATTACCCATATCAAACGCTGCTTCTGTTGTTTCACCTGTTCCACCAACAAGCGAACCGGAGCGGTGTTTAACTGATGTTATCGGACCAAAATGAACTATAGGTTCTGTTTGCATGTAAGATCCGGTAGATCTCCTTCGCAAATTAAATCCCGCAATGTTTCCGTTCGCATCAAAGACAACATGTTGCGTATCAACCTCTGTTGATGACATTACAATTCCGCCTTCTAACTCTGTTACATTGTCATCTTCCCAATCAGTGGTATTTGCCTTGTATTTCCAACTTGAGTCTGCAGGCATGCCATAAATTGCGGCAGGTGCAGTATATATTCTATTAATTACAACACCAGTGGCAGTGTTCTGGCCTAAACTAACACCAACAGCATACGGAACAGAAGGCCGTTTTGCCGGCTCGCCAAGATAAACATAACTGAATTCAATCATAGGGTCGCTCGCAATGGAAACATCTTTTATGACAATATCAGTTAATTGACTTGATGCAATTTTGTACACATTAAAGTTTAAGTATGCACCGGAATCTGTTGTGCCAAAATAGTACCATCCGGGCGGATCAGTGTGGCGAATTGTAAAATCATTTCCAGCGCCAATTTGTCTTGATTTCGCAGCATGAATAACATCAACACGCACACTAACAGCATCACCTGCAGAATCTCTGATTGTGTATGTGAAGAACTCGTCTACGCTTGCCGTGCCTGTGGTGCTGAAATAAACAATCTTATCATCTGAATAATCTCCAATTGTTCCGTTTTCATCTCGAGTTATTGTACCAATAGACAATGAGCTGTCGTCAAACGACTCCAAAACAAAACCCAAATTGTTTGGATGATAATCATTAGTCATTACATCAATAACCTTATTAGCGGACGCGGTTGTATAATACGCAACATCAGGAATCCCAACAGGACCGACGATTTCTCTTTCAACAAAATCAACTTCAATGTTAGACACGCTTGGATTATCTGTAGCGCTTGTCGCTCCAAGCGTTACTGCTAAGTTTACATTTGCACCGGCTGTTAATCCTCCGACAGAATCCCATTGTGCTGATGTTACCGCAGATAACATGCTGCCGCTCATTTGGTTGTTTGCGCCTTGTAAAACCGCATCTGAAACCGATGTCGTTGCATTATTAGAGAATGAGGCAATCCAGCTATTGGCATTGTCGCGCAAGTACCAAACACCATCTGTCCCGCCATGATCAGATGCTTTGTTTGACGCGATTGTTCTCCAAGCGCCTGATGTGAATACTTTAAATGAATTTCGTTCATCAAACGAAACTGAATAATATGTGTTTCCTGAATCAACATTTCCAGAGATTACAAAAGATTCAATTCCATCGGTTCCTGAACCGCCGACCTGCGACGCGCTTGATGTCATTGTTGTGTAGAGATTATTTTGAGGAACTCCGTTTGGAACAAAACGATAAGCCGATGCAGGCGAGCAACCCAAAACCCAGAGCTCATCATTAACAGCGCTAATGCCGTATCCGCATCCGCCAGTAGAATAAGGCAAGCTTTGTACTTCATATGATTGACGATCAACCAAGTACACACCATCGCCTTTATCGGTTGAGACCGCCAGAGAATTTCTGTCTTCAAATACTGACATGGAAACGACTGTATTTGGGAATACGGCCATTCCAAGAACCTCGCCATTTTGCGCGGAAATATTGACTACCTCAAAATCAGATCTTGCCCACAATGAATCAGTTTGTTCATCATAAAGTATTTCGTTATAATTTCCGCCCTGTGCAGGTTCTGGCAAGGTAAATTGCTTCAAGTCCCTCTGTTCAAGATCTGTTAAACTCAAATAATTTAGGTCGGATGGCAACACCCAAGATCCTTGCCTGCCAAAGTCATAGACCATGTCTCCTATTGTTTCGCCGACATCTTTTACTCCAATTAAAGTTCCTGTTGCATAATCATACGCTCTTAAAACGCCTGTATTATCACAGCCGGAAACAATAACCGCTTTGGTATTAAACTGTGGAGCATTCAGGTAACTAAGATTGCACTTGTTGCTTAGCGTATCAATCGGACCAAGCGTAACGCTTCCGCTAATCGGGCTGATTCTTGCAAGTTTGACCGAAGTGCCGCCATAACACGCGTACCAAACCTCGCCATTACCAATATCATAAAGAGCGTCTGAAAATTCAGATACGCCAGCCTCGCAAATCTCATTCGATCCTGACACAACACCTGTCGATGAATCAATAATATAAGCCGAGTTGGCATAAAACGCTACAATATTCCCGCTTATAGGATCTTTAATAGTTTGCTCTTGGCTATTTACCAATGCTCCTTCAAGTTTGATTTCTTCAACAGCGTAATTAGCGCTTCCAAGCTGAATTTCTCCGTTTGTTTCTGTACAGTGAATATAAGATACATTAGAAATACCATCCGGAACAGCCGCATCAACTTCGTCAGGCATTAATCCTTCTTTGGTTACAGAAATCCAAGCATAACCTGGTTCTAATTGGTTAGTTATGCTGTTATAAACAGTGCTTATCACAAAATCAGAAGAGCCGATTCTTATACTGCACCCAGGAGCGATTTTTGAAGCTGATAAATTAACAGGATTATCGGTTGAATCGAGCAGTACGCCATTGCCAGCTCCCTTTGATTCAAATTTCATTGCTGGCGGAGAGGATGTAACACGAGCGTCTTCTAGGATGTAGTCCGAATTATTTGCAAAATCAATTATTTGTACGCCCCCGACCTCGGTAGATGGCGTATAATACTTTACTGTTACATCCTCAATCAATGGAGTTGCGAGAGCGTCTTCTGTAATAAGCTCTGATTTCCATTGAATATATCTTCCATCTGGCGACCTTAATCCGTTTTCTGCTGATTTCCACTGTGACCATGAATCATCAGGAATTGCTACATTTCCTGTTCTTGTGTAAAAATTAATTTTCGTTCCAACCGGCTCAACAGTTGTTGCTACTAGATTCTGCCAATCAACCGGCTCGTTCGCATCAATTACAGAAGAAGTGAACACTCCATCTGTGCTGAATGACGATTTTGTAAATACAGCCGAATTAATTGACGGCGTATCAGAAATATCAGCATTTTCAATTAGCACTTTATATTGGAGCAATGGCTGGCTGTCAAAAACAATTTCTCCGTTTGATCCTAACGGAGCCCATTCTCCCCAAGCGGTTGAACTATCAGGCATAGTAACAGACACCCAGTCAATTTCCAGCTTGTCAGAAGGATTGTAATCTTCATCAGGCCAGTTTGTTTCCAACCCCACTTTGAAATTACCTGTTCCAGAGTCAATACCGTTTGGTGTCCAGAGGTTTGAAATCTGAAGCGTTAACACAAACCAGCCGTCTGGATTTGCAATTGAAATCCCCTCCTCTATTGTGTCGTTGTGGAATAATGTTACCAAAACATTATCTGAAGCAGTTGTTAATCTAGCGCGTACTTTTATTATTGAACCTGACGGAAAAAGTTCCCAGTCCTTTTGAGTGTTCATTACAGCGTCTACAATAGAGCTGTTGGGATTAGTCAAAACTAATATACCGTCTTCTCCAGGGACAGTATCTGATTCCCATCTGCCACCGCCAATTATTCCTCCAGCCGAGCCAACAGAATCATTAAAATCATTAAAATAATACACTTCTTCGCTTCCTGTACGCGCAAACAAGCTTATATTGTCGCCTGCATTAAGCGTGGAAAGCACTGACAATGCGTCTGGAAAATATGTAAACTTTTCTGGCTGGCTTCTATATTCCATTTGTTTGTTGAAAACATCAATGCTAAGCACGCTTATTCCAGAAATATAATTTGTTGAATACAAAATATTACTTTGTTCATCAATAACCATTTTATACTGACCTCCATTGGCAATATGAGGCACAGAAGCGCCGGTATAACGCCCGACAAATGAGTCTGACGATGGGTTGTATACATTTACCCCATCGTTGGTTGAGACATAAACCAGGTTCTGATTGTTAGAATATGCAATGGAATTTACCCAAGAATCAAGTTTAGGAGTGCTGTTTGCGTTATATTCTTTTACTGTGTCGTCTTCAAAATTCGCAGGAGTGTTGTTGAAGTCATAAATTTTCAGTGAAAGGCCATCGGTTGATGCAAGACCGTTTTCTGTTAAAGCCATCTGAAAATCATTTGCGCCATAGTTATGCGCCAAAACATCATCCGTGCCTCCTGGAACACCGTCTGCACCAAGATCAATAACATAAATTCCAAGACCCTCTACATACAGCAAGCTGTTTATTGAATCAACAGCAACATTGCGAGGATATTGAACATTTATGATGCTACTATTTGAATAAGTGGCTAAAAGAACATCGTTTGTGCCAGGTTCGCCGTTCATATCAATAGCAAAAACTCCGTCTGATGATATTGCATAAAGCAAACCTGATGAAGAGTCAACATAAGCTTTAAAAATACCGCCTGTTACAGATGGCGTTGAAGTTGCAGAATAGGTCATTGATACTAAGTTTGTTATCGAGTCAATTACTTTTAACTTTCCGCCATTGCATACAAAAACATATCTTGACGAAGGATCAGTCGTAATGCAATCCACAAAAGAATAAGCGCTCAATTCAAGACCTGCGTTTGATGCATCGTATAAATTTACGAGCGAGTCATCTAACGGATCAGCTGTTCCCTGCGTTGCTACAACATACAAACCATTAGAATTGCCAGCATAAAGATAATCAGTATTCTGGTCATACCATATGGAGTTATATGTGCCGTTTGCCAAAAGCGAACCGTTCTTCTCGTCCATAACATATGTTTTGCCTGCAATTACCTGTGTTTCAGATACATCGGCAATATCAGTATGTGCAAGCGGATTCCATGTAATACCCTTTTCAAACAACGACTTGGAAACATAGGCGAGTTTTTGTTTGCCTAGTTGAATTGAACCTGGTTCACTAATTAAATCAATGCCGGAACCAGCAATACCTGTTGCAAAATCCTCTGTTGTTGTCTGGACAATTGAAGTAACTGATGATGTTAGGCCGGGACCAACGCCCAAAATCAAAAGCTGAACTACGCCAGCAATAAGCAAAATAAAAACAATCGCCCCGATTGTCATTCTTAACTTAATTGACTCTTTACAAAAAAAACAAGCTTTACTAAAACCGCTTGCTTTTTGCGAATGTGATCGCGCTTTTGCGGCACCTTTGCGGGCGCCTATTTTGCCGTTTGGCATATTGGGTAGGTTAATAAAAAATTAAAAAAGTTTCATTCACCAATTGCGGTGAATTAATTTCAAATACATTATATCAAAAAAATGCAAAATCAGCGCAAAGTTATGCACAATTTTATAAAATTCAACCCTGACACAGAGCTGGAAGATGTTCATACTTCTATGTTTGACATTCTGCACAGTAATTGATAAGGTTCCATATCCGCCAAAAGCGGAAACACGAAAGGAAAACCCATGCGAACATGGCGAGTGGTGAGACAGTTGGCGCTTGTCGTCCTGGTTCTGATGGTCGCGTACATCGTACTGTCTGCGACCCGAAGCACCAAGAACGAAACTGCGCAAAAGCCAACCGCGCAGAACGAACCGTACTGGTGCGGAACCAAGGTAGGGCTGGCCACAGTGGCCGGCTCCAACGAAAAGATGCTCTACATGGACAAGTGCTTCTTGCGTGCAAGCCCGAGCGAGAAAAAAAAGCTCGCGTGCCCGCAGAACGGGTCCAAGACAAACTTCAGCATCACGACAGGGGCTCCGCTCATCCTGTCCATGGACGGATGCGTGGAGTGCAACAAGAATAACCCATGCAAGGTCTTGGCAGAGCCGGGACGCATGAACATCAAGACGCAAGGCAAGCCCAACAGCTGAAAGGAGAGCGCCATGAGCAAAAAGAGAGTTCCCCGCACAGCATCACGAGAGGATGAAGGCGACCCGATCACGATCGTGATCCAGAAAAGAAGGGTTGTCGCGCCTGCGAACGCGCTCTACGGAGGCGGTCTGTACGCGTTCGAGATCTCTGTGAGTCAAAACGGAAAGCTGACTCCTGTCGGAAAGCTCGCTGGATTCACGCCAATCTGCGACATAGTCACACATGCTGAACACAAGCTGGAGGAATAACAAGATGTGAGGACTGACACATCACGAAACAATGAGCCCTGGAAAGCGCGCTAAGCGCAACTAGGGTTCAATTTTTTTTGAAATAGGCATGACAGGTTGGGTACGCATGAGCGAGGTGGAATATCAAACATGTGCGAGGCGGAAGTCTCATAGGGCGGGGTTTTATACCCCGCCCATGCGCATACCGCCCGCCTCGCTATTGCAAAAACCCGCCGGCTTGGATTTTCCAAAGCTTGCAATACAGGCCTTTTTTCTTCATTAACTCTTTGTGCGTTCCAGCATCAGCGATTTTTCCATTATCAACCACAAAAATCCTGTCCATTTTTAAAATCGTTGATAATCTGTGCGCTATAACGATCACTGTTTTGTTTTTCATAAGTTCATCAAGCGCGTCTTTAATAAGCATTTCTGATTCAGAATCCAAACTTGATGTTGCTTCGTCCAAAACAAGAATCGGAGAATTCTTTAAGATCGCACGCGCTATTGCAACACGCTGGCGCTCCCCTCCAGAAAGCTTTATTCCTCGCTCGCCAACATAAGTTTCGTATCCGTTTGGAAAATCTTTAATAAAATCATGGCATCGCGCTTTTTTTGAAGCAGAAACGATTTCTTCAAAAGACGCATCCTTTTTTCCATACCGAATATTTTCCAGAAGAGTTCGGTGGAACAAAATCGGATCCTGCGGAACAAAAGCGACTGCCTCGTGAAGAGAATCCTGCGTAACTTTATCAATCCGCTGGCCATCAATCAAAATCTTGCCGCCGTCAACATCGTATATGCGAAGCAGAAGATGTACGATGGTTGTTTTGCCTGCTCCGGATGGCCCCACAAGCGCGATTTTTTCTTTTGCTTTTATTGCTAAACTGAAATTATCCAAAACTTTGCGCGTTGCTGAATATCCAAAATCAATTTCTTCAAAATCAATTGCACCTTTTGATACATCAAGAGGCTTTGCTGATCGAGCGTCTTTTATTTCATGCGGGGTGTCAAAAATATCAACCATTTCTTTTGCATCAGCAAGGGCCTCGTAAATCTTGCGAAGAATTCTGCTCAATGGCCAAACATGCACAAAAAACGAAAGTACATACGCCTGAACCATTACAAAATCTCCGATTGTAAACATGTTGCGCTCCCAAAGACGAATGGACGCATAAAGAATTCCGCATTCAAGCAAAACCATTAGCATTGATTGCAAAGCATGCCCCAAATCATGCATCTGCCAAGTAAACGTTTGCATGCGTTTTAATTCTTCTGAAACTTTTTTAAACAAATCGTTTTCAAATAAGGAGCCGCTGAAAAGCCGGACATTTGAATTGTTTGTAAGTGAATCCGAAAGCGTTGCTGTTACAAGCGAGTCCTTTTTTGATGTTTGCTCGTCATATTTAAACATCCACAAAGAAAGCGCTATATTCAAAACAGCGTACACAAAAATCCATAAGCCCATTACAAGCGCGATAATCGGGCTGCGCAAATAAAGAACAGCAATGGAAACCACAACAAGAACAGCGATCTGTATAAAACTCCAACAGATTGAATCAGCTATTGTTTCAAAAGATCTTGATGTTCTTCGCACTTTGCGGACAAGCGAGCCGACAAAAGCGTCAGAAAAGAACTTGTGCGAATGCCCGAGCAAATAAGAAAAGCCGGCGCGTTCAATATCAGCCATAACTATTGGCTGGAATTTGTCAGATAAAGATGTTGCTAATCTATAAAAAACCCAAGACGCAATTTTGATTGTAAAAATAACCAAAACTGTATCAATAAGAATCTGAACCGCTATTTGATTTGCTGATGCGCTGCCGGAAAGCGTGTCAAAAAATTTCTTGTAAAATAGAGGCGTGATATAATCAAGAGCGGACGCGAAAACAATGGAAATAAAAATAGTGCTCGCAATAATCCAATGCGGTTTTACAAAGCTGAAAAGCTTTTTTGCCACATGAAACGATACTTTGGCTTGATTTAGCATATTGTGGATATTATATCACAATTATTACATTGACTATTTGCCTAAATAGATATAATTTAAATCCGTCACAAAAAGGAGGTACTGATGATCAGACACGGTAACGGCAACGCGGTTGAGGCCGGACACAGCCTGGAACTGGAACTGCAGGAGGATCCCGGGCTAAGTGTTCTTTGGGAGAACAGAAACCCAAAAGCCGGAAGGATTCTGCGATGCGACCGAGTTACTGACAAGGACGGTATTGCAAGAGCGGTTGTGTACATCAAAACAAACGAACCGCTTGAGATTGTTGCTATGTTCAGCCATGGCGAACAAGGCGAAACAGCGACATTCCAGATCAACAGCGCGGCAACTACAGAATAACAGCCAAATGAAAGGAGCGTGTCATGCCAGGACCAGAATTCCTTCGGTTCCTTGAAGAACTGAAAAAAACAAGACCGAGCCTCATCCCTGTCTATGTCTGGACATTCATCTACATCGGCTCATGCTTGTTTGCCGGTGAAAGAAACATCGCGCTTCCGCGAATGAAGAACTGCGGCACGCCTGACGATGCAATGATCAATCGTATTCTCATGGTGTGCCTCGAATGCGGTTGGAAAAGGGTTCATGTCTCGAACAGCGACGGGAGGATTCGCCTGCAATTCGAGCCATCATAGGAGGATCAAAACGCGCTACGCAAAACTAAAAGGACGCC
>DNKR01000035.1:1022-1719 GCA_003497135.1 Candidatus Uhrbacteria bacterium | reverse complement strand
ACGAAAAACGGGGCGTTGATTTTTTTTTAAACAATATCGTGATAAAAATTCAGCTAATCAAATTCCACAAGCCTATATTCAAACTCTTTAACAACAGATCCGGCCGCATCAAAATTTATATCTGCATCAATTTTCAATCCATCCAAAATTAGCGGAATCCATTTTATGTCATCAGCCCACATATCTGCATAAGGCAGATCTTCAACTGCAAACCATTGCGGCGACATTTCATCTGTTTCAATTAGCTGTCCATACCAAGCGCGTGTAACAAACACATGACACTCAAAAACCGGATTCAAATCAAAATAAAAACGAATCAGTGCAACCTGTTGCAAATCTTCTTTTTTTACAACAAGCCCTGACTCTTCCCTCATTTCTCTTACCGCAGCGTTTTTTATATCTTCATCCTGTTCAACCTTGCCGCCATAACCATTCCATTTGCCGGAACCAAACCCTCTTTTTTTCATTCCTAAAAGCATTAGGTTGTTTTGCAGACAATAGCAAAGTGTGGTTTTTTTCATACAATTATCACATCTATTGTAGCATGGGGTGCAAGAAACAGTAAAAATAACCAGTTTTATCAGCCCATACAAACATTGCTCGCCTCTTGCCGATTTTAGGCGAGCGTGGTACTATTTTTCAGTCCTGAATATCAAAAAATTATTAATGGGTCGGTGGTGTAGCCCGGTTAACACGT
>DNKR01000035.1:398-865 GCA_003497135.1 Candidatus Uhrbacteria bacterium | reverse complement strand
CCATCGAATTGTCGAGGTGGGCCATATCTCGTTGGCGCATGACGCATAAACATCTCCCTATCAGGAGATGTTTATGTTATAATACCACCATATGAATGTCTGGTGGTATTTTTATATTTTACAAAGTCAAAAGGGTCCAAACTATTATTACAAAGGATCGACAAACGACCTTGAAAGACGGCTGCGACAACACAACGAAGGTGAAGTTGACTCAAGTAGACCGCATCGCCCATTTGTTCTTGTATATTATGAGGCCTACCGCTCTAAAGAAGCAGCGCGCTTACGAGAATCGTCTGTAAAAAAAAGTGGATCAATCTCAGTACCTTTATTGAGACGCGTCAAAAATTCGCTTACATAAAAATACATAAAAACATCCCAGTACAGCTGGGGTATTTTTGTTTTTGTACATAAAACTGATGTAGGTGCTCAATATAGATGTATAGATGTGGGTACGCGATATATCGCGT
>DNKR01000035.1:0-321 GCA_003497135.1 Candidatus Uhrbacteria bacterium | reverse complement strand
ACGCGATATATCGCGTACCCACCACTGTCTATACCCACACTTGTCTGTACCCATTCCGGCCTTGACTTTAATATTTTCTTCTGTTATCCTGTTTCAACCTCTGTACTTTCAGAGGATGGAGAAACCATGAAGAGAACGTTTCGTTGCCCCGTTTATCGGTGCAAATTCGACACCCAGCGCGTAGACACACTGCGCAAGCACATGAAGACATTCCGCCACAACAACCGCGCGAACGCGAGGCGCGCCAGCGATCGCTCACAGAGCGCACAACGAATCCGCAAGAATATCTAGTACGCATCCGCACGCGACCCCAACGCGGCA
>DNKR01000050.1:11677-19351 GCA_003497135.1 Candidatus Uhrbacteria bacterium | reverse complement strand
CCGATACCGAATCCGATACCGATACCGAATCCGATACCGAATCCACATTCATCAATTCGACGGGCACCACGACAGGTGTTTTATTAATTGTAATTATGCCATGAATATGATTTGGCATTACGGTCCATTCATCTAATTTAACATACGAACGCATTCGTTCCGTTTTTGTCCATTCATTTGAAATAATTTTCCCAATTTTTGATAATTGCATTTCACCGTCAATAATATTTCCAAAACAATATGCGCGGTTTTTTGTGCAAATTGTTATGAAATACCAACCATCGCCTCCATAATTCCAACATGGGTGCCGTGCTGGCATGATGCGATATTTATTTTTGAATTTAATTTCGTTCATATGTTTAATTAAGCAAATACTGCATTCCTCCAGCATGGATAACACGGCCTTTTAATTCCAGCAATGTAAGCGCGCCAGACACGGTAGACGCGTCCATTCCAGTTGCACGAATCAGTTCGTCTATATGGGTTGGTTCGTGCGATAGTGCGGCAAGCAAAGCTGTTTCTTCGTGCGACTCTGGGACTGCGGCGCGGGTTTCGCTTTGAGCGATTTTGGTTTTTAGATTCATTTGATCCAGTATGTCGCTGATTTTTGCAACAGGAGTGGCGCCTTGTTTAATAATAGAAAGCGGGCCTTCGGATAATGGCGAAAATATTGAACCAGGAGAAGCAAAAACCTCTCGGTTTTGTTCAAGAGCAGCGCGCGCTGTTATAAGAGAGCCGGATTTTATGCACGCCTCTGCAACAAAAACGCCGAGTGACATGCCTGAAATTATTCTGTTTCGCATTGGGAAGTGGTGCTTAAGCGGAGCTGTTCTGCCTGGGAATTCAGAAATAATCGCCCCGTCATTTTCTATTATTTGTTTTGCAAGCCACTGTTTGCCTGATGGGTGTATCAGTTCAATTCCAGACCCAAGCACAGCAACAGTCCTTCCACCTGCTTTTAGCGTTGCCTCGTGCGCGAACGAATCAATTCCGTACGCAAGGCCGCTAACTATAACAAATCCTTCTTCAACAAGATGCGGTACGATTGCTTCCACAACCCGCTGTCCATATTGCGACGGCCTTCTTGCGCCAACAACAGCAAAACACGGCCCTTTTAGAGCGTCTGTGTTTCCCAAAACAAAAATAGGGTTTGGGGGCGAGTGTATTTCACGCAGTATCGGCGGATAGCGCGAATCGTGCATGTATAGCGTTTTCATGTTAGCTATTTTCGCATGCATTGCTCTGC
Source organism: Candidatus Uhrbacteria bacterium (assembly GCA_003497135.1). Lineage (GTDB taxonomy): Bacteria > Patescibacteriota > Patescibacteriia > UBA9934 > UBA9568 > UBA9568. The sequence goes on along the minus strand of DNKR01000050.1, from coordinate 18,105 downwards.
TATTGCAAAAAAACTGTCAGAAAAAAATAACATAAGGGCATTTTGCGCTTATGTTTGCTGTAAACTGACTATGTAAGATTTTTTAGGTGCCGTACCGCTCTTTGTTAAAAACTTAACAATCAGCGGTACGGCCCCCGGTTATTCTACCGCCTTTTTTGACGCTGATTCAATCATGGGTGCGAACTGCTGGTCAAATTCAGTTTTTGTTATTTTGGCTAGAACCCATTTGTCCAAAGGAATTGATTTATTTTCCGGTCTTCCAATACCTACTCGCACGCGTGTAAATTTATCTGTCCCTATTGCGTCCATTATTGATTTTATTCCATTGTGGCCTGCAGATGACCCTGATTTTTTAATTCTAATGTCGCCAATCCCCAAATCAGCGTCATCGTGTATTACAATCAGGTCAATTGTTTCGTTTTTGTAGAAATCCAAAACGCGCAATACCGCCTCTCCGGACAGGTTCATGAATGTGTCCGGTTTTACAAGCACTGCGCGTTCGCCGTCGTGCTCTCCAATGGCAATGTGAGCGCGAAAATCCGGCTTGTTTTTGAATGGCGCGGAAATATTTTTTGCAACTGAATCAGCAACCATAAATCCGATATTGTGCCGCGTATGCTCGTATTCTTTGCCTGGGTTGCCAAGACCGACAATGATTTTCATAGTTATACGCTTTTTTGCGCTTTTGCGCTTAATCGGATTGTTGTGCCAAGAAAACCGAATCGTTCGCGCAACTGGCGCTCAAGAAAACGCAGGTACGACGGGTGCAGAGCATCGGCCCTCGCCCCTCTTAGGGCAAGTTCAAACCTTGGCGGAGCAATTCCTATTTGTTTGAGCCCGAATATTTTTGGGTGCCCGGCGCCTTTTCCGCGGGCAGGCAAGTGCTTTTTAATTGCGTGTTTAAGAAACAGTTCAAGCTGTTCTTCTTGTATTTGAGTGAAGCGCGCGTTTTGTACGCTGTCAATAATCGGTAAAAGCTCATCAACCCGCTTTCCTGTTGAGGCGGATGTAAAAATAATCGGAGCATAGTCAGCGAATGGGATCATTGCGCGAATGTACCTTGTGAATTCGTTCATTGAGTCGGTTTTTTTGTCTTTAATAAGATCCCATTTGTTCGCGACGATTATTATTCCAGCGTGGCTGTCTGTTATTTCTCCAATAAGATTTTTGTCTTGTGATTTAATAGGTTCGGACACATCTAATACATATAAAACGATATCTGCCACTCTTAGCATTGATTTTGTTCTGTCTGCCCCGGCTTGTTCAAGATCGTGAACTCGCCTTGCGGCAATGTTTTTTCTAAGTCCAACTGTATCGATAAAAAGATATTCTTTGCCGTTTGCTTCAAGTATTGTGTCGTTTGGCTCGCGGGTAGTGTACGCTATCGGGCTTGTGATAAATCGTTTTTCTCCAAGGATTGTATTCAATAGTGAAGATTTTCCTGCGTTTGGTTTTCCGTAAACCATTATGCGCATTGGTCTTGCTTCGGCAACTGTAACAGGTTTTTTGCCGCATTTTTTTAGCGCCTTCCAAACTTCGTCCAGCATGTCGCCAGTGCCTGATCCTGATGCTGATGACACTGGAATTGGGCGCGATAGCGGCCAGTTTGTCCATTCGCGGCCTTCTGCGCTTTTTGCATAAGACAGCTTATCGGCCTTGTTGCCGACAATAATAACCGGCTTTTTTGTTTTTACAAGCTCTTGAGCGATGTTTCTGTCTTCTGGAAGTATTCCTGTTTTAATATCAACCACAAACATTATGACATCCGCTATTTTCATTGCGAGGCGCGCCATTTCTACTGCGTTTTTTTCTATTTCTGTTTTTTGTTCAACATCAAGCCCTCCGGTATCCATAAAACAAGCGACTGTTCCTTGCCATAGCACATTTCCTTCGCGCACATCGCGGGTCGTGCCTGCAAGAGGGGAGACTAGGGCTTTTGCTTGTTCTGTAAGCCGGTTATAAAGAGTTGACTTGCCGACATTCGTGCGCCCAATGATCGCAACGCGCGGAATTGTTGTTTTTTTATCCATATATTATCTGCTTGCCACATGCGACGAGTTTTCGCCGAGTATTACGAGAAAATCAATGTTTTCTTCTGTTGTTTTTGCCTGTGCTTCTTCATCAGTTACTGTTATTTCTTTTGGAATTATTTCGTCCATAAACACCCATCCTGCCGCTGAAACAGAAACATCCGCCATCAGAAAGTTTTGCAGAATTTTTAGTTCGTCTGTTTTTTGGCCGTCTGTAAGATCGTAGATTACAGTGTGGTCGTATCCACGCTCTGTTGCATTGCCTATTTTTACAACATCAAAACCCTGTCCTTGGAGCATTTGCGATGTTTGAAATGCAAGGCCGGAAATTGCTGTGCCGTTTTGAATTTCTACCCGCACGAATTTTGGCTGGTTCTTTACGCCATCTGTTTGAGAATTTTTTTCGTCAGATGTAAAAATATTAGCGGATATTGAACGGACTCTTGACCAATCGTCGTTTTTTGGAAGAAGCATATACGCTCCGTTTATATTCGCGGCATAAAGCGGGCTGTCAGGGCTTTCATCAAGCACTTGCATTGCGATTTTTTCCATGTCTATGTCGCGCGCCATTTTTGCGATTTTTAATATTTCCCATCCGCTCGCGTTTGTTTGGATATTTTCTCGCAGAACATCAATCACGCTGTTGATTTTTACAGGATTCAAAAGAACGGACGCAGAAAGAACTTTGTCTTTTACAGCAGTCAAAATATTTTGCTGTCTTTTGCTTCGCGCAAAGTCAGACCCCTCTCCGTTTGAACCGTGTCTGCTACGAGCGTATACAAGCGCGGTTTTGCCGTTCATTTGAGTCCAGCCCTGTTCAAACGAAATTGTTTGAGTGAGATAATCATCTGTCGGATATTGCGAGTCATAAAATGATCGCTCAATGTAAACATTGATTCCACCGATTTCGTCTATAAATGATTCAAACCCATTGAAATCGACTTTTGCCCAATAGTGCACCTCTTGCCCTAAAATATTTTCAATTGTTTTTGATGCAAGTTCAGGCCCGTATCCATCGCGCTCGCTTTCGCCAAAAGCATTAGCGTGATTGATTTTTCTGTATCCGTATCCCGGAATCAGCACTGTTAAATCGCGGGGAATAGAAAGCAAACCGATCTCGTTTGTGGAAGGGCGGTAACTGCCGAACATAATCGTGTCTGTAAGTTCTGGGCCGTCATGCCCTGCGCCGCCGACTCCAAGAAGCAGAAAATTTGTTCTGTCTGATTTTTCGCCCTTAAGATATTTTTCGCCTGATCCGACAAGGCGGAATATTGAACCAAGAATTGATCCGTCGGCGCTGTTTGCGTTGTCTGTTCCGGTACGGGATATTTTGTATGAAAGAGAAGCGCCTGTAATTGCAACAAAAATAAACAAAACAAAAAATGCTCTCTTAAAAGAAAAAACATTGTGTTTATTTGGCGCTTGTTCTTGTTGCGAATCAGCTTCTGTTAAGTTAATGTGCATGTTCTTCATATCCGCAAATATTATATGCTGTTTTGTCTTGTTTAACAAGGTCGTTTTGTTGATTGCAGGAAAAATAAAAAGCGGCCTGCAGGATCCAGAAATTGGATTGTCCTACAGGCCATGAGGCCGGGATTGAACCGGCTTGATCTAGAAGAAGTCCCAGACATCTTCGTACACGACCTTGCGCTCCTGCTCGAGCTTGTTTTTGCAGTGCGCGCATCCGAGCTTGGCGCAGGCGTTTCGCGTCTCGTACCTGTTCATACCCTGCTGTACTTCTGCGCCAGAGGCAATGCGCGCTTCTACGAACGCGCCAACGAACAGGCCTCTTGCTCACTGCCTGTTTCCTCCGTTTGTGTTTTTGTCCGCTCTTTGAGCTCACTCTGATCGGTTTAGAATGGTCTCAAGAAGTGAGCCATGAACCAGTCCAAAGAACTTGGCGGTTCATGGCTAGGGTCAGGTTGTCGGCAAGGAGTTCATCCACGCAATACACGCTCCAACGAACAACTCGATGGTGACTGCGAGAAGCGGGATAGCTATTGCCTTCACAACAGACGCTCCTTCAATGAGAAGGAAGTGTGCGGCTGCGCCATTGCAGATCATGCCAACTGCGGCCATTGTAGTGAGGATGACGGTTTTTTGCCACACGCGACGCTGTTTTGTTCTGTTGAGGTAGGCGAAAAGCCAGGGTGTCAGGGCGAATCCAGCGACAAGCAGAATGGCAGTGAACATGTGCGGCATCTGTCCTCCGTGTTGGGTTGAGATCAGATCTCGAACGGGTCGAACGAGATGACATGAACAAACAAGCGCCTCCGTTCATTGTATTCGCGTTCTTCCAGTTCGGTGAGGCACATCTCGCACTCGCTTGAGCCAAGGATCAGCGCGTCTACGAATCCTGCCTCTTCGCGCTCAATGCATCTTGCCTCGAGATTGCTTCCGCTCGGTGCGGTGAAGACATGGCCATTCAGACATTGGACATTGTGGCGGGCTTTTGTCATGGTTCCTCCTTGTGTTTGACCTTATCCTAACGGCTTGTCAGGACAAAATAAGGTACAATTTTTTGGTTAATATGTCAAGGCGATGTTCTGCCTATGGCTGTGCATGTGTGTTGTTATGTAGATACGCGATAAATCGCGTATCTACCTGACCAAAATCTACAAGACCAACCTTTTTAAAATTGCATATTATGTTTTCTTTTGATAAGATTTTCTGCGTCCAAAAACAAACGCAAAGGAGAAGGCCGTGGAAGACCATGTTACAGACACAGGACTTGTTTTGCGAGGGCAACTGAAACTGGTTCGTCCGAGCGAGATTCGTAAGAGCCATATCATCATGTTCACGCCAGAGTTCGTTACTGTGGCAGGGCTTGATGAGGTGCTAAAGCGCTGGCAGTCGTTTCGTGTCCTATTGGCAGAACAGTTCCAAGGAAACATCGTTCATTTGGAGCTTGATGATTGCCGTGTTACAGGCACATGGCTTTTGAGCCGGCAAGGAACTCTAAGCGAAGAGCATTTGAGCGGACCGGCAAGTTTGCGCAGGCATGTTGCTCGCAGTGTGCCGGTGTTCTGGGTTCCGGAGTGGATATTCAGAAAAACAGACGGCATGGTGTATTGCAACACCTGCAGAATTCCTCCAAGAGTTGTCAGCGGAGGAGGCAGGTGCGATCTTTGCGGAGGCAAAGTAATGCCGCTTGCTGTTTCAATTGAAAAACCAGATAGGGGGACACAACAATGACAAGGAGCGACAATGAGTAGGTCTAACTGTTGGGAGTTCAAGAGGTGCGGGCGCGAACCGTACGGGGCAAAAGCCCAAACGCTCGGCGTCTGTCCAGCTGCAACTGAACGGAGGTTGGACGGCGTGCACGGAGGGCGCAATTCCGGCCGAGCGTGTTGGGTTGTTGCCGGAACATTCTGCCGCGGAGAAGTGCAAGGTACATACGCGGACAAGGAGCATAGGTGCTCGCAGTGCGATTTTTTCTTGCGAGTGCGCGAAGAACATGGTCGTGAAATGCATGATCCAATTGCTCTGCGACGCATTCTGGACGAGTAGGGATTCCGGACGAAAAACACGAGAATGACTTGCAGGCGCGTGAGAGGAGAACGCGTCTGTTATTTATTTCATTATGCCCGGAACGACACGAATAAATACAAATAATTATTTCTATCTGCTATAATATACAAACTTGATATGCATTTGATTCCAATCAAAACACGCGCAATGATTCCGCCAAAAGACGATTTGTTTTCTGTTATGCGCGGTTATCTTCCAAAGCTCAAAAACGGCGATGTACTTGTTATCGCTTCAAAAGTTTTAGCCATTCATCAAGGCCGGTGCGTTAAGATTGAAGACCAAAATAAAGATCGACTGATTCGTCGCGAGGCCGATGCGTATATTCCGGGACTCAAAATTCTCGGCAAGAGAACGACCATTACAATAAAAGAAAACACTCTGATTTCATCGGCCGGAATAGACGAAAGCAATGCAATGGGCCATTATATTCTTTGGCCGGAGAAAATTCAGAAATCAGCAAAAGAAATTTGGAAATGGCTTTGCAAGCAATACAAATTGAAACAAGTTGGCGTGATAATCGCAGACAGCCACACTATTCCATTGCGAGCTGGCACACTTGGAATTTCTATCGGATCATTCGGGTTTGAGCCGGTTTTTGATTATCGCGGCAAGCCGGATATTTTTGGACGCATACTGAAAATAACGCGCGCTAATATCGCTGACGCTCTTGCGGTTTCAGCTGTGCATGAAATGGGCGAGGGTCTGGAAAAAATTCCGTTTGTTATTGTGCGCGGAGCCAATAATTTGCATTTCAATCCAAGCGAAGTCCGCAACAAGATTTATATTGAAAAAAATATAGACATTTACCGCCCGCTTTTGAAAGTGTTTAGGAAGAGCAGATAGGCGGTTGTTGTTTTGACGCCGATC
>DNKR01000050.1:10596-11561 GCA_003497135.1 Candidatus Uhrbacteria bacterium | reverse complement strand
CCCTACAGCGCATAATAATCGGTTGTATTGCAATTTTTCACCCTTTCTGGCACCCTGATTTTTGGAGTCAATCATGAAAGGAGACTTCGATGACTGGCGTTCTTGGACTTCAATGGGGCGATGAGGGCAAAGGCAAGGTGATTGACCAGCTTGCGGACGGGTTTGATGTGGTTGTTCGGTGCCAAGGCGGCGCCAATGCAGGCCACACAGTGGTCGTCGGCGGTCAGAAGCTTGTTTTGCACCTTTTGCCGGCAGGTGTTCTGCACAGACGCGCGACATGCGTCATAGGCAATGGTGTTGTTATTGATCCGATTGCGCTTGCGGCCGAGCTCGCGCAACTGAAATCCGCAGAAGTGGATGTTGCCAGTCGTCTGAAGATCAGCGACAGGGCGCATCTTGTCATGCCGTGGCACCGCAGGCGCGATGCTGACGCGGAAACGCGCAAGGGTAATAGCAAGGTCGGAACAACCCAGCGCGGAATCGGTCCATGCTACGAGGACAAAGCCGCACGGGTCGGTCTGCGGGCTGGTCTGACGAACTCGGTTGATTTCGAGTCGCGAGTCCGTTCGCTTGCTGACGGCGCGACCGAGGACGAAATCGTGCAAGTACTCCAAGCTTGCAGAGAAATGTCGCGCTATGTTTGCGACACATTCTCGTTTTTGCACGAACAAGCAGAGCGCGGAGCGAAGATTCTGTTTGAGGGCGCGCAAGGTGCAATGCTGGACATTGACTTCGGCACTTACCCGTATGTTACATCGTCAAGCACCGGAATCGGCGGAATCATCACCGGCTCCGGCCTTCCGCCCAAGTATCTTGGTGAGGTTATCGGTATTTTGAAGGCATACAGCACGCGCGTTGGCAATGGTCCGTTCCCGACCGAGCTGTTAAACAGCCGCGGTGACGCGATTCGCGAGCGCGGGGCCGAGTACGGCGCAACAACAGGCAGGCCAAGGCGTTGCGGATGG
>DNKR01000050.1:574-10514 GCA_003497135.1 Candidatus Uhrbacteria bacterium | reverse complement strand
CCAAGGCGTTGCGGATGGCTCGACCTTGTTGTTGGAAGGTTTGCGTGCCGCTTGAACGGCGTAAACAGCATTGCGCTGACCAAGCTGGATGTGCTGTGCGGAGAAAGCGAACTTCGCATCTGTGCCAAGTACCGATTGCATGACCGCGAGTTTGACGGGTCTGTTCCTGCACGCTTGTCTGATTACGAGGCGGTTACACCTGTTTACACGACAATGAACGGGTGGGAGGATCCGATTCGTTCGTGCAGGCGCTTTGCTGATCTGCCAAATGCGGCGCAAAACTATATCTTGGCTATTGAGAACCATCTCGCAGTCCCGATCCGCTGGATCGGCACTGGCCCTGACCGCGATGACGTGATCAAGCGCTAGAAATCGCTGGAAACGCAAAAGAAAAGAAAGGAGAACGAATGAGCGCCGGCACCACTGCCAGCGCTCTATTTTGTAAAGACGCGATAAATCGCGTCTTTACATGTTCAGGCCCTTGCAATCATGTTTTTTGTGTGGTAATGTAGATGTACTTTTCGCTAATTAAAGCTATGTTTGGAAAAAAAGAACAGTCCAAGGACACTTTTTTGCACAGAAAGTTAGGCCCAACGCTTGCGTCGGTCGTACTTTTTATATTGGAAGTTACACAGATTGTTATTATATCAGCTGCGATTATTTTGCCGATTCGTTTTTTTCTTATCCAGCCGTTTTATGTCAAAGGCGAATCAATGGAACCGAATTTTTACGATAACGAATATCTTATTATAGATGAAATTTCATATAGGTTTCGCGAACCTGAAAGGGGAGAGATAGTCGTGTTCAGGTATCCGCGAAACCCAAGCGAATTTTTTATTAAACGCGTTGTTGGTTTGCCGGGCGAAACTATTGAAATCAGCGATGGACGCGTTACTGTAATTAACGAAGATTTTCCTGATGGCCGTTCCATTGACGAGCCGTATACTCTGAACGATTTTACAGCAGGAAGCAAAAGGGTTGTATTAAATCCCGATGAATATTTTGTTTTAGGAGACAACAGAGACGCAAGTTATGATTCGCGCAGATTCGGGCCGATTAGAAAAGACGCAATAGTGGGGCGTGTTTGGGTGCGCGGACTTCCTTTAACAAAAATCAATCTCTTTGATGCGCCTGATTATAATTTATAAAAAAATATGAGCGTAAAAATGAAAAAACCGGAAAAAGCCGCAAAACCGCAAGCGCAGGAATCTGTAAAAAAAGAAGATCAAGGCGCTGTAAAACAAAAAAAGACACCATCGCTTTTGCGCGGTTTTCGCGATGTTTTGCCTGATGAACAAAAGTATTGGGAATTTTTGCGAGAAAAAGCAACGCAATTGCGCCGCGATTACGGGTTTGGGCGTATTGATTTGCCTATTTTAGAGCCGACTGATTTATTCGTTCGAGCTGTTGGAAAGCAAACAGATATTGTTGAAAAAGAAATGTTCAGCTTTGTGGATATGGGAGAGGATCGCGTAACGCTTAGGCCCGAGGCAACCGCGTCAATCGCGCGCGCGTATATTGCGCACGGAATGGTCAACAGACCCCAGCCGGTAAAACTTTTTTACGAGGGCCCGATGTTTCGCTATGACAGGCCGCAATCAGGCAGGTTCAGGCAGTTCAACCAAATCGGTTTTGAAATTTTAGGAACTGACGATCCTGTTGCAGACGCCCAGCTTATGTCAATTGCGCATTATTTTTTCAAATCAATCGGGCTGGATGTTATTATGCAAGTCAATTCAATCGGAACAGCCCAAACGCGCCAGGAATACACGGTTGATCTTGTTGCGCATTATAGGAGCAGGCGCTCTGAAATTTGCGAGGACTGCAAGAGGCGCCTTCAGCGCAATCCTTTGCGCGTTCTGGATTGCAAAAACGAAACATGCCAGGCAGTAAAAGCCGATGCGCCGCAGATTGTTGATTGGCTTGACGATGAGAGCAAAGAGCATTTTATGAAAGTATTGGAATTTCTTGATGAAGCAGGAGTTACATACACGCTTAATCCGCATCTTGTGCGCGGTCTTGATTATTACACACGGACTGTTTTTGAAATTGTTCTTGCAGTAGAAAGTGTTTCTGATTCGCAAAGCGCTCCATTGGAAACGCAAGGCGCGCCTTCGGTAGCGCAAAGCGCTCCTATGGCGACGCAAAGCGCACTTGGCGGAGGCGGCAGATATGACAAGCTTGTAGAAATACTAGGCGGCCGCGATACACCAGCATGCGGATTTGCCATTGGCTTGGAACGCGTTGTAAATGCGCTAAAAGAAAAAAATATTCAAGTTCCGTCCGAGAGCGAGCCAAAAGTGTTTTTTGCCCAGCTTGGAGACGCGGCAAGGAGAAAAGGTTTTATGCTCTACGAAGAGCTTCGCAGAGCGGGAATACCTGTTGCAGAATCATTTGGAAAAGCAGCGCTCAAAGGCCAAATGGAAAACGCAAACAAGCTCGCGGTCGCATACACGCTTATTCTTGGTCAAAAAGAGGTCATGGATGGCACTATTATTGTAAGGGACATGGATTCCGGATCCCAGGAATTGGTTGATGTTAAAAAAATTATTCCGTTTTTGCAAAAAAAGCTTGCTGAAACAAGCGCGCTTGGGATAACTATTAAGTCCAATCAAAAAGACGAAAGCGAGCCGGCTGATCCTGATCCTGCCTTGACAGAGCGCCTTGATGATGTATAATACCGCCACTATGACAGATGTAAAAAGAAAAAAGGGTGAGAGCTTTGAAGCAATGCTGCGCAGGTTTACAAAGCGTGCACAGCAAAGCGGGCTTATTCTTGAAGCAAAAAAGGTAAGATACCATTCAAAAAAAACAACCAAAACATCCGCAAAAGAGCGGGCTTTGCGCGCAAAAGAGGTTTCTGCAAAGCGGGATTGGCTGATTAAAACAGGCCAGCTTGTTGAAGACAAGTATTCGTTTGGAAAAAAGCGTTAATAGCAAAAGGGGCGCGGACAATATCTGCTGTCCCTTTTCGTTTAATTAATAATTTAGATTTATAAATATGAACATTGCTGAAAAAATTGAAAAAGATTTTTTGCAGGCATATAAAGAAAAAGCGCAAGACATTGTCAGCATATTGCGAGTTGTCAAAGCCCAGCTTAAGAACAAAAGAATTGAATTAGGAAAGGATCTGACTGATGATGATATTATTGCTGTTTTGCGATCGCAAACAAAACAGATTAAAGAAGCTCTTGAACAGTTCCGCCAAGGCGGGCGCGATGATTTGGCCGGTTCTGCGGAGCGCGAAATTGAAATAATTGACAGCTATCTGCCTAAGATGATGGACGAATCAGAAGTTGAAAAAATAGTTGCTGATGTGATTTCAAAAATGGGCTCAGTATCAAAATCAGACATGGGCAAGGTTATGGGGTCGGTTATGGGAGTATTAAAAGGCAAAGCAGATGGTACGGTAGTTAAGAAAGCGGTTGAGAAGCTGTTGGTATAAAGGTTTTAGCTTTTAGGTGTTAGCTTAGGAGGTAGAATTACCAGTAATCAGACCTACTAAGCTAAAAGCTAAAACCTAAAAGCCCTTCTCTCCACCCACTCTTCTCCACACCCTTCTATTTTTTTAGCTCAGTTTGCTGTATAATACCCATGTCATAGGCTATATAAAGCTTTGGCATGAAAAAAAATAGTTTTAACAGAATTATTCCAAAAACAGGGGCTATATTTATTATAGTGTTGTTTGTGTTTTTGGCGTCTGCTTTAAAAGCAAATCCAGCGGCAGCGCAAACAGCGCTTGAAAGCGTTGGAACAGGCGCCGGGTTTGGAGCGCAAACAGATATTGCGATTATTATCGGCAGAATACTGCAAGTATTTTTCAGCGTGCTGGGAATAATAGCGTTCGTGCTGATTGTTTACGCAGGCTATCTTTGGATGACTTCCGGCGGAAGCGATGAAAAAGTCGCAAAAGCGCAGAAAATTTTAAAAAACGCAGCAATAGGGCTTTTGATAATTGTTTCCGCGTTTGCAATAACAACTTTTATTCTTAGGGCGCTGACAGGTGCGCTGACAGGCGATGGGGATCAGATAATCAAAACAGATCGCGGAAATGTAGAACTGTATTCCGGCGCGCTGTCGCGCACAATAAAAGACCACTATCCAGCGCGAGGCCAGCAAGATGTTGCGCGCAATACAAAAATAATTGTTACTTTTTTTGAACAAATAAATATTCCGTCTCTGGTATCCGGAACAATAGAAAACAGCAGAGGAAAATTAAACGCTGATAATGTAAAAATATACAAAACAGCAAAAGGACAGTCAGAGGCGCTTTCAAGCGACAATGTTACGGTTAGTTTTACAGGGGACGCAAAAACTTTCGTTTTTGACCCGCCTGTTTTGGGAAGCGCTGAAGAAAACACAAACTATTCCGTGTTTTTGGGGCCGAACATAAACAAAGCAGATGGCGCAAAGCTGTTTACCGGCAGTATTTCAGGCGGGTATCTTTGGAACTTTACTGTTGGAACTTATCTTGATTTAACTCCTCCGCAGCTTGTTTCGGTTATTCCGGTCAATGCTCAAACAGTAGCTCGTAATATTTTGGTTCAAATGAACTTCAACGAAGCGCTTGACCCAACATCAGCTTCTGGCAAGCGCATTGCAACAGGCGGGTTCACGAACATTGTTCTTGATTCAAGCGGAGCAATCACCGGCGAATACAAAATCAGCAATGGATACAAAACAATTGAATTTGTTACAGACGACATGTGCGGGACTAATTCGTGCGGCAGATCAGTATTTTGCCTTCCGGCAAACAGCGACATAGACGGTAAAATAAAAGCCGCAACCCCTGCCGGAGGCGCTGACAGCCCGAACGAGGCAACATTCCCTTACGATGGTGTTGTTGATGTTGTAGGCAATTCGTTTGACGGAAACAAAGACGGCGGATCTGACGGACCCGGCAATGCTCCTGCAAAAGACGATTTTAATTGGTCTTTTACAACAACCAGTCAAATTGTGCTTGACGCGCCGGAGATTCGTTCCATTACGCCAGACCCAAATACAAGCAAAGTTTCGTATGACGCATTAATTGACGCGCTGTTTCAGAGCGAAAGAGACGGCGTGCTTGTTGATTATTCAATAATTTCTTCGTCAACGGTTAATGGAGAAAACATTACTTTGCTTTCAAATCCGCCAGAGGATCCGCCGTCCTGGTTTTTGCCGCAAACAGCGAATGTAAACCAAAGCGGCGAGGACATAGCAACATCACAGAACGATAAAATTCCAGTCGGGTCGCGTATAAAAATCAATCACGGATTGTTTGCAAAAGACACGTCTTATGCGGGCCAGTTTGATTCAGGGCTGGAAAGCTTGTATCAGAATTGCTTTTATCCGTCAGGCGGAGACGCTTGCGCTGGCGTGTCTAAAACACAGCCGTACTGCTGTAACGGCACAGCATCAGCAACCGCTTGCGCTCTTCCGCCAGCACCTATTTAATCCGCTACTATGAAAGCAAACCGAAACAAGTTTTTGCTTGGAGCAGTGCTCGCGTTTTGCGGCATGGGAGTTTTGTTTGCTGTTCCTGTTTTAGCTCAAGTGGGAATTGATCCTTCTTTTGCGCAAGCCGCAGGACTTCCAGAAACAGACATTCGCGTCTCAATCGCGAAAATTATCCGCATAGCGCTAAGCATGCTTGGAATTATAGCTGTTGTTCTTGTTGTTTACGGCGGATTTCTTTGGATGACAGCAGGCGGAAACGACGAAAAGGTCGGCAAAGCAAAAAAGGTTTTAATAAACGCGCTTATAGGGCTTTTGATTATAATGTTTTCGTTTGCAATAACGCAGTTTGTATTAAGCTCGCTTCTTAGGGCGACAGGGAGCGAAATTATTACCGAGAGCGATTTGGGCCCGCCTGGCGGGCTTGGAACAGATCCGTTTGCTGATTCGTTTATTGTTACAGGAGCAACTCCGCAAGGACAGCAATCAATACGCAACATAGAAGTAAAATTAAGCTTTAACAGGCCTGTTGATCCGGAATCAATACATCAGATTAAAATTTATCCGACCGGAACAAAAGTTTCAGAGACGATGCAATACAAAATTTTTGGAAACGAGGTAAAATTCGTTTCTAACACTCCTTGCCCTTCGCCAAACGAAGATAAATTTTGTTTAGCCGAACAAACAGAATACAAAATCCAAATCGGAAGCAGTTTAAAGAGCATTGATGGGAAGTTTATTTCTTGCAATGGTTTTGCTCCGCCTTGCAATTACATTTTTACAACAGGATCTTTAGTGGACACTGAAAAACCGACAGTAAGAATAACCGATCCGTCAAACTGGGCTATTGTTCCGGTAAATTCAGTTTCTATTGTTAGCGCGCGCGCGACAGACAACTCCGGAGTCGGAGCTGTTTCGTTTTTTGTAAATGACAGAATATTAAGCACAGCCGTGCCGCCATTGCTTCAAACTCCAAAAGAATGGACAGCCGCGTTTGAATGGGATACTGCGGGCCTTGCGACCGGCTCAACGCACACGCTTGCCGCGCAGGCAGAGGATATTGATTCAAATACTTCCGATAAATCGTCTGTGCAGGTTGTTGTAAGGCCTCTGCATTGTTTTGACAATGAAATAAATTTTGGAGAAACAGGATTAAATTGCGGAGGCGATCCAAATTCAGCAGAATACTGCGGAGCATGCAAAGACGAAAGCTGTACAGAAGGCGGGCAGTGCGCTGGCGGGTTATGCGAGAATGGCGTGTGCGTTAGCTACCCTGAAATTACTGGAGTGAATCCCGGCAATGGCGCGTTTGGCAATTACATAACTATTTCCGGCAGAAATTTTGGAACATCAAAAGGCAAAGTTTTGTTTATTGGAGCCGTAGAGCAAATAGAGGCACAGCTGGCTGATTGCGAATTCGCATGGCAAAACAGCCAGATAATAGTCAAGGTTCCGGATGGCGCTGTTGACGGCCCGCTTGTAGTATTAACAAAAGACGGACTTTTTGATTCAACCAATGATCTTTTGCGCGGGAACATGATTCCTGATTTTGATGTGAACGATGTTAAACGGCCTGGCTTGTGCGCGCTTTCCCCGAATTCCGGAAAGCCGGGTACGGAAACAACAGCAACAGGTTTTGGTTTTGGAAGCGCGCAAGCAGGCGGAGTAATGTGGTTTGGGCAAATACGCGCAGCAGGGTACAATTCTTGGAACAATTCGCAGATCAGGGGTATTGTACCAAACGCAAAAGCAGGCGTGTACGATGTTGCTGTTGTTGCAGATGGCGGAGCAACATCAAATAAAATCAAGTTTGCAATAAAAGATGTTTCTCTTGGCGTAACGCCTGAAATAACATCAATTGAGCCGGCTCTAGGACCTGTCGGCGAGTATATTACTATCATCGGGAGCTTGCTCGGGTCGCGCCCAGGAACTGTGTTTTTTGAAAACAAAGAAACAGGCGACAAAGCTCTTGGCGATGCGAATTTTCCGGATCAGTGCACGCAGGACTACTGGCATGAAAATTCCGTTACAATAAAAGTTCCGGCGGAATATCAAAACAATACTCCGATTATTAAAAACGACGATTATTCTGTTTACATTGCGCGCGCAGGCGACAACGCGCAAACAAATAAGCTTAATTTCACAATAAATGATTCTGTTGCCGGGCCGGGTTTGTGTTCAATAAACCCTACAAGCGGGCCGGTCGGCTATTCGCCGGTTGTGTTTGCCGGCGAGCGTTTTGGCAATGGCGGAGCGGAATCAAGCGTTATTTTTTCCGGAAGACTGGTGCCATCGCCTATATTGGAATGGACAGACACGCTCATTAAAGCGGCTGTTCATATAGATGCGGTTACAGGCCGTGTTTTTGTTGAAACAGAAGGCAAACAAAGCAACCCTGTAAATTTTCAAGTTGTAAATTGCAATGATGACAGCGAGGTTTGCACAAACAATACTGTTTGCTGTTCTTCCGGAATTTGCGCAGCGTCCGCGCTTGCCTGCCAAGAGAGCACGCCAGTGTCGCATTTTCAATGGGATTTCAGCACCGGCAATCTGCCTGATTATCCAAAACTGATAAGCGCTTGCACAACAGAAATAAAAAGCCCAAGCCCTATTTCTTCGCGCGACGGCGAATCAATTTGCAGAAACGCAATTGTTTCCGGCTGGTTTGACAGGGCAATGAACGAAAACACGCTTGCTTCAAACATTACAGTTCGCATGTGTACCGGCGCTGACGCAAATAGACCGTGTGAAACCCTTTCTGACCCGATCGTTCGCTTACCAGGAGCAAGATTTGTCGTCACATACACTGACCCAAGCACTGGAACAGAAAGAACAATTTTCGTTTTCAAGCCGCAAAATATTCTTGAATCGCAAAAGTGGTATCAGGTAACAATAGCGGTTGGAGCAACCAGCATCACCGGCGTTCCTTTAAAGGAACAAATAAGCTGGACATTCAAAACAAGCGATAAAGAATGCGATGTTGACAGCGTAATGGTTGTTCCTGCAAAAGCTTTGATTGATGAACAGTATTCCGCAGTTGAGCCGATTACAGGCGTTCAGGATTTAGATGCTGTACCTGTTTCGCCGAATTTTTGCGTGTTGTTAAATCCGGACAGGTTTGATTGGGACTGGCGCGCGGTTCCGTATGTTCAGCCGCCTGACAGGATTGTTGTTGTTAAAGATTCTACAGTAGCATCTGCGGCTCAGGCGCAGGCGATTTACGAGACAATTGATTCTGACACACCGCAAGACGCAGAAGCAACAGAAACAAAATCCGGCAAAAAAGGAATCTCTGAAATTTCAGTTGTATTTAAAAAACCAAGAGTTACGAATTATTGGCCTAACTGCGGCAGTGCGTGCGTTAACGCGGCTATTGGCGGAGAGTTTAATATAAAAATGAACGAAAGTTCTGTTGAAACAAGCGGAAATATTGTTTTGTCCGAGTGCCTTAACGAGCTGTGCCTTTCATTTACGCCGGTAGGGATTCCTTACTCGGTATCATATTCTGAAGTTGACAACGCTCCAATAACTTTCAATATTAATTTTGCAGACAACAGCAAACTTTCTCCTAACAAATATTACCGCGTACAGGTGTTTAATCGCGTAATGTCGCCCAGCTCTGTTGCGCTTGATGGAACAAATTTCCAAAACAGTTTTTCTTGGGTTTTCAAAACCCGCCAAGACGGCACGCCTTGCAGAATAGACAGTATTGATGTTGAACCTGAGAGCGTAACGCTTTCTGTTATTGGTTCCCGCACCGTGTTTAATGCGATTCCATTCGGTCCGCCTGATGAATGTTCTGTTGAAGGGCAAAGATTGCAGGGAGCGGATGAAAATTATGATTGGACAATAATCGATGATCCTGATCGCGATCCAAACAATGCTGTTCTTGCAACATACATTAACGCATCATCAAGCCAAGGCGATTTGTTAAGCGATCTTATTGATACAAACAACGATCTCGCGCTTGGCTGTACAGAGTCGTGCGTTAAAAAGGGCTCATTGCCAACGCGCGCTGTTTGCGGAAACAGAGTTCTTGAAACAGGCGAGGATTGCGATGATGGAAACATAAACAACAGCGACGGATGTTCACGCTCTTGTTTGTACGAGGGCTTTGCTTCAATCGCATCTGACCCTGCCGGTCTTTGCGGGAACGGTAACATAGATAATTATTCAAACGGCTTGGCAGTATCGCTAGGAGGCCTTGTTGAGGAATGCGACAATGGCGGAGTTTGCGCTGATGGAAAAGCATGCGTAAGAGATTCTGATTGCGCTGTCCAATCAGGGATTTGCAACGAAGGACTGTGTTCTGACCGCGTTACAGCATGTGCGGTTAATGCTGACTGTCCGCCCGTTGTTATTGATAACGCATGTGTTCCAAAAAGCGGGGACGGGTGTTCGGACTCGTGCTTGAACGAAGGGTCAAGTTCAATCCGCGCAGTGTGCGGAAACAGCGACAGGGCATGGGACGCCAAAATAGGAGGCGAGGATTGCGATGATGGAA
>DNKR01000050.1:0-495 GCA_003497135.1 Candidatus Uhrbacteria bacterium | reverse complement strand
GGCGAGGATTGCGATGATGGAAATTCAAACAGCAATGACGGATGTTCAAACCAATGCTTGCGCGAAGGGTCTATTCCGCAAGAATTAGATCAGGCATTTTGCGGAAACAGCGCTGTCGATTTTAGTGAAGAATGCGATGATGGCGGTACGGCTTCGGGAGACGGGTGCAGCGCAAAATGTTTGTTTGAAGGCGCGAACCCTGTTAGCGCAAACGGAACATGCGGAAACTTGATAAAAAATATTGGCGAGGCGTACGACGACGGCAACCAAATTTCAGGCGATGGAATAAGTTCAAGATGTTTGTACGAGGGTTCGTCTTACAAATACGCGCGCCCGTCTTTTTGCGCAGACGGTTCTGTTGGCGCAGGCGAGGACCCTGATTGCGAGGTGGCTGGCGGCGACGGGCTTATAGACAAATTGCAAACAACCGAGATCAATTCAACCGCCGGAATTGAAGTTGATCCTAACACGCACATAGGTTCCGCAAGCTTGTCC
>DNKR01000042.1:43243-46609 GCA_003497135.1 Candidatus Uhrbacteria bacterium | reverse complement strand
AGGGGTTCGAAATGACAAAAGAAGCTATCATTTCAATCTCTCGCTCCAATAACTGAAAAGAGGTTCGAGACGACGGAAAATAAAAAAATATTCCCCGCCGTGACATCATGTCTTCGGCGGGGTCTCGTGTTTTTTTTGCCCTTACATCTTGTCTAGGGCGTCCATGTTTGCTTCGGTCTTGCGCGCGTACTCGAGCAACCTCTTGTTGCACGAATGCGAGTACGGCAGGTGCGCGTCGTTGTCCAGCCAGCGACTTGCTGCTGACAGCGCGCTTGCCGGCTGATGGTGCGCTGTTGCTATGTACTGGACAACGGCCTCGTGCTTAGTCCTGTACACTCGCTCCAGCGTTTTCATCTGCCGCTTGTCAATTCTCCGGACAAGCGCCGCGATGTTGTCTATCGCGAACAGGTACGCGGCAATGTGGTGCTCGTCTCCGCGCAGTCTGGACACGCTTCCGTGCTTGACCTGCGCGCGAAGCGCCTGGTTGAGCTTGGATCCGCCCCGTTTTTCGCGGCCGGTATCGTACCACGCGTACTGCGTGAATTGATACGGGCCAAACGAGGTGTACGAATCGTACATGGCTGGAATTGACTCCACATATTCCAGCCCTCCGTTTCGCACAATGAAGTCCAGCACCATCAGGTTCATGTCTCCGTCCACGCCGGGCATGAGCTCGGTCAGGGAGTAGGCAACGAGATCCTTGCCAGTGATTGACAGCGCGATTTCTTTCACCAGCTCGGCCTCGCGCTCGTTCAACCGTTCAACGCGCGCGACTGTGCTCCAGTCAATGCTCTGCTGAACTTGCTTTGCAATGCGTTCAACATTGCTAACATATTCGCGCAGGGTAATGTTGGTTGGATCGCTTCCGCAGTACTCGCCAATTACGGCTTTCCTGGTTTCTTTCACTACCGAGTTGCCACGCGAGCGTTTTTCCTTCACCTCCCACATCTTTTTCAGATTGTTGCAGAAGTTCAGGTCCACGGTTTCCGGCACCTTTCCGTGCACGCCCGTGTAGTATGCAAACAAGTCGCCAAACACGCGGCCGTCAAGCTCGCGCATTGGGTAGGTGCGAAGTGCGTCTGCCTTTCCGCTACCTTCACTGTCATCGTCTTCTGGTGCTGTGCAACAAGAAGCGACAACAGCCAAAACCGCGATGATAAAGATCTTCATGGTCACCTCTTGTGTGTTTCGTGGTTTATTCCAAGAAACATACATTTATACCAGATAAATAGGTGTTTGTCAAACTTCAAACCATGTTTTTGCGCCAGTCTTGCGTGTTTTTTAACAAGATGATATTCTAATAAAACCATTCAGGAGGTTAGTCCCTTGCATCGAAAAGAGGTGAAGTACGTCCCCGTTCCTCTGGAGTACGAAGGTCTCGTGGTCGGGCTCCTTGCGCTCGGCTTCATTTCAGAGATCTTCTACTTTCGGCAGGAGCATCAGATGTTCGCTCTGGTTGTGGTGATTGAAAACATGGAGTCGGGTGAGAAGTCCCACTTCGCAATCAGCCACAGCGACAAGGCGAACATCTATGTTCCAAACCGCTTGCTCAAAGGCGAGATGTGGGACGGGATTCTCAATGAACTGGGCGTGAGCACGGAGAGCTGTGGCGGCAGAAAGAAACGCCGCCGTCACATTCTCGCCTATGTGGACGAAGCGCTCTTGGAACGAGCCGAGGCCGCCTAGCCACAGGACGAAAACAGAATACTTCTTCGCCGGAAACGGCAACGCAAAGTCCTGCTTGCAGGATTGAGGGGTAGTGGACACGCGCCACACCCCTCTTGTTTTATAAAAATATTGCTGATGAGCGTTTTATAATGTATTATCTATTTTGAAATATGAGAATTTTTGCTATTGAAACAAGCTGTGATGAAACCGCTGTTGCTGTTGTAGACGAGGCGCGCGGAAAGTTTCGCGTTATAAAAAATTTGGTTTCTTCGCAAGTAAAGCTCCATGCAAAATACGGCGGCGTTGTGCCAGAGCTTGCCGCGCGCGAGCATGCAAAAAATCTTCCAATACTTTTAAAACAAGCGCGTGTTCCTCGCAACGGACATGGAATTGATGTTGTTGCTGTTACTGCCGGTCCGGGATTGGTTGTCGCGCTTCGCAATGGCGTTGAAACAGCAAAGTGTCTTGCGCATTTTTGGAATAAGCCGCTTGTTGGCGTAAACCACATGGAAGGGCACATATATAGCAACTGGCTCATGCGTGATCCTCGCGAGATTATATTTCCAGCGTTGAATCTTGTTGTGTCTGGCGGGCATACAATGCTTGTGCTTATGAAAGGCCATGGCAAATATGTTTTGCTTGGCGAAACGCGCGATGATGCTGTTGGAGAAGCATTTGATAAATCAGCGCGACTTATGGATTTGCCGTATCCGGGCGGGCCGTCTGTTTCAGCGCGAGCGCAAATGCACGAAGGGCCGTTTATAAAACTGCCGAGGCCTATGATTTTAAGCCCGGATTTTGATTTCAGTTTTTCCGGTCTCAAAACAGCCGTGCTGTATTCGCTTTTGCAAACGCCAAAGCGCGTGAAAAAAACCGATGCGTTTATAAATCAGATGTGCGCTTCGTTTGAAGAAGCTGTTGTTGATGTGTTGTATAACAAAACAATGCGAGCAGTAAAAAAATATAATCCAAAAACAATTCTTGTTTGCGGGGGAGTATCGGCTAACGCGCGTTTGCGCGAAAGGTTCATGTCAATGGATTTTGACGCGCCGGTATTTTTTCCTGAAAAGCGATTTACAGGCGATAACGCAGCCATGATCGCTGTTGCAGGAGCATTTATGGCAAAGAAAAAGCTGTTTTCTGACCCGTTCAAAATTAAAGCAGATCCGAACAAGCGATTTTTATGAAAAAAATAATTACAAAATCAGCAAAAGAAACGCAGAGCATTGCGCGCGAGTTTGCAAAAACATTGTTAGGAGGCGAATTTATTTATTTGATTGGCGATCTTGGCGCAGGAAAAACAACTTTTGTACAAGGGCTTGCCAGCGGGCTTGGCGCTGATTCAACGCGCGTAAAGAGCCCGACATTTGTGCTGATGCACGAGTATCCTGCGAGCGCTGGAAGCATAAAGCGTTTGGTGCATGCTGACGGGTATCGGTTAAAAGAAATGGACATGGTTGAAATGGAGCTTGATGAGGTCTGCAATTTGCCTGATACAGTTGTTGTTGTTGAATGGCCAGAGCGTCTTGTTGCTGGGAACTCTGAATGCAAAGTAACGCACAAGATTCGTTTTGATGTTATCAGCGAGAACGAGCGCGGGATAGAGATTTGAGGTGTGAGCCGAAGAGGTGTGAGGAGGAGAGGGTGTTGTGAGTGATAGATTTTTTTCCGTCATCTCGACCACGCCTTTCGCGAAAA
>DNKR01000042.1:33096-43107 GCA_003497135.1 Candidatus Uhrbacteria bacterium | reverse complement strand
TGTGCGTCCCTACCCCAGGGTTCGATATGACTGAATGCTTTTTACCCACATTGACCCTGTATCTGATTATCTGCTATTATATTAGTTACTTCTAATTAAAATCATTATTTAATCTATGTCAGAACTGTCTCCAAAGAATAAAAGCGTTTTTGATTCGCTTTCAGGCCAGACATGCTATTGGTTAGGTCTTGCAACAGGAGTTATTGCGTTTTTCGTTATTGGTTTTTTCGTTTTGCTAAGCATGGTAACAGGAGGTGGAGAGAGCTGGTTTAATTTTGACATTTCAAAAAAGGCAGATGAGGTCGTAGACGATTCTGTTCCAACAAATGATCAGCAGCTGCCAGAAGTCGCGACAATTCCTCCAACAGTTACAGAAGGCGATTACGCGCTTGGCCCTGATGACGCAAAAGTAACTATAATTGAATTTTCCGACATCCAATGTCCGTACTGCAAGCGATTGCACCCTGATCTTGTTAAAATCGCAGAAGAATATCCAAACGATGTGCGATGGGTGTTTAAGCACTTTCCTTTGAGCTTCCACCAAGAGGCATTGCCTGCGGCGCTTGCGACCGAATGCGTTGGCGAACAGCTTGGAGACAGCGGGTACTTTGATTATTTGAGCGCGCTGTACGAAAATCAGACGCTGCTTTCAAGCGATCTGTATTTGAGCGAGGCAAAAAAACTCGGGGTAAATGAAGCGAATTTTACAAGCTGTATAGAAAGCAATAAGTATGGTGACAAAATCAATGCTGATTATCAAATGGGCGTGCAAGCCGGCGTATCAGGAACGCCAGGATCGTTTGTAAACGGACAAGCGGTTGAAGGCGCGCAGCCATACGAAATGTGGAAGTCCATTATTGAATCAATTTTGAACGGATAGTTAATCGATTATATGGAAGAGCAGAATGAACATGGTCTTACAAAAAAAGAGCGCAGAGAACTTCGCAGGCAATTGAAGGCGCAAGCAAGAGCCAAGGCAGGAAGCAGAAAATTCATAAGAAGCTTGATTATTTGGGGCGCAATGGCTGTGGTTGTTGTTGGAATAATAGCCGGCCTGATAATTAACGCTAAAAACAAAAACAGCGATGAATTTCTTCCGGGCGAAGAAATCGTATTTACTTCAATACAAGAGCAGGACTGGACAAAGGGCTCTGTTGACGCTAAGGTCGAGCTTATAGAGTATTCTGATTTTCAATGCCCCGCATGTTTGAGCTATTATTCGATAATTGCGCGCTTAAGCGACGAATATTCTCAAGATGTCAGAGTCGCGTACAGAAATTTACCTCTTCCAACGCACGCAAACGGAACTATTTCCGCACAAGCCGCAGAAGCGGCCGGGTTGCAGGGAAAGTTTTGGGAAATGCATGACAAGCTGTTTGAAAATCAGCAATCATGGGCAAGCGAACGGGACCCAAAAGATACTTTTATCAGATACGCGGAAGAAATCGGTCTTGACAGCGAGCGCTTTAAATCTGATTTAACATCAAAGCAGGCAAAAGATGCGGTAGAGCAGGATGTTGATTCTTATAAAAGTTTTGGCATTCCAATGTCAACGCCGACATTCTTCTTAAATGGCGTGAAGATTACCAATCCAAGAGGATATGACGCATTCAGAAATATCATTGAACAAGAACTTAAACTCGCAGAATCAAAATCAGACGCAGAAGCGCAATAAAATAATCGCGCTCTGTATTGCTTTGGCAGCGCTTGTCGGATTTTCAGACGCAACTTATCTTACTGTAAAATTTTTTTCAGGAGATCCTGTTGGCTGTACGTTGTTTAACGGCTGTGAACTTGTTACAACCAGCATATATTCGGCTGTGTTCGGCGTCCCTGTTGCGCTTTTTGGCGCGCTTTATTATTTGTTAATTCTTGTTTGTATTGCGATTTATGCTGATCGAGGTTCTGATTCCGCATTGCGCGCTGCAGCGCACGCAACATGGATAGGGCTTGCTGCTTCTGCGTATTTTGTTTCAATTCAAGTGTTCGTTCTTCGCGCGTACTGCCTTTATTGTTTGTTTTCAGCGTTCACTTCAACAACTCTGTTCGTGCTTGGTCGATTGGTTTTATTGCGAGAAAAAAACGCAACAGAATTTACCGCTGATCAAACAAGTCAAAATGAATTATCATAAACCAAATAAAAACACAGCGGGCTTCCGCTGTGTTTTAAATTTTCTATTCTGTAATAACTCTGAACACCTCTTCAATAGAAGTGATGCCTTCAATAGCTTTTAGCAAACCATCTTGCGCCATTGTTGCCATGCCTTGCTCTTTTGCGGCAGCGCGCATTTCGTTTTCGCCAACATTGCCTTTTTGTATAAGCGCGCCAACTGAATCGTCCATAAGAAGTATTTCGTAAATGCCGATTCTGCCTTTGTATCCTGTCATATTGCATTTGTCGCATCCTGCGCCTTTGTAGAATTTAAGTTTTGCTGTGTCAACAGCCGCCTCGCCTGCATTGCTTGGAATTGAAGCGAGAATATCAGAAACGCGTTTTAGGGTTTCGCCATCAGGCGCATATTCTTGCTTGCAATCCTCGTGAATTTTGCGTACAAGGCGCTGTCCGACAATCGCGTTTAAGGAAGGCGAGAGCAAAAACGGCTTAACTCCAATGGAAAGAAATCTTGGCACTGCTCCGGCCGCATCGTTTGTGTGTATTGTTGAAAGCATTATGTGTCCTGTGAGCGCTGCCTGGATTGCTGTTTCCGCTGTTTCCAGATCGCGGATTTCGCCGACCATTACAATGTCAGGATCTTGCCTCAAAACAGAGCGCAATCCTCGCGCAAAAGTGAATTCTTTTGAAGGATCAATCTGGCTTTGGTTAATTCCTTGAAGCTTGTATTCAATCGGATCTTCCAAAGTTATTATTTTTACATCCGGCTTGTTTAAGGCCTGCAAAATGCTGTAAAGGGTTGTTGTTTTTCCGCTTCCTGTCGGGCCTGTTACAACAATCATTCCATGCGGTTTAATAATTTCGCGCTCAAGTTTTTTTGCAGCAGCCGGCCTAATTCCAAGCTTATCCATTCCAAGCTGAATTGAGCTTGGGCGAAGCAAGCGCATAACAACCGATTCGCCGTAATTAGTCGGCAGAGTTGAAACGCGAACATCAACAGCTTCTTCGTCAATGTGAATTGTGTAACGCCCGTCTTGCGGACGATCAGTAATGTTTATTTTAAGTCCTGACACTAGTTTAATGCGCGAAATTAAATTTTTCCATTTTTCGCTTTCTATTCTTGCAACATCTTGGAGAACGCCGTCAATGCGCAATCTAAACACAACGCCGGATTCCTCTGCTTCTATGTGAACATCTGATGCGTCTGCTTCAATAGCAGCGGCCAGAATTACCGCAACCAGATCGGTTACTGTCGCGTTTTTGATCTGCGTTTGTATGTCAGAAAATCCTTTGATGTTTTTTCTGAATCTGCCAAGCTCTTCTGCTGTTATTTCCACACCCCTTACAATAACAGAAACTTTTGGCAGAGTTTCGTACAGTTTCATTGCCTGATCAAAACTTTCTTGCGATATTTTATATAGCTCTGCGTGCGTTTTGTTTCGTTCGCCAAGCTCAAAAAGCAGATCTTTTACGCGTTGGTCTTCTGGATTAAGCGCGCCTAATCTTAGTTCAGGGCCGGTGTAGAGAAACGGAATCGCTTTTAGATCTTGCGCGCGCTCTTTTGGCAAAAGGCGCAATGAGTCAGGACTGATTGGAAATCCTTTCAGGTTTACATAGTTGACTCCGATCCTCGCTGCATCGGTTTCCGCTTCGCGCTCCCGTTCTTTAATGCGGATTTCAATCATCTTTTCGTCAAATTTTTCTTTTGGCGCTCCTGTTTTCATTAGGTCTTCAATTGATTGCGATTGATTATTGTTTGACATATTTGTGGAAAAGGGAATTTAGTCCTTTTTCGCGCATGCGCTCGTAGGCAAAAAACCATGCTGAAAAATTAAACACTGTTACAATCGCGTTTCCAAGCACAAGCACTGCCGCGCCAATAAGAGCTCCTGCGATTGATAGCGTTGTTGAAAGCGCTGATGCTCCAAAGTATGCTGAAAACATTATTGCTATCATCAAAGGCGCTGTTGAAACAACCATTGCAATTAAAGTAACAATTCCGGCAAATAATGTAATGGCAAAAAGCATAATTGCGATTTCTGCGCTTGCGAGTTTGTGCTTTATTAATGTGCGCCATGCACTGCAAACAGCGCTGTAAAATGATTTTTCCAGGACAGCGATTTCAATAAGCGCAAATACGCTTAATGTTGCGATAAACAAAACCAGCATCAGTGAAAGCGCGAGCGCGGCAACAAGAATAAGCGACGCGATAGTTTCGTTTGCGCTGGCAAGCGCCAATGTAAGCAAAGAAACAAGCGCCATAGAAATAAAAACAAGAACAAGGCGCGCAGCATTAACAAAAAGCGCACGCAAGAAAAACGGCTTTGCGCGGCCGAATAATTCCAATATTCCAAGCGCGTTTGTTTTGCGTCCAATAAGCATTAACAGCGATGTTTGAGACAAAACAATAAGAGCTGCAACAACTGTAAAAATTACAAGCGAAATAATTACTACAATTGTTGCGCGCCACTCTTCTACAAACTGCAGGTTAAAAATAAATTCCGACAGCCAATCATACCCGCGCATGTTTTCAAAAATTGCGCCCTTGAGTCCTGCAACTGCAAATTCCTGCGGCCGTCCGGCGCGCATAAGCAGTTCAAAGACTCCGCTTATGCCGGCAAATCCGGCGAATACTCCAAGCACCCACGCGTGCGGGTGCTTGAAAGTGAATTCCAGCGCCTGCATTAGTGCGCCGTTTAATCCGTTTTTGTTTTTGCTCCTCCAATTCATATTATTATTCGTTCATCAATGCCTCGAATTCCGCTTTTTCAAGCGTTTCTTTTTTAAGCAATGCTTGGACTATTTTATCCATTTTCGCGCGATTGTCTTTGCAAAGCTTTTCTCCTATTTTTTTTGCGTCATCGAGTATTTTTCCGATTTCCTCGTCAATTATCTGCGCGAATTTTTCAGAATAATCTCTTTGCTCATGAATTTCTCTGCCAAGAAATACAAGCTCCTCGCGCTCGCCGTATGTGCGAGGTCCAAGAACATCTGACATGCCGTATTGGGTTATAATCTCGCGCGCCATTCGCGTTGCTTTTTGAAGGTCGTTTGATGCGCCTGTTGTAAGATCGCCGAACACCATCTTTTCTGCAATGAATCCGCCGAGCGAAACAGTAATGTCATCAATAAATTCCGACCGGCTGTGCAGTTTTTTGTCTTCAATTGGAAGTTTGAGCGTGTATCCTGCTGCTTGTCCGCGCGAAATAATAGAAATTTTGTGGACAGGGTCTGCGTTTGGAAGCATGTGCGCCAAAAGCGCGTGGCCAGCTTCGTGGTAAGCGGTTATTTCACGCTCTTTTGAAGAAAGCAAATGGCTTTTTCGTTCAGGTCCGAGCAGAACTTTGTCAACTGATTCAAGAACTTCGTTTAGTCCTATTTTTTTCTTGTTTCTGCGGGCTGTAAGGATAGCTGCTTCGTTTAGCAGGTTTGCAAGATCAGCGCCGGAAAACCCCGGTGTGCGTTCTGCAAGCTGGCGCATGCTGACATCGCTTTCAAGCGGTTTGTTTTGCGCATGGATTTGAAGAATCTGTTCTCTGTCGTTTATGTCAGGCATAGAAAGTATAACGCGCCTGTCAAACCTCCCAGGACGAAGCAGGGCAGGATCGAGCACATCAGGCCTGTTTGTTGCGGCAAGAACAATAACGCCAAGGTTTGGTTCAAACCCGTCCATTTCAACAAGAATTTGGTTCAGCGTTTGTTCGCGTTCGTCATGGCTTCCGCCAAGTCCGGATCCGCGCTGGCGTCCTACCGCGTCTATTTCATCTATAAACACAATGCATGGCGCGGTCTTTTTTGCTTTTGCGAACAGATCGCGCACGCGCGACGCGCCAACACCAACGAACATTTCAACGAATTCCGAACCGCTTAAGTGAAAAAACGGAACGCTTGCCTCTCCTGCGACTGCTTTTGCAAGAAGTGTTTTTCCGGTTCCCGGCGGACCCATAAGCAAAACTCCTTTTGGAATTTTTGCACCGAGGTCAATGAATTTTTTTGGATTTTTAAGAAAATCAACAACCTCGGCAAGTTCTTCTTTTGCTTCTTTTACTCCGGCAATGTTTTTGAATGTTTGTTGGTTCTTTTTTTCCGCCTCGCGCGCGCCAGCTTGTCCAAAGCTCATTGCGCGCGTGTTAACGCCCTGAACTTGGCGGAACATGAACCAAAATATAAGAATCAAAAGCAAAAGCGGAATCAGGGACGGAAGTATAACGCCCATTAAGTATGATCTGCCTCCTGTTTTGCGGATTTCAACATCAACTTCTTTTAACTGTTCTGCGCCAACACCGTAATTTGAAAGCAATGTGGAAAGAGATTCGTCAGATTCTTTTCTTGTAATAAGTTCTGTGTTGTCTTGCTTAAACAAATGCAGAGTATCGCCCTCAACTTCAACGCGCTTTATTTCTCCCTGGCCGATAGCGCTTATCATTGCAAGAATGCCGATTTCTTCCGGCTTTTCTTGTTTGAATGATTGCGTTGAAAATATTGCCGCGATTGCCAGCAATACTAAAATAAAGAAAATTATGTTTTTTGACAGAGGTTTCATATTTGTTTTATCCATATTTTGTTAAATGTATTTTATATCATTTTGTTCAATAAAGAAAGACCGCCCTGCTCTGCCAATAGCGGCGGGCAGGGTTGCCTTTGTATTTATTTTTTTGACCGAATTGCCAGGAGCATGCTGATTATGCTTCTTTTGCTGTTTCAGGAGCTTTTGCGAACGGCTCGCTTTTAAGCGAAAGTCCAAGTCGGTGTTCCTGCGGTTCAATTGTTATGACTGTGAATGTTTTTTTGTCGCCAATTGCTGCGATTTCGCTTAGATCTTTTATCGGCTTGTCAGAAAGTTCGCTCATGTGCGCGAGTCCGTGTATGTCATGGTCAAGTTCAACAAAAAAGCCGAAAGGATTGGATTTAATAATCAAACCTTCAACTTTGTCTCCGATTTTGTATTTTTTCTCAACATCCTTCCACGGGTCGTCAACAAGCTTTTTCATTGATAAGAAAATTTTTGAGCCTTCAAGTCCGATTATTTCAGCTTTAACTGTTTGGCCGGCTTTAAGAATATCGCGCGGATGGTCAATGCGCTGCCATGCGATTTCTGAAATATGTATAAGGCCCTCAAGTCCGTCAAATCTTACAAAAGCTCCAAAGTCCGCAAGAGCCGTAACTTCGCCTTCTATAATATCTCCGACTTTATATTTTTCTATAACATTCTTTTGCTTTTCTTCCCAAAGCGCTTTTTCAGACAAAATCAGTTTATTTTCGTTTTCGTTTAAGTCAAGAATTCTAACTTCTATTTCAGATCCGACGAATTCTTTGATGCGTTCCAAGATTTTGTGCTTGTCTCCGCCTGTAACGCGCGGGTAATGCTCTGGCGCCAATTGTGAAACAGGAAGGAAGCCGATTGTGTTTTGCAATTTAACAATCAACCCACCCTTGTTTGCCTCAAGAATTTTAACCATGACCGGCTTGCCTTGGGCGAATAACTGTTTTAGTTCATCCCATGCCTTTTTCTGGCCTGCGAATCTAAACGACAGCTCCATTTCGCCGTTTTCATTTTCTAGATCAATAACAGTTGTTTCAACTTCATCGCCCGGCTGTAAATTGGCGTATTCTTTGCTTTCGCCGAACAATTCTCGTCCGCGAACAACGCCTGTTGCGATTCCTTGGATGTCAATTTTGACTTCTCTTCGGCTTGATGAAATTACCGTTCCTTTAATCGTATCCCCGGCTTTCGGATATGCAATGAATGCTTGGTTTTGCAATAAAACCTGCAATTCTGATTGCGCTTCGTCCTGTTTTTTAGGCATATAAAATACGAGGTTTCCAGAAGGCGCTTTGTTTTTTGCTCTGTTTAGCAAAGCAAAGGGCACTCTGGCACTACCTGCGGACACTGCCGCAAGCCCCAAGCCTCGCCTTGGGATAATTATTAAGAAGGTAGGAAAATGTTACAACAAACAGCAAATAAAGGCAAGAGGCGGAATTTTGACAAAGCGCGTGAATTTAAGTGTGGCGTGTGTGCGATAGGGCGGGGTTTTATACCCCGCCCACGCGTAACCATGCCTCGCTCAGACAAGTTGAATTTTATTCCAATTTCTGCTAAAATACCCAATATAAATTAACTTTAAATTCATATATGGCACAGCATCCGCATAAGGCATTTTTGGATGAAATACAAATCGCAATCAAAAATTTACCGCCCGGTTTGGATTCCGGAGTTAAAGAACAAGCGCAAAAAGAGCTTGATGCTTTTTTGGGCAATCCAGAGGTTCAGGAAAAAGAAATAAAGGCAATGCTCATTGAATTGGGAAAAAAGGAATGGCCATATCGCAATGCTTTTACTGAACTGAATCGCGAGCTTGGCGGAGCGTATGAATACGAACTCGTGCTTGATCATGTTGAGCCGCCTGTTGCGCAAAAAATTAAAAAATTGTGCGAAGATGGAGGAACATTAGAGGCGCTTGTAAAAAGCCAGATGTTTGAAACAGAATTTACAGGAGAAGAAAAACATCAAATAGAAGACGCGCTTTTGGACGCGCAAATACATTTGCGAGAGGATCAGGAACAGATCGTCGCAAAAAGCAAAGATAAATTTGATTCGCTCATTATCAAATGGAAAGAAAAGCAAAAAAAGCTCTCGGAAAGAATTGAGGCCCTGAAAGTTCTTGGGAATGTTGATCCAAAATGGAAAAAAGAAATAGAAGACAAAGTTGAAAAGTTTGAAGAGGGTTGGTCTGTTGTTGAGTCGGATGTTACAGAAGAAGAAGTAAAAAAAGAAATTGAATACTGGCAGGGCACATTGGCGCTGGATGAAAAATAATTTTTTTAAACGTGTCAGAAATGTATGCGAGAACGTGCAGCAGCAAGCTTTGGCCGCCAAGAAGCAGGGCGCGCGATAAAACCGGATTTGTCAGAACAAGAAATTGCAGAGATCCAGCTGCAAAACCTTGTTGAAGTTGCAAAAGCGCATCCGGAAGCAGTGTCTTACGCAATAAAAGCGTCAGGCGATTGGAAGACCATTTGGGACGCTGCAGTTGATGTTGCCGGATCAATTATGCACGGCCCTGCTTTTGTTAATGAGAATTTTGTTGCAGAAGCGGAGCGCGCAATTGATCACATTAAAAACGATCCTAAAAAAATGATTGAATTTTTAGCGTCTGTCGGAGTGAAATTGCCTGATAGTATAAAAGAAACAATTCCTGGGCAGGTTGAGTTTTTGGATGTTGCGCGTAAGATCTTTTTAGATCAAGAGCTTTTGCGCAATGTTGTCATGTCGTTTATAGATCCTAACTTAAAAACATTTAGTGGTATTGATAAAAAAGGAATGATAACTGATGCTGTAACATCGGTTTTGGGAGACAAGGAAAAGGCTGAATCTTTTGTAAAAAGATTGCTTAGTAATGAACATAGCTTAAATCGTTTTTATAAAATAAGCGGGCTTGATGATACTGTTTACGCGTTCGGACTTTCAACAGATGAAACAATTCATTGGGGTATTAAGGGCAGGGATTTTTGGAAAAGGGATAGCGAGGAAAATGTTATGGCAGGTGATTATCCAAAAGTTCTCGCAGAGGCAGGTCTTCCAGAGCCAACAGAAAACGAAACAGAACAGGATTATGAAAAACGATTGGTGCAGATTTTAAGAACCGGTTCTGTTCAAGAAAAAGTCCGGATAGGAACCGCGCTTGGCACTGCCAGAGCGCACGAAAAAGATGTTCACAAAGCGATTCGCAGATTGCTTGTTGATTATATTAATAAATCAATTCAAACCAGCGCGCCAGAGAAGGATTCTTCTGAAAGCGAGGCAGCGTAAAACTATGGATTTTTTACGAAAAAGAAACAATGGCTCAAATGCTAATCATGCCGGTGTTGGCGCTGGCAGTGCGCGCGAGGTTTCGGCG
>DNKR01000042.1:14505-32997 GCA_003497135.1 Candidatus Uhrbacteria bacterium | reverse complement strand
CGATTGCCAGAAATCAGATTGAACACTACGTTGAGCTATCTTCTGTTCCTGAATCCGCAGATGTTATTGATTATGCGCGCGCAGTTGCGCGAAAAGCCGGAAAAAAATTTCAAAACATGCATGATTACCGCAGATCAGCCGAAGCGTTTATAGGTTCTGTTATCGGCGGGTCTTCCGGCCCGCAAGACGCAAAGAATATAATGGAAGAATCCGAGTACGCTCCGCGCGAAGTTTTTGAGTTTCTTAAAAAAACCGGAGTGCTTACGATTGAATTAATAGACAAGATTTTAAGCGTTTCGCAAAGTGAAAAGACAGCCGATGCTTTAGACGAACAGCTTATGATAGACCAGGCCAGATCAGCTTCTTTAGAGCTCGCGCGCGCAAAATTGCTTGAGTGTGCAGAGGTTGCTCAAAGATTCGGAATTGACGGGCCAAAAGGCGCTGATGATATTGTGCATTGGGCGCTGGAACACAAGGAGCAAATTGATGAATTCAAGCGTGAAAAAGAACAACAGGAGCAAGAAATTGCAGGTCAAAAATCCGCATGATTTTACCTTGCCCGCGAGAGGGTTGTGTGGTATTATATTTGCGGACAGAAATCATTTTTTATATTTATGCAAATTATCTGGCACGGACTTTCATGTATAGAAATAACTGCGAAAACGCAGGACGAAGAAGCAAAACTTGTTATAAATCCCTATGAAAATTCAACCGGTTTGCGCTTTCCGCGCACGCTAGAGCCGGATATTATTGTATCAACGCACGACGCGGATGATGCGCACAACAAGGATCTTGAAAAAGAAAAAGGATTTGTTGTAAGCCATGCGGGCGAATACGAGGTCAAAGGCGCGTTTGTTTACGGCATATCCGCTCCGCTTGCAAAAGAAAGCGATTATTCAAAAAGCCACACAATTTACAGAATAGAAGCAGAGGGTATGCGCCTCGTGCATCTTGGCGTTCTTGATCGCGACTTGACCGATATTGAACTTGAACAGCTTCAGAGCGCTGATATTTTATTTTTGCCTGTTGGCGGAGGGCGCGTTCTTGATCCAAAAAAAGCGCTGGAAGTTTTTGAAAAGATAGAACCGCGAATAATTATTCCAATAATGGTAACCTCGCCCAATCTAAAAGAAAAGCTTGGAACAGTAGAAGCGTTCTGCAATCAGCTTGGAACTTGCAAAAAAGAAACAGCTACAAAATACAGGATCGCCCGCAAGGACCTTCCGCAAGAGGACATGATGGTTGTTGTGCTTGAACGCGACTAAATATGGAACACATACAAAAACAAAATCATGCGGAAGGTCGGATCGCAAGCAACGAAGTCAAAGCGGTTGCACTTGCTCTTGTTGTTTTTGTTCCAATATTATTGGGCTGGATATTTATTGTTTCAAAACAGATTCGCGTGTCATTTAATCAAACGCGCGAAACAGTCGCGCAAGCGTCAGAACAATTTAAGGTTGATCCGGCGGTTGAGCAGGCAAGCGATCAGGCGGAAAAATTAAATAGCGCGCTTCAGGCGGAAATAGCGCCGATTTTGCAAAACGCGATTGAAACAGAAAATCAAAAAAGACAAATGGAACAGCTGATAATTGATGAGTTAAAGCAAAATTTGCAAACAAACGAATAGACGATATGCCAAAGAAAAAGAATAATAAGAAAAGAATTTCTGTTAAAAAACCGTTTGTACACGCTAGCGAGCGGAATTTCGGTTCAAAAAACGAATCTGCAAAGCCGGCAAAAAAATTAAAGGCCGGCAAAAATGCAGCAAGCGAAACCGAGCTTGAGGTGTTGGAAGGCGGAAGCGAAACTGCAATATCTCAAGCTGGAGTGAATGTTATTCAGCGCAGTATTACAGACGAGATGCGCGATTCGTATCTTGATTATGCTATGTCGGTAATTGTCGGGCGCGCGCTTCCGGATGTGCGCGATGGGCTAAAGCCGGTGCACCGCAGGATTTTGTATTCAATGTGGCAGAGCGGTTTAAGATCAAACGCAAAGTTTAAAAAATGCGCAACAGTTGTCGGAGATGTGCTTGGAAAGTATCATCCGCACGGCGACAGCGCTGTTTATGACTCGCTTGTTCGCATGGCGCAGGATTTTTCCATGCGCGAACCGCTTGTGCGCGGGCAGGGCAACTTCGGGTCGCTGGACGGCGACAGCGCGGCCGCGTACAGGTACACAGAGGCAAAGCTTGAACGCGTTGCAGAAGAAATGCTTGTTGACATTGAGAAAAATACTGTTAATTTTGTCCCGAACTTTGACGGATCGCACAAAGAGCCGACGGTTCTTCCGGCAAAACTTCCTAACTTGCTTTTAAACGGCACTGTTGGAATCGCGGTTTCAATGGCAACGAATATCCCTCCGCATAACTTAGGCGAACTTTGCGACGGCGTCCTTGCTGTTATTGATGATCCGTCAATCGCCACTGATTCACTGATTGAATACATAAAGGGTCCTGATTTTCCAACAGGCGGGTTTGTTTACAATGCGAATGATATTAAACAAGCATATGCGACAGGCCGCGGAGGAATAGTTGTGCGCGCAAAAGCCGACATAGAAGAAGTGCATGGAGCATTTCGCATTTTAGTTACAGAAATTCCATATCAAGTGAACAAGGCAACGCTTTTGGAAAAAATCGCGATGCTTGTGCGTGAAAAAAAAATAGAAGGCATACGCGATTTGCGCGACGAGTCAACCAGCGCCGGCGTGCGTATTGTTATTGAACTTAAAAAAGACGCGTACCCGCGAAAGGTTCTAAACCGCTTGTATCAGATGACCCAATTGCAGGAGTCGTTCCACTATAACATGGTCGCGCTTGTGGACGGCATTCAGCCGCGCGTTCTTAATCTGAAAATGATTATTGAAGAGTTTCTTAAGCACCGCAAAGAAGTCGTAAGACGCAGAACGCAATACGATCTTGATAAGGCAAAAGACCGCGCGCACATTTTGGATGGTTTGCGAATCGCTCTTGCGAAAATAGACGATGTCATTCACACGATTAAAAAATCAAAAGATCGCGATGACGCGCGCGTGAATCTTATTAAGCGATTCAAGCTTTCGCAATTGCAAGCGGATGCTATTTTGGAAATGCGCTTGCAGCAGCTCGCGAATCTTGAACGGCTGAAAATAGAGCAGGAATACGAAGAGAAAATGAAAATTATCGCCGAACTTACAGCGATTTTGAAATCAGAACAAAAAATGCTTGCTGTAATTCGAAAAGAAGTCGTGCAGATTAAAGAATCATACGCAAGCCCTCGAAGAACAGAAATCGTAAAACATGGAGTCAAAGAATTCTCCATGGAAGATGTTATTCCTGACGACGCGACTGTTATTATGATTACGCGCGACGGATACATTAAACGGCTTCCGCCTGACACTTTCCGCACGCAAGCGCGCGGAGGCAAGGGCGTTGCGGGCATGACCACAAAAGACGAAGACGCTGTAGAAAATATTATTTCTACGACCAACCATCAAAATGTAATGTTTTTGACTTCGCGCGGAAGGGTCTTCCGAATGAAGGCGTATGATGTGCCTGAAACAAAACGCACAGCAAAGGGTCAGGCGCTTGTGAACTTTCTCCAGCTTGGTCCGGGCGAAAAGGTCTCGGCAATTCTCACTGCTGATGATATTTCAAAATACAAATATCTTGTCATGGTTACAAGCAAAGGCACAATCAAGAAAACAGACATGACTGCTTTTGAAAACATCAGATCAAGCGGGCTTATCGCGATTTCGCTCCGCGACGGAGACGATCTTGAATGGGTCAAGCCGTCAACCGGAACCGATGACATATTCCTTGTTTCAAGCGAAGGGCAATCAATCAGATTCAACGAAAAAGCAATCCGTTCAATGGGACGAACAGCATCAGGCGTTCGCGGAATACGGCTAAAAGGCAAAAATATAATCGTTGGAATGGATGTTGTTTCAAAAGAAGCGCAAAAAGATTCAGCCCAGCTTCTTATTATAATGGACAATGGCTATGGCAAGAGAACGGTAATTGATGAATATAAAGTGCAGGGCAGGGGCGGTTCCGGAATAAAAACAGCAAATGTTACTGCAAAAACAGGCAAGATTATTTCAGCGCATGTTGTTTCCGGAAAAGACGAGCGGGACATGCTGGTTATTTCGCAGGCAGGGCAGGTAATTCGCACGCCTCTTGAATCAATTCCGGTATTGGGCCGCGCAACGCAAGGTGTTCGCATAATGCGGTTTAAAAAAGAAAAAGACACTGTTGCCAGCGTTGCTCTTGTATAGCTCTTGACACTATTGCAACAACTTGATACATTTCGTCCACATTTAGATTAAAATACTATGACAGTCCCACCAAAAAGATCACCGCGTTCGCGCATAAGAAGGCGCAGATCGCACCATCGGCTCTCGGCTATAGAGGTAGCCGTGTGCCAAAAATGTAAAGAACCTATCCAGCCGCACCGCGCATGCGCGAATTGCGGAGAATATAAGGGGCGCAAAGTTTTGCGCGTAGAGGCCGCAGTAGAAAAGGCATTGCGCAAAAAGAGCAAAAAGCACGATCATGAGCATGATCACGGGCACGAACACGCAACAGAAAACAAAACCGAATCAAAAGCCCCGAGCGCATAACTCGGGTCTTTTGTTTTACCGCGCATTCATGTATAATTCAGGAAAGATTATTAAGTTCTTTTGCTCTTCTATGTCAAACAGACATCTTGCGAGAACCATATCAATGCAAACGCTGTATCAATGGGATTTTTTGCATTCAAATGCAAATGTGGACGATCTTATTGCGTATAGCATGAACGAATTTGCGCCCAAGTTTAATGACGAGGGCTATGTTAAGGAAACGGTTGACGGCGTTTTGTCGCGGATAGAGGAAATAGACGGATACATTAAAAAATTCGCTCCGGATTGGCCGATTGAACAAATAACTTTTGTTGATCGCAATATTTTGCGTCTTGGATTGTATGAAATGAAATTCGCGCAGAATATTCCGGCCAAGGTCGCGATTAACGAAGCTATTGAGCTTGCAAAAGCGTTTGGCGGGGAATCATCAGGAAAATTTGTAAACGGCGTTTTGGGAGCAATATACAAAGACATGATCGCTCGCGAAGAAATTAAAGAAATTGACCGCCAAACAAGCGAAGCAGAATCCAAACCTCGCGATATTTTGAGTTTAACCGATCCGTCCGGCGGACAAGAAATTGAATAATATTCAGCAGGCAAATATGGAAACTGACATTTCAAAATTAGAAAAAATTATTGGAGTAACTTTTTTAAACAAAGATATTTTGCGCCAAGCAGTGGTGCACAGGTCGTATTTGAACGAGCATCCTGATTTTTCGCTTGGGCATAACGAGCGTTTGGAGTTTTTGGGGGACGCTGTATTAGAACTTGTCGTAACAGAGAATCTGTTTGGAAATTACACTAATCCGGAGGGCGAGCTTACTAACTGGCGCGCTGCGCTTGTGAATGCAGAGATGCTTGCAAAAATAGCGCAAGAAATCGGCATAGAAGAATTTTTATACTTGTCCAAAGGCGAGGCAAAGGATGCAAAAAGCAAAGCTCGCAAGTATATTCTTGCAAATGCAATGGAAGCGGTTATTGGAGCCGTATATTTGGATAAAGGCTGGGAATCGTCAAAAGAGTTTATTGGGAAATTTGTTTTGTCCCGTCTTGCTCATATTCTGGAACACAAACTTTATATTGATCCAAAGTCCCGTTTTCAAGAGGCATCGCAAGAACGGCTTGGAATTACGCCGTCATATAAAGTCATAGAAGAAACAGGCCCTGACCATGATAAAAAATTCGTTGTCGGAGTATTTTTAAACAAGGATCTTGTTGCAACAGGCGAGGGCAGTTCCAAGCAAGAAGCCCAAGTCGAAGCCGCAGAGCATGCGATTGATGAAAAGGGATGGTGAGAGGAGTAGAGAGTAGAAAGTAGAAAGTAAGGCGAAGCGCGTCATATAGGGCGGGGTTTTATCCGCCCGGCCTTCGGCCGCGCGCCTGACCGAATGCATGCCTTTGGTCATTCGGGCAGGTTCGGACGGGTTCCCTGATCATTTCAGAACCCTTCCATGCCCACACCACCTCCGACAGTCGTAATTTTATTAAACCACCCGCTTCTTTAGCTCCTCAATCATTGCATTTTTTTGCATAACAAGAGGATCCTCTGATCCAAACACGCGGATCTGGAAATCTCCCCCTGATGATTCTTTTTCTCCTATTACAATTGTCCAAGGAATTTTTTGCGCAGATGCGTTACGAATTTTTTTGCCGACTGTTTCGTCTGAATCATCAAGCTCTGCCCTGATATCCGAGGCCAAAAGCTCGTTGTACAGCTCGCGCGCAAAAACAGTATGATCTCTACTAACAGTCGCAAGGCGCACTTGTACCGGTGCCAGCCAAAGCGGAAAAGCGCCAGCATAATGCTCAATCAAAACAGATATAAATCTTTCAACAGAACCAAGCACTGCGCGGTGAACCATAACAGGTCTTTGTTTTTCGCCATTCTCGTCAGTGTATTCAAGATTGAATCTTTCCGGCAAATTAAAATCAAGCTGAATGGTTGCTAATTGCCATTGCCTGCCAATCGCGTCTTTTGCTTGAAAATCAATCTTTGGACCATAGAACGCTGCCTCGCCTTCTTGCTCGCTGAATTCAAGCCCAAGAGAAGTAAGGACATCTCGCAGGGCTGATTCTGCTTTTTTCCAAACATCATCAGAGCCCAAATATTTTTCCGGATGCGCTCTGTCGCGAAGCGAAAGCGAAACAGTCAGTGGCATTTCAAATGCGGCGTAGAATTTTTGGATTATGTCGTATAGCGCGCGAACTTCTGTTTCAACCTGATCAGGCCTGCAAAATACATGTGCGTCGTCTTGCGTAATAGAACGCACGCGTGAAAGCCCTTGCAACTGGCCCGTGTTCTCGTCGCGGTACACTGTTGTAACCTCGCTCATACGGATAGGCAATTCTCTATACGAACGCGGACGCGAAGCGTAAATTTGCGTGTGGTGCGGGCAGTTCATTGGCTTTAACACAAACTCTTCTTCGCTTTTTTTGCTGGACACATGAAAAATATCGTCCGCGAACTTGTCCCAGTGTCCCGAAGTTTTATACAAATCCGTTTTGGCCATATGAGGAATCCAGACCCTTGTATAACCGTACGGCTTCATAAGAGACCAGATAAATTGTTCCAATGTTCTGCGAATAGCAGTTCCCTTTTCTGTAAAAAGCGGAAGACCGGATCCGACAAGCGGCGAGAAAGTAAAAAGATCAAGCTCTTCGCCAAGCTTGCGATGGTCGCGCTTTTTTGCCTCTTCTAGCATTGCAAGATATTCATCAAGATCCTTTTTTGTTTCAAATGCAAGTCCGTAAACTCGTTGCATTTGCGGATTCTTTTCGTTTCCGCGCCAGTACGCGCCGGAGATTTTCCAAAGCTTGAACGCTTTGATCTCGCTGGTGTTTTTAACATGCGGACCTCTGCACAAATCAGTAAAAGCGCCGGTTTTGTAAATTGACGCAACATTCAGATTGGATGAATCAACATCAGCGTGTTCTTCTTCGCGGACTGATGTAGTTCCCTTTTCTTTTAGATCTTTTAGCAATTCAACTTTGAACTGCTGTCCTAATTTATCAAATAAAACTATTGCATCATCAATAGTCATCTCTTCGCGAACAAAATCGTCTTTGCGCGCAATAATCTCGGACATTTTCTTTTCTAACGCAGGCAGATCATCGTCTGACAATGTCTTGTTAAGCAGAATATCATAATAAAAACCGCCTTCGATTACAGGCCCTACACCGAACTTAGAATCTGGATAAAGCTCCTGCACAGCAGCAGCCAGGACATGCGCGGCAGAGTGCCGCATTACATGCAATTTTTCGTCATTGCTCATAAATATATAAATTTTCATCAAGAATTCATAAATTGTATAACTAAATGAGTATTCTGTCAAAATAGAATACAGGGCTTTTCATACTGCAAAATGCGTGCTAAAAT
The DNA here is from genome assembly GCA_003497135.1 of Candidatus Uhrbacteria bacterium. Lineage (GTDB taxonomy): Bacteria > Patescibacteriota > Patescibacteriia > UBA9934 > UBA9568 > UBA9568. Next base: position 25,022 of record DNKR01000042.1, on the reverse strand, counting down.
AGCTCAAAATGACTAATTAACCCATTATATGATCAAAGAATACGGCACTCCTGTAAACGGCGACAATAAAGACAAAATTCCAAAAGCGGATAATCGCGACGAAAAATCAGAAATCAATGAAATAACTTTAGATGAATCAAAACGCGAATTATTGACCAAAAAAATGGCAGAATATAAAGCGCGAGTTGAATCTGCTGAACAATCAGGAGAGTATTGGAATGCAAACGCGCAAGATTTCTGGAAAAGCTATTATGATTCACTGGCTAAACTTACGACTGCTGAATTATTGCTTGCAGATGGAAAAGTAAACAAACAAACAATTGACAAATATTTAAACAACACATCAAAAGAGCATTTGGATGAAATTTTTAGTGTAAAAGAAAACAAGCCTGTAAATATTTTTCAAAATCACGCGCGTATTTTTGTAAACGCTGTAAAAAATGCATTTAGAGTAGTGGACTCGTACAATAAATAATTTTATTAAATATTGAACATATGCCTGCGTGGAAAACAGCAAAATTGCAAAGGCTCGCAAAAGCGCTTCTGTCAATGCGCACAGAGAACGAAATGCGCTCTTTTTTGCGAGATATAGCCACCATAGAAGAACTTAATGAACTATCAAACCGCTGGGATGCTGTTTTACAACTTAAAAATGGAAAAAATTATCGTGATGTTGCCTTAAATACCGGCATGAGCACAGCCACTATTACCCGCATTGCTCACTGGCTTAATTATGGAGAGGGTGGATACATGACTGCCTTAAAAAGGCTTAAAAAATAGTTTTCCACAAGGCGCTTGACACATTTTTCTATATGTGTTATTGTGTTAATACACTAATACACACTGCAATTATGATTAATCAAATTTTGTCACACCATTCAACAGACGACCCAACATAAATGGTCTCATTTTGTGTTGTGGTCGCCATAATCGCCATTCAGGCGATTTTTTAATTTTTAACTTGTTAACATATGGATTTGCAAGCGCACATTAAAGTAAACAGCCAACAAATATCCCCTTATGTTCTTTTACCTGGTGATCCTTGCCGCGTTGACTCTATAGGAAAGTACCTTGACCATTTTATTATCATCGCCAACAATAGGGAATTTCGCATTGGCATTGGGAGCTTTCGCGAGAAACGAATTACGGTTTGTTCTACAGGTATTGGGTGTCCGTCAACTGCCATCGCTGTTGAGGAACTAATCAACGCTGGAGCTAAATATCTTATTCGTGTAGGAACTTGCGGCGGAGCATGGAGAGCTGACATTCCAGCCGGCTCCATTATTATCCCAACAGCCTCAATTCGTGACGAAGGAACTACAATTGAATATTTGCCGCAAGGGTTCCCCGCTGTTGCTGATTTTGACATCGTTAATGGATTAATTCGTTCTGCAAAAAAAGAACAGACAAAATACTTCGTCGGCATAAATCGCACACATGACGCGTTTTATGGCGTCCAAGACGCAATTACAAAATGGGGCGAGTATATGCAAAATGATCGCTGGAAAAATTCGGAAACGCCAATTCTTTCATCTGAAATGGAAAGTGCTGCACTGTTTATAATTGCCAGCTTACGAAATGTCAAAGCCGGAGCAATATTAGCAGTAAACGCAAACCCTGAACCGCTAAAGAATCGTGTACTAGGCAAAGAAATGGAGGTCAAAACTGAGATTACTGAGGACATAACAATACAAACAGTTGATAAAATGATCAGAGTTGCACTTGAGACAATGGCTTTTCTTCCATAGTCCTTTTAACACCTTGATGTTGTTCTGATTTACCGCCTGTCATAAGGACGGGAGGTAAACGGTGCAACATCAAAAAGAAGGAGAAAAAAATCATGAGGCAAATAATCTGTTTTGACCTCTGGAATACTCTGGTACGCTCATGCCAAGGAAGTGGATCAAGTTACGCTGACATTCTCATCCGACTCGGCGCAAACCCAGCGTCAATCTACCCAATAGTCAGAGATGAGCTAATGATTGCGCAACTGGACTATGAACAAATGGCCGCGCACCTATGTTCTAGGCTCAAGCTTCGTCCAACCAAAAGCGACTTGCTGGAAATTGCCAATAATTGGAAGCGCGACAACCATGAGTCCGAGTGGCTCCAAGACGCTATCCAATTACTGAAAGTGTTGCGCGGACAAGATAATACACTCGTGCTAATCACGAACATTACTTGGCCAGCGTGGGTATTGGTTAATAGCAAGCTCGAAGTGGAACAGTACTTCGACTATGTATTCCTCTCCTGCTGTGAAGGTCTGTCTAAACCCAACCCGCGTGTCTGGCAGACGATCGAAGATCGGGATCCTGACACAACAGTCGCTCACTGGATGATTGGCGACAACGAAGCCGATGATCTATCAGTACCGGCTACCATTGGATGGAAAACTATCCTGGCAGGTACTGCGGGCGCGCCATTGGCCGAGATTACGCAAATCATTCACAAAGGAGGTGCGAAGTGACAAAGTATCTAATTGACGACATTGGTGTTTACATCCATCACGCTCAACTCCGGGAATTCGGGGAGATCGTTTGTGGACACCAGATGACGCATGAGATTCAAAAGTGGAACGAGTGGAACAATTTTAATCCTTCCACAACTCTGCTTGTCTTTCCAGGCAACGGAGCAAGCATTGTGCGTAAATTCATGGACGCTGATTGGCTTGTACGCTGGCAAACAGCATCAGCGACAGCAATGCGAAAATGGAACCCAGGCAATGCGCCAATGGCGATTGCCGGACGGGTTTTCCCGGACAGATTCGTTCTCGGCGTTAAGGATGTTATCGTCGTTGACGATGTTGTATCATCTGGCGAAACAGCAAGGAAACTACAAATGGTGAACATGCCATGGATCCCTGCAGCAAGATGGCACGCAGTGGTGTGGGTAAAGCAAAGGGCGGCAAATCTGCGCGGATTTCATTCGCATTATGCCGCAGTAGAAATTGGAGAACCTGGTCGCAAAGAACCGGTCAACTCACTTTCTACTCTAATAGAAAACGAGGAAATTGCAAAGTCATACGCTAAACGCAATTTACCCAATCCAGAGGCATTTCATGCGCTACTAAAAAAGCTGCGATGATGCGCCTCTCCGGTGTCTGTGCCGGATAACCCACACAGACAATTCCTTGTGGTTGCAACAACAAGTAAACAAAAAATCACCCAGAAAAGGTGATTTTTTGTTTTAAATTTTATACAAACACGCAGTGAATATATTTATTTCCAACTATTATTTACTTTCCGGCAATACAACGCGGATTTCTATGTGGTCTTTGAGACGCGGAGTTTTTGTCAACCAAAACGGCCAAAGATCAACCTGCGCTGATTCAATCGCGTCAGATGCCTCTAGCATGGCGCTTGCCTCGCTTGGAGATTTAGAAATTAGATTTCCGCGATTTAAAATATCGCTTGTAATTGAAACAACGCTTTTGCCCTCAAGCTCAACGCGAACATTAGCGATTCCTGCTTCTGCATCATATTTTTCTACTGTTGTTTTCAGGTTGTCTTTGCTTATATTTACCATATCAAACCCGGCAGGCACCTGCTCGTACAGCTTTGCTTCGGCAATATCAAGCAAAGCGTTGCGATCAAAGAATACACCAACAACGCGCAAATTCAGTTCAACAGCGAACTTATCTGTTTCAGCTCCTAGCTCTGTGTCGGTCTTTTTGTCAATCGCTTCTGTAAAATACGAAACCCCGCTGAATGTTTCCTCGCCCATTTGCTCTGCAATGCTCTTTTTTGCCGCCTCCAGCAGTTCGGCTGTTAATTGTTCGCTTGCAGAATCCAGATCGGCTTGCGTTAAAACATTTCTGTAAACAACACCGCCTGTCATTGCCTGCGAGCTTTCTGCATAAATGTATTTTTGAAGCTGTTCTGAAAGTCCCGGGATTGTAAAGCGCGATGGTTCGATGTTGCCGCCTATGCCTGCGCTATCAGCGAGCACGCTCGCACTAACCTCGCCTGCGGACGGAACCGTAACAGTATCAACCAAACGGAACAGTATGCCTCCGGAACTTAGCAATCGCGTTGTTGCGACCAGCGGCTGACTCCGGCTGTATTCGTTTTTAATAATAACCTCTCCGGCTGCTTTTGCGTCTGTTTGCTTTGCCCCTTCTGATGAAACATTAAATTCTTTTGCGCCGGACACGACAACTGATACGACCTTGCCGGAAATGTCGTCTTTGACTTCTGGATCTTTAACAATGTCAGCAATAAAATTCGCAGCGACTGTTAATTGCGCTGGCACGACTGTTATAGTCGCCTTAGAAAGCGATAAATAAAGCACGGCAGCAATCATAATAATCGCAAGCGCCATAAAAGTAACAGCGATTCTTCTGTATAAGCGAACCGAATGAACAACAACCGGTACGGCCTGCGCACTTTTTGCCTGCCTGACAGGTTTTTCTTTTGTGACAGAAGTATTTTGCGGATTTTTTTCCATATTTGTTTCTGTTGCGATTATTAACGAAAAAGCACACAAACATTATACCACAATTAGCCAAAATATGCCTACAAAACCTCTACATTGCCGTCTCCAAACGCATCTTTAAGCGCTTTAACCAATTCTGGCGTTGGCGAGACAGTATATTCGGTTTCAACAATATTATCTTTTGCTCCTGATTTTACAAGAAAGCATACCCTGTGCCCGCCAACATTTTCGCTAAACATTTTTCTAAGATCATCGGCTTTGCTGTTTTCAAGATGAACAGCAAGCCGAATTATTATAGCCGGTTTTTTTTGTTCTTCTTCTGCTCCGCTGGCGGGCTGAAAAGACATGCCGGCTTTTGGCTCGCCTGATTCAAGCATTTCAACAAGCTGGCCCATGCCATCGTTTTCAATTATAAACAAACTGTTCGCAATCAGTTTTGTCTCTTCTTGATCGCGCTTTGAAACTCGGCCTGATACAAGAGCTACAGCGCCCTCTACAACAGAATCCCTGTATTCTGCAAAAGTTTTTGGAAACACAATAACTTCCATTGCGCCAGTAAGGTCTTCAATTTGCACAAAAGCCATCAGATCGCCTTTTTTTGTTGATATGATTTTTACTGTTTTAATCAGCCCTGCTGTGCGCGCTGGCGCGTTGTCAGAAAGAGACGCAAAATCGCGGCACGGCGTAACGAATTTTTTTAAATGCTTATCCGCGTCAGCGTACGGATGCGACGAAACATACAGTCCGAGAATTTCTTTTTCCCATTTCAAAATTTCCGCACTGGAAGCTGGCTGTGTTTTTGGCAGCTTGATTTGAGCGTCAGAAAACGACGGTGTTGATCCGAACAAGCTTGTTTGGCTTGTTATTTTATCGTCATGCACGCGTCTGTTAAATTGAAGAAGCTGTTCTATATTTTCTAAAAGCTGTTTTCTTTCTGCAAATCTGTCCAGCGCTCCTGCTTTAATAAGAGCTTCTATGGATTTTTTATTAAATGCCTTATGCGTTACTCGCGTTGCAAAATCAGTCAAATCTTTGTACCCGCCCCGCTCTTCCCTTTCTTTTATCATAGAAGCGATAACATCTGTTCCAAGATTTTTTACTGCTTGCAAACCAAAACGGATTGTTCGGTCGTCAATGTATGTGAAAGTCCCAAAGCTTTCGTTTATATCCGGCGGCAAAACAGAGATTCCGATTCGCTCGCACTCTGCAACGGCTGCGGCTATTTTTTCCAGATCCGCGGATTCCGCAGTCATAAACGAGGCCATGTATTCTGCAGGATAATTTGCTTTCATGTATGCCGTCTGATACGCAACCATGCCGTAAGATGCCGCGTGCGCTTTGTTGAATCCGTAAGCCGCAAACGGCTCAATCAGCTCCCAAAGTTCGTTGGCTTTTTCTTTGTTCAGCCCATGTTCAATAAATCCTTTTATAAGCTTTTCTTTTTGCGCAGCCATTTCTTCTGGAATTTTTTTACCCATTGCTTTGCGCAATTTATCAACTTCAAGCCAACTATAACCGGCAAGATGAATCGCCGTAAGAAGAACATCATCCTGATAAACCATAACTCCGTACGACTGATCAAGAATTGTTTTAAGACGCGGTTCAGCGTAACTGACAAGATCGGGATTGTGCTTGCGCCTGATATACTCCGGAATGGATTCAATAGGACCAGGGCGATACAGCGCGACCATTGCCATAATGTCGCGCACATCAGTCGGCTTTAGGTCTTTAAGATATTTAGTCATGCCGTCTCCTGAAAGCTGAAATACTCCCATTGTGTGCCCTACTGCAAGCAGATCAAATGTTTTTTTGTCATCAACCGGAATTTTTCTTATATCAATCTCAATGCCTTTAATTTTTTTTACAAGCGCAACCGCATCTCCCAAAATTGACAAGTTGCGTATTCCAAGAAAATCCATTTTCAGCAATCCGGCCGCCTCGACCGACTTCATTTCGTATTGCGTTATAATTTTGTTTTCGCGCGTTTCAACTTGCAGAGGCGTATAGTCAGTCAGTTCGGTAGGCGCAATAACAACGCCTGCGGCGTGAATTGAAACATGTCTGGCACAACCCTCGATTCTGCGCGCAAGATCAATCAAGCGCGCTGCTTGCGCGTCTCTTTTATAAAACGCGTCAAGCTCATTGCTTTCTTTTAGCGCGCGTTCAATTGTCATTGGAAATCCTTGCGACCCGAACGGGATCATTTTAGCGACCCTGTCGCAAAATCCGTATGGGTATCCAAGAGCGCGGCCGACATCGCGCACGGAACCGCGCGCAAGCATTGTTCCAAAAGTGCAGATCTGCGCCATTTTGCCTTGCCCATACTTTTGCGAAACATAAGCAAGCACTTCATCGCGCCTGTTATCCGCAAAATCTCCGTCAACATCAGGAGCGCTCGGACGCTCGGGATTCAAAAAACGCTCAAAAGGAATTTTGTACAAAACAGGATCAATGTGCGAGATTCCGATTGAATACGCAACAAGCGAGCCCGCAACCGACCCTCTGGTGGTTGTTACAATTCCATTGCTCTCGGCCCAACGCAGATAATCAGACACGACCAAAAAATACGGAGCAAATCCCTTTTTTTCAATAACCGACAACTCATAATCCAAACGCTCCTGCAATGAAGGATCAACTTTTGGATATTTTTCGCGCATTCCAGCATTAGCAAGTTCTGTTAAAACCTGCATGTGGGTTTTACCTTCTGGAATTTCTATGAGCGGAAAATTCCATTTTCCAAGCTCAAGCTCCACATTGCACAAGTCAGATATCTTTTTTGTGTTTTCTATCGCCATTGGCAAAGAAGAAAAAGCTTTTTCCATTTCTTCTTGCGATACAAGCGACGCGTCGTATTCGTTTGGATGCATTTGTTCAAATTCTTCAAGCACCAAGCCCTTGCGAATGCACGCCATTATTTTGCACGCTTCCTGATCGTCCGAGTGTAAATAATATGCGTCTTTGGTTGCAACCAGCTCTATGCCCCGCTCTTTGGCGAATTCAATCATCATTGCGTTCAACGAACTCTGATCTGGAACCTCCGGACGGTCTATAAGTTCCAAATAAAAATTTTCTTTGCCAAAAATATCCAGATACTCGTCAGCAAGTTCGTTTGCGCGCTCGTGGTCGCGCGATGAAATGCAATATCCAATATCGCTTTCAAGCCCTCCTGACAAAGCTATCAGCCCGCCGGAGAGCTCGCGCAGAACTTCTTTGTCTATTCTTGGAAAATCAAACAGTCCTTCTGTAAATCCTATTGTTGAAATTTTTAAAAGATTCGCGTAGCCCTCGTTGTTTTTAGCAAGCAAAACAATTCTCCACGGCTTTGCGCCTTTTGGATCCTGCTCGCGCCTGTTTTGTCGCGCCAAGTACGCGTCAATGCCGATAATCGGCTTTATGCCATGGTCTTTTGCTTTTTGATAAAACTCAATCGCGCCGTAAAGCACGCCATTGTCAGTCAAAGCCATTGCGTCCATTCCAAGATCTTTACAAGCGCAAACAAGCTCATCTATTTTTGGTATGGCTTGTAAAAGCGAATAATGGCTGTGAACATGAAGATGTGCGAATTTTGATGCCATAATCTAACCTGTATTCTTCATAAGCTTATAGTAAAACCTGCGCAAAATCAAACGCCGCCAGCTCTAAAATTCACAAGCGCCAGCGGACATTATTTTTAATGAAAAAACGGCTTTATTCGCCGTCTTTTTCCCTCTTTTTTACAAAATATTCAATTAATCTTCTTCCTCCTTCAAGCACAAACGCGAACGATGGCGTGACTTTTTCCACTCGCTCAACAAGCGCGGAAATTCCATGTTCTATTCGCCCAACAGCATCGCGCGCTTCGGCAAGCGTGCGATTCACATTGCGCAACGCAGAAACCGCCTGCCAGATAAGCCAGCAGAAAAACACTGTCAGCCAAAGCGCGCAAAAAGCGAGCACGATGTACAAAATATCTTTTGCTTCTATCATAATGATTTATTATCTATCTAATTATAGCAGAAAACGAGGATTGAAGCGATTCGCTTATATTTTTCATTTCTGCGTCGGCTTCCTCGGCTGTAAGCGTGCGCGACTTATCCTCAAAAGTCAAATGCAAGGCAAGATTCTTTTTGCCAAAGTCCAATCGCTTGCCTTGAAAAATATCAAACAACTCAACGCGCGTAAGCAGTTCTGATGCATTCAGTACGACTGATTCAATTTCATCGTACGGTGCTTGGGCGTCAACTGAAAACGAAATGTCACGCTTGACCGGCGGAAATTCCGGAATTGGCAAAAATTGTTTTGCGTATGTTATGTACGGAGCAAGCTTTTGCAAATCAATTTCCGCGATAATAATATCTCCGTCCGCCCAAAACTCACCAATAGCGTCTTTTCCGGAACGCAAAATCTGCTTATGCTTGTTTTTTGTTTGTTCAAATACGCATCCTGCGCCAAGCTCGCGCATTAATGCAACAACAGCGCCTTTAACATCGCGAACGCTTTGATTCGCATCCTGGCTGTACGCAGAAATCAAAAGCCGAGGCGATTCTTTTGGCAGATCATTCTTGCGCTTTTCGTATACGAACGAAAGCTCAAATAATTTCGCGCTTGGAAATCTGCCGCGATTCTCGTCAATTGCAAAAAGCGCGCTTGGAACAAGCGACGGGCGCATATACGCGAACTCATCGCTTAGCGGGTTTGCCAGAGCTACAGCGCTTTGCGGATCAATTCCTGATGTTTCAAGCTGTTTTTTTGAAACAAAAGAATAAGAATACATTTCTGTGAATCCGAATTCTCTCATTGCTCGCTTGATTCGTTTTTCATGTACAAAAAACGGATCAGTTGACGCGTTTGGAACAATATTAGCCGGAATCTCCGGCGCGATATTGCCGTATCCATACACGCGCGAAATTTCTTCTGTTAAATCAACATCGTCCTCAATGTCATGATCTCTCCACCAAGGAACAATAACTTTGTACGCGGAATCATTTTCTTTTTCGCAAACAAACCCAAGCCGCGAAAGAATCCGGACCATTTCCGTTTCGTCCATTTCAATTCCTGACAATGCTCTGACTTTTTCTGGAACAAGCGTGAATTGCTTGTGATTATATTCGAGCGTGCGCTCGTCAAAAAACCCGCTAGCTATTTGCCCTCCGGCTATCTGTACCGCGAGTTCCACTGCCCTTGCCATAGCAGGTTCAATCGCCTCTGTAGAAAGCCCTTTTTCAAACAATTGCTGGGAATCAGAACGCAAATTCAACGCGCGGGAAGTTTTGCGCACGCTAACAGAATCAAACGATGCGCATTCAAAAACTATTCTTGTTGTGCTTTCGCTTATACCTGTTTGCTCGCCGCCCATTACACCGGCTATTGCAACCGGCTTTTTTGCATCAGCAATTACAAGCATTTCGTCTGATAATTCATATTCTTTTGCGTCCAACGCCATTATCTTTTCTGATTTCTTTGCTTTTCTGACAATAATTTTATTACCTTCAAGCTTGTCATAATCAAATGCGTGCATAGGAGCGCCGAGTTCAAGCAATACATAGTTTGTGATGTCTGTAATATTGTTTATCGGTCTAATCCCTGCAAGAATCAATGCTTTTTGCATCCACCACGGCGACGGCCCGACGCTGACATTGTCAAGCGCAACGGCACTGTATCTTGGACACAAGCCGCTTTCTTTAACACTTACGGAAAATTCAATATTGCTTATTGCGCCATGTTCGGCCATTACAGCCGGCTTGTACAAGAATGTTCCAAGTCCGCAAGCTGATGCTTCGCGCGCCAATCCGACAATTGACATTCCATCAGGGCGGTTTGTTGTAATCTCAATGTCAAAAATATCATCGTCAAGTTCAAGCGCTTCTGAAAGTCCGGTTCCTGGTTTGGCACTGGTAATGTTTGTTAGATCCCAAATCTCTCCGGCTTTTGCAAGCGTGTCAAAACCAAGCTCTTCTTGCGAGCATATCATGCCTTTGCTTTTTACACCGCGGATTTCTGTTTCTTGAATTTCTACAAGTTCGCCTTCTCCGTGCCACCTGACGCGCGCGCCAATAAGTGCGACTGCAACGCGCTGGCCAACAGCCAAGTTCTTTCCGCCGCAG
>DNKR01000042.1:11337-14408 GCA_003497135.1 Candidatus Uhrbacteria bacterium | reverse complement strand
CTGCTCTGACGCGCGGGCGAGCCGGACTTTTGCAATGCGAAGACGGTCGGCGTTTGGGTGCGGGCTAACCTCCTCTACTTCTCCTATGACAATATTTTTAAAACGCGCGCTGATGTTTTCTGTTCGTTCAACAGGAAACGAGCACTCTGTAAATTTTTGAGCGAATTCGCTTGCGCTAACGCGCGTTTGCAAAAATTCTTTTATCCAATTGTAGCTTGCTTTTCTGTCCATACTAAAACTGCGTGTTGAATCTTAGATCGTTTTTGTACAAAACCCTTATATCTTTTACAGACAAGCCCTCTCTCATCATTGCTGTGCGCTCCAACCCCCAACCGAACGCGACTCCGGAATACTTGTCAGGATCAACACCGCCGGCGCGAAGCACATTCGGATGCAACATTCCGGCTCCGCCAAGCTCAAGCCAGCCGCTCTTGCAAAGCCGGCAAACAGCGCCGTCTTTTGATCCCTCGGCATTGCACGCATCACAAGAAATATCTATTTCCACAGACGGTTCAGTGAATCTGAAATGAAACGGTCGCAAACGGACTTTTCTTTCAGGGCCGAAATACTGTTTTACAAAATAATCAAACACTCCAAAAAGATGCCTCAAAGACAATCCGCGGTCAATTACAAGCCCTTCAAACTGATGAAACATTGGGGCGTGCGTAATATCAATCTGCCTACGGTATGTTTTTCCTATAAAAATTCTTCGTATTGGCAAAATGCCTTTTTCCATTTCGCGCACATCTGAATTTGTTGTGTGCGGCGTAAGAACCTGTTTTCCTTTCGCGCCAACAGGAGCATCAACAAAAAATGTTTCCCACTCGTCGCGAGCAGGATGCGCCTTTGGCATGTTCAATGACTCAAACGCATAATAATCCCAATCAATTTCAGGATGCCTTGCGCGCGTAAATCCTATATTTTCAAAAATTTCGCTTATGTCTTGTATTGCTTGAGTGGCTAAATGCAAATGTCCGGCCTGCGGCATGCTTGCAGGGAGCGTAAGGTCCATGTTCAAGCTCTCACCGCCTCCCAGAAAAGCGGTTTGCGCCTTTTCAAACATTTCCTCCATTTCGTTTTTAATATTGTTCGCAAAAGCTCCGATTTCTTTTCGCTCATTTTCACTTAAATCTTTGAGGCGCTTAATAACCGACGAAAGCGCTCCTTTGCGCCCAAAAAACTTTACACGGACATCCTCAAACAAGACCGCGTCTTTTATCGCAGAAAGGTCTCGCGCAAGGTCTTCTTTAAGCCGCAATAGTTCGTCTTTCATAATAAAAATTATATCCCAAACAAATTACGCAGTCCACCGACAATCTGCCCGCCAAAACGCGCGAGATCGCGGTAGGTTACAAAAGCCACCAAAAGCATAAGAAAAGCAAAGCCGGTTGTATGTATTGCGTTTTCTAAATTCCTGCTAACAGGCCTGCCGCGGAACCGCTCAAGCAAAACAAACATCGCTCTGCCGCCGTCAAGCGCCGGGAAAGGAATAAAATTAATAATCGCAAGGTTTATGGAAAGCGCTGCCGCAAATTGCAATAAGTACGGCATTCCCAAGCGCGCCATTTCGCCTGTCATTACAGCAATGCCGAGCGGTCCGGCAACCTCAACGGCTGTTTTCTTTTCTCCAAACGCGCTTTTGATTATGTCCGCAAAGCTAGCAATAAACATTCCTGTCATATTTACAGTTGATGTGGCGCCGTAAAGCACTGCCCTGTAAACCGGATACGAAACAACACCTGTTTCCAAAAGCGATGCGCCCATAATAACGCGATTGCCGTCTTCTGAAAGTTCAGGCAAAACAGATGTTGTTGTTTCCCTTCCAGCGCGGAGCGTTTGAACTTCTACCGCCTTATCTTGCTTTGTCTGCAAATAGGCCTGAATTTCTTGTATGCTTTTGAATTTATTTCCATCAATCGCAAGTATGTGCTCGCCCGCGCCAATTCCCGCCTTAGAAACCGGGCTGTCAGGTTCAACATGCGCAACTGTTATGCGTTCCTGCTCTACGCGCGCGTAAGACGGCATGCTGTCAGACACAACCTGCGGAATACCTGTTGCAAAGCCAACAGAGAGCAATACGAACGCGAGAATCATGTTCATTGCAACGCCAGCGGCCATGACAAAAATTTTTCTTATTGGAGATTTTGACGCAAAACTGTCTGCGTCAGCGCCATAATCGCCGTTTTCGCCTTTTATTCGCACAAATCCGCCAAGCGGGAGCGCGTTTATTGAATAAACTGTCTGCCCTCGCTTAAAATAAAATAATCTCGGTGGAAACCCAAAACCGAATTCTTCAACTTTCGCCCCGATTTTTTTTGCAACGAAAAAATGCCCTGCCTCATGAGCGAGAACAAGCAGTGCAAGAACCGCTAAAAAAATTAATATAGTTGAGATCATGTTCGCGAGTGAATGAATTCTTGAAGTTCTGCTAATTTTTCATCAAGGAGGTTTTCTGTATCCGCTTCTACGACAAGGCGCAATACCGGCTCTGTGTTTGACGGCCGAACGCAAAACCACCAATCGTCAAATGTAAACTTATACCCGTCTAAATCAGAGACCTTGCGCGCTTGCGCGGAATAAACTGTTTTCATGTCTGCCATGATCCTGTCTTTTTCGTGAGCATGGAAGTTTATTACGCCTGAATGATAATACTTTTTCAGATCCAAAACAAGCTCGGACAGCTTTTTTCCGCTTTCTTTTAGAATTTTTAGCGCCAAAAGCGCGGCATATTCTGACGATTCAGCGCCATAATTTTCTTTAAAATTAAAATGAGTTGAAAACTCCGCTCCTGCAATCGCGCCTGTTTCGCGAATGCGATTTTTTACAAACGCATGCCCCACTTTGCTCTCGTAAGCAACACCTCCCAATTCCTTGATTTGATCGCCAAAGGCCTTTGTAAAAAGCAAGTCATGAACAAACGCGGCGCCAGGATATTTTTTAATAAGTTCGCGCGCAATAAGCAAGAACATGTGGTCAGCGCTCACGAACTGTCCTTTCTCATCAAAAAATCCAACCCTGTCAGCGTCTCCGTCAAACAAAATGCCTATTGCGGCTGATTCAAGCACAACCGC
>DNKR01000042.1:2742-11240 GCA_003497135.1 Candidatus Uhrbacteria bacterium | reverse complement strand
CGCGACGCGTGCGCGCGCGCGTCTTCGTTCATTGGATCCGCAATGTGGTTTGGAAATGTGCCGTCTGGGTTTACACACAAACCGACCCAATCGCACTTTGTGCGGTCAAGAATCTCGGGCATTGTAACCGTTGCCATTCCATTTGAAAAATCAACAACAGCGCGCAGGCCGGATAGATCAGGGTTCCCAGCCCACGCAAGCACAGCAGAAATATATTCATCAATAAAATTCTTTTGCGAATAGTTTCCTTTTTCGCGCTCGTCAAATTTATTATTCATTGCCAGCTCTTTTATTTGTTCCATGCCGCTTCCTGCTCCTATTGTCACAACATCGGCTTTTTCCAGCTTAAAGCCATTGTCGTCTTTTGGATTATGCGACGCTGTAATCATTACTCCGGCCCCATACTCCTCATGCGATCCAAGCGCAAAATAAAACTCTGGCGTTGATACCTCGCCCATGTCAACAACATTTGCCCCCATACTCATAATTCCGCTTGTAAGCGCGTTTGCAAGCTTAGGCGTTGAAAGCCGGACATCTCGACCTACAAGCACGGTTTTTGCGCTAGTATAGGCAACAATCGCTTTTCCAACCCTAAGAGCGGCCTCTTCGTTTATTTGATCAGGATACATTCCGCGTATATCGTATGCCTTAAAAATTTTATCTGAAATTTCCATACTTTTACGCTTTGACAAGCGAAAAAATCAAATGTATTATATACTATATTCACCTTAATTATTCACAGTTATTTTATTCAATATGCCCATACTTTTCTTTCTGCCCCTTATTATAGTCGCAATTGCCATCCTTTGGCTTATTGTAACATACAATGGCTTGATTTCACTACGAAACAGAGTAAGCGAAGCATTTAGCGATATAGAGGTGCAATTAAAGCGCAGATACGATCTTATCCCAAACTTAGTGAGTACAGTCAAGGGCTATGCAAAGCACGAGGAAGGCGTTTTTACAAAAGTTACAGAAGCAAGATCGCGCGCAATGCAGGCGCACACGCCGCAAGAACACGCAAAAGCCGAGAACATGCTGACCGAAACAATCAAATCGCTTTTTGCTGTTTCTGAACAGTACCCGACCCTTCAAGCAAGCGACAACTTTCTCCATCTTCAACGCGAACTGACTGACGCAGAAGACAAGATCCAAGCATCGCGCAGATTCTATAACGGCCAAGTCCGCGATTTCAATACAAAACTTCAGACATTCCCGACAAACATGATCGGAAACGCGCTCGGATTCAAACAATCAGAATTTTTTGACGCGCCTGATTCTGCTTCAGAAACGCCAAATGTTTCGTTCTAAACATGTACGAACAAATCGCTTCAAACAAACGCAAAACAGCGTTGCTGATTTTTCTCTTCACAATCCTGCTTGTCGCGCTAGGATGGGCATTTGGAATTTATTTTGATTCGCCGTACCAAGGAGTCGCAATTGCGTTTGGTGTATCAATATTCATGACTCTGACAGGCTATTTCAAGGGCGATGCAATAGCTCTTGGAACAGCGCACGCAAAGCTGATTGAAAAAAACAAAGCTCCGGAGGTTTGGAGAATAATTGAAAATCTCTCAATTGCTTCCGGCATGCCAATGCCGCGCGTTTACATTATTGACGATCCGTCGCCAAACGCTTTTGCAACAGGGCGCAAACCAGAGGTAGCCTCAATCGCGATTACAACAGGGCTTCTTGCAGTCCTGGAAAAAAACGAACTGGAAGGAGTAATATCTCATGAACTTTCGCACATCAAAAACTACGATATTCGCGTGATGACTATAGTAATTGTTCTTGCAGGATCAATCATGCTTCTTGCTGATATTTTTCTTCGCGGGTCGAATATTGGCAAAAACCGCGAACGCAATGTTGCAGGTCCGCTTATTATCATAGGGTTCGCACTTGCGATTCTTTCTCCGCTTTTGGCCCAGCTGATTCGTTTTGCTGTTTCCAGAAGCAGGGAGTATTTGGCTGATGCTTCTGCTGCAATGCTTACTCGCTACCCTGACGGCCTTGCACGCGCACTGGAAAAAATAGAGCAGGCCGACCTGCCAATGCGAAACGCGAACCACGCAACAGCGCATCTGTACATTGCAAACCCGTTCGCAAAACACAGCGACAAAATCACATCGCTGTTTTCTACGCATCCGCCTATTCGCGAAAGAATCGCGCGCTTGCGCAACATGGCAAAATAAACTATGGCAAACACAGCGCAAGAAAATACAAATTCAGCGCGCCTTCGCTCAAATCAAGCGCAAAAGCGCGTACAAGAAACAAACGCGACCGAGCGCGCGACGAATTTATTACGCAAAGAATTAGGATACAAGCCCGAACAAAATCCGTTTTCATTTGAAGGGCTTGCAAATACAGAAGCGGTGCGCGAACAAGAAAGCAAAATCATTTCCGCGCTTTCGCGCATAAATCTTATGGCTGGCGCGCAGAAACAAGAAGAAGAAGGAGAAGAAGAGGAAGAAGAATACGAAACAGAAGAAGCCGGCGAAGAAACAGGATACGAAGAAGGCGCCGCAGAGCAAGAACCGGCAGGCCGAAAATTAAACGAAAACATTGCGCTCGCGCAAGCAAAGCAGACAGCTGAAAATGAAATTATATTGCGTTTGCAATACGAAGTGGAAATCGCGGCAAAGCAAACGATTAAAAAGCTCACGCTACAAGCCACAAGAACAATTATTTCAATTGCAGTAAAATATCTTGGAGCAACTGTCGGCAGCATATTTTCTTTTACATTCATAGCCATAATAATAGGTTTTGGGATAACTTATTTATATTGGAACCTTCAACTTTTTGGCTGGATTGTCGCAAGGTCGCGTGGACACGAAAACTGGTGGCTACTGGGCCCGCCGCGCTTTTTATCGGACATTCCGGCTCTTTTCGGATGGGAAAAACTTACAAAATTTTTATTTTTTATTGATCTGTGTCTTTTGATACTTAGCGATACAATCATATTTATTTTGATTCTGGATACGGTTGTGTTATTTTTAGTGGTAATCCTCAATATAATGCAGCACCCGATTCAAACCACAATAGGCATTTTGTGGGATTTAATAATGTCAGTATTCGGACTTGTCAATTAACTGCATTAATACCGCTTTTGTGATAAAATATATACCATATGAGCGAACGGCTTAAAAAAATACTTCTTGTCTCGGCTTTTATTCTGGCGGTTTTAGGAATCGCAACAGGCCTTTATTTCGCTTTTTTCAGAAAAGCAGGGCCTGCACCAGAACAAATTCCGCCTGCCGGCGAGGAACCTTCAGGCGTAACCGTGCTTCCGCCTTCGGGCGCTGGCGTTCCAGTACCAACCGCGCCCGGAGCGGTTGGGCTTCCTGTTTCGGACATTGCAAAAGGGGGCGCAACAAAAACACAACAAATCGCAACTGCGGTTAATTCAACAACAATCTCGCAAGACGGCGCGTCAATAAATTTTTATAAGCCGGAAGACGGATTGTTTTATCGCTCGGATGCCGCTGGAAACATCACAAAACTTTCAAGCCAAAAATTTCCAAACGCAAAAAACATCGCTTGGGATTCAAGCGGACAACAAGCGGTTATTGAATTTCCGGACGGCGCGAATATTGTCTACAACTTTCAAACAGGCAGACAGTTCACTCTGCCGGAGCACTGGGAGGATTTTGATTTTTCAGCAAACGGTTCGCAAATAGTCGCAAAGAGCATTGGAATTGATCCCGGAAACAGATGGCTTGTTGTCGCGAGCTCTGACGGATCAACCGCAAAATCAGTCGTGCCGCTTGGCACAAACGCTGACAAAGTGACTGTTTCTTGGTCGCCGAACGATGCTGTTATAGGATTCTCGCGCACAGGATCCGTTCAAACAGGATTCGCGCGCCAGCAGATTCTGCCTCTTGGAATGAACAATGAAAATTTCAAAGGCCTTATTGTTGAAGGTCTTAATTTTCATCCAAAATGGTCTCCTAGCGGGGAAAAAATTCTTTATGATATTTCCGGAGAGCTTAGCGATTACAAGCCCCTGCTCTGGGTTGTTGACGGCAGCCCATCAACAATGGGCGACAACAGGCGCGGACTTGGAATACGAACTTGGGCTGATAAGTGCGCGTTCCAATCAAACACAACGCTTTACTGCGCTGTTCCAAACAGCATGCCGGACGGCTCCGGACTCCAAAGAGAACTTGCAAGAGGATCAAACGAAACAATTTACAAAATTGATCTTGATACATACAAAATTACAACCGCAGGATTCCCTGAAAACGGCGGCGAGGTTAACAATCCGACAGTCAGCTCTGACGGCGGAATGTTTTACTACACGGACTCGCAAGGGGCTCTTATGCAAATGCGTTTGAAATAATTATGCAACGCAACACGCGCACAATAATATTTTTCATTTTCATATTCGCAATAATTATTATTTTTTTCTGGCTTACTGCGCGCGAACAAAATAACGCAGATGATTCACTGCAAAATTCAAACGGTTCAAACGCAACAGAACCGTCTGTAACTTTTATTGATCCGTCGCGCGGAGACAAAGACGCGCCTGTAACAATCGTTGAATTCGGCGATTACTCATGCGCGGCATGCATTAAGGCACACGAAACAATCTCTGCCCTGCTTGCTAACGACGCAAAAAATATACGCTTTGTGTGGAAAGACATCCCGATTGATAATTTTGCCAATCCGCTTTCCTCGCGCGCAGCGCAAGCCGCAAGATGCGCTGATAAGCAGGGCAAATTTTGGAAATACCATGACGAGCTTTTTGCTTTGCGAGGCAACTTTTCCGAATCATCGTTTGAATCAGTCGCAAGCGCGCTAAAACTGGACATGGAATCATTCAGCGCGTGCTTGGAATCAGAACAAACGCTACCGATAATTAACAAGGTGCTAGAAGAAGCAAAAGCGCTTAATATCTTTTCTGTTCCTACATTTTTTATTAACGGAACGCGAATTGAACAAAGCCCTGATATCAGCGAGTGGAACAGATTAATTGAGCAAACAAATTAATATGAAATTGTTTGCTATAACAATTATTTCAATTTACGCGATACTTAATTCTATGGCAGTTTTCGCGACTACTGATGAAACACTTGACTATCAGGCATCAGAGGCATTAAATATAGAGGACTGTTCAATAAATGTTGACTATGATGACGACGGCCTTTCCGGATGCGCTGATCCGGATTGTGCAGGCGAAGAAAGATGCAAAAATTTTCAGCAACCAGAAACGCCTCAAATACCTTACATTGTTCCGCAACTTAACATCCCGATTCCAAACCTTCAATTTTCTCAAATCAGTACAGAGGGCGGAAAGATAAATGTCCCGTTTCTTGCGGAATATATTGCCGCAGTGTTCCAGTGGATGCTTGGAGCTGGAACAATTTTCGCGATTGTAATGATAATGATCGGCGGAGTCCAATGGATAATCGGAAGCGGAACAGGCGAAATAAAACAAGCCCAACACCGCATCTCGCAAGCGGTAATCGGACTTGTTCTATTATTCGGAAGCTGGGTATTGCTCAACACTGTGAATCCAAAGCTGACAATACTGTCGCCTATAAAAATTCAACAAGTAGACCCTATTCAATATGTCATTGATTCGGGTGAAAGTGATGAAACAGGTATTGGTGCGAGCACCGAGGAGCTGGCAAGTATTGGAATAGACTGTCCAGGTTCAGGAGGCGATGTGAAAACGATTGCAATGCAGTTTAAAGGAAAGACAACTTACAGATTGGGAGCAAAAGGACAAAAACCGCCGTATGCAGACACAAAAACATGTGACAATGGTCCATGCAAGGACTACTGCCCTGAAGGAACTGTTTGTCTTGATTGTTCAGGTTTCGCGGCTGTTGTTGCCAAGTGCGCCGGACTTCCTTCAAGGCGTGAGAGTGGTAATTCTATAACAATTTTCGATGGAGCTGAAAAAATTACTACAACTTCATGCACAAGCACAACTGTTACAACTGAAAGCGGAGTAAAAACCCTAAGACCAGGCGACTATTTTGGACTCTGGCAAACTGATTATCCTGAAAAAGAAGGAATGGGACATATATGGATATACATTGGGGACGGAAAAGTTATAGATAGTCATGGAGGTAAACGTGCAAGCGGAGACGCCATAGGCATATACGACCTTACAAATATATGCGGCCAATACCCATCAATAAGATATGTTCCAGCGCCAGCATCAAGCGGGCCTGTTGACGCGGATACTGATGGAATACCGCAAGGAGAAGACTGCAACGATAATGACCCTCTTAATTTTGACTTCCCTTGCGCATAGAGGTGCTAGTTTTATTCAAAATGCACTTTTTCAACTTGTTCTTTTAGTTTTACCAGAACCTCCGGCCATTTTTTTAGATCCGGACTTTCTTCAAAAATGACATTAGCCCAATCGCGGGCTTTTTTCATTAACGCGGTATCTGCAAAAGTCGCAAGCTTAAAATCAGGAAAACCGGATTGAGCGCTGCCGAACAGATTCCCCGGCCCGCGAAACTCAAGGTCGCGCTCTGCAAGCTCAAACCCGTCGTTAGTAGCAACAACGGCCAAAAGCCGTTTTTTTACAAACGGATTCTGGTCAGACGGCTTCAAAAAGCAGTAAGACTGGATATCCGCTCTTCCTACCCTTCCGCGAAGCTGATGCAACTGCGCCAAACCGAATCTTTCTGCACCCACAACAAGCATTACTGTTGCCTGCGGAACATTTACGCCGACCTCCACAACAGTTGTTGAAACCAGAATATCTGTTTTGCCATTTGCAAAATCTGAAATTACTCTGTCTTTTTCATCTGATTTCATTTTTCCGTGCAGAACTTCTATTTTGTGCGCGCCAAGCTGACCCTTGCGAAGCTCTTCCGAAACTTCTGTTACTGACTGCGCACCGAAATTGTCGGACGGGTCAATCAAAGGACACACGACATATACCCGTCTGTTATTTTTTATTTCTTGCTCAATTATTTCGTACATTTTCTTTTCATCTTCCGAATTATTTACAATAGAGGTCGTTATTGGTTTTCTGCCGGCAGGAAGCTCATCAAGAATTGAAAGATCAAGGTCTCCAAAAACGCACAGCGCGAGCGATCTTGGAATCGGAGTCGCTGACATGGACAGCAGGTGCGGCGTTACGCCTTTGCGAGAATGCTTTTCCAACAATCTCTGGCGCTGACGCACGCCAAAACGGTGCTGTTCATCAACAATAACAAGCGCTAAATTTGGAGGCGAAAAACCTTCGTGCAAAACAGCGTGCGTTGCAACAAGAACAGACACAAGCCCGGCATTAACTTCTGACTCAACTGATTCGCGCGATACCCGTGCACTGCCTATTGCGCATTTGCTTCTTGTGCAAAGCGCGACATCTGTTCCGGGCAACAGTTTCAAAAGCGTCTCGTGCTGCTGCGATGCCAAAATTTCAGTAGGCGCTAAATACACGATTTGCCTCCCTGCCTTAGAAACAGCAAACGCGGTTGCTGCTGCGACAATTGTTTTTCCAGAACCAACATCTCCTTGCAAAAGCCGATTCATCGGGTTCGGTTTTTCCAGATCAACAAGAACTTCGCCTATTGCCTTGCTTTGCGCTGATGTTAATTTGAATGGAAGCGCGCTTAAAAACTTTTTCATTTCGTTTTCATCGGGCTGTATCGGATAGGATTTAAATTTTTTAAGTTTACGCCTAGCAAGCAAAAACAAAATCTGATGCAAGAGCAGTTCCTCAAACTTTATTCTATCTGCCGCAAGCGCCAAATCATCGTGAGACGGCGGAAAATGAATATCAGTAAGCGCTTTTGAAATTGAAGGAAGCGGTTCCGCGTCCATTATAAGATCAGGCAGCCATTCCTTTATGTCGCTTGATGCTGACAGGCCGGAGTGCAGGGCCGTTCTTATGCGCTTTTGCGTAAGCGAACCGCGCAAAGGATAAATCGGAACTATTCTGCCTGTGTGCACAGTGCCTTTTGAACGAATCTTTTCGTAAACAGGACTGACCATTGTAAGACCATACTCATCGCTTATTTTTCCTGCAAGCGAAACAGCATCGCCTAAAGCGATTGATTTTTCTATATACGGCTGGTTAAACCACACAACCTTGATTTGCCCTGTTTCGTCTTCTAAAACCGCTTGCGTTATAGTTAATCTGCGCTTAAAACTGCGCCTTGATTTTATTGCGGAGATTCTGCCTTGCAGAGTTACAGTATCGCCTGCATGCGCATCGGCAATCTGTTTTACTTCTGAATGGTCGTCGTATCTAAACGGCAAATACCATAACAAATCACTGACTGTCGCAATTCCAAGCCGCTTGAAATCAGCAACAGCCGATCGCCCGATTCCGGGCAATATATCAACCGGCGTATTCAAAAAGTATCGCATATTGAATACAGCTTATCAAAAAACAGAAAAAAATAATACAAACAAATCTAGGGCGGGGAATAAATCCCCGCCCTAGAAACAAATCTTATTTTTCTGGTGCACCCGGCAGGGTTCGAACCTGCGGCCTCAAGCTCCGCAAGCTTGCGCTCTATCCA
>DNKR01000042.1:2370-2677 GCA_003497135.1 Candidatus Uhrbacteria bacterium | reverse complement strand
CAAGCTCCGCAAGCTTGCGCTCTGTCCAGCTGAGCTACGAGTGCATAATATCTTTTATAAATATCTTCTTCCAGCGGCTGTTTTAAGATATTTTTCCCTTACTCTTGCTTCTTCAAAAGAAATGAACTCTTCAGAATAAACCACTTTATTGTTTTTCATCTTTCTTGTCGTCTTTGTGTGACCGCGTTTATGCTCTAACAATCTTCTGTTGATATCTTTAGTAACTCCTTTGTACAACTCGCCTCTTTCATCCTTTAAAATATACACTGTAAACATAGGTTTTTGCGAAGCTTGCGCTCCCCGCCCG
>DNKR01000042.1:0-2260 GCA_003497135.1 Candidatus Uhrbacteria bacterium | reverse complement strand
TTCGGTCGTTCGGGCGGGTGTCCAGCTGAGCTACGAGTGCGTGTTGTTCAGATCTTATACAGCCTAGACATCATGTCTGTCAAGGATTCCTTATCTCTTTCTAGATTTTCTATTACATAAGGAAGCAGGGCTTCGCGGGCTTTGTTAGGATCAATCTCTTCTAGCGGAATTGATACTGTGGGATGAAGATTACTCTTAAAGTCAACATACAAAAGCTTTATTTCAGGCGGCTCATACACAATTGAAAAATCTCTTAGTTCTTTGTACTGATAAAAATCCCCGCCAATTACCACGCCTGTTGTTGTAATTGAAACGTCAACTCTTTCAGGATTTTTAAACGAACTTATAAAAGTCAAAAGTCCGACCATTAAAATAATCAGCGCAAACAGATAGTTAGCTGTTACGATTGATATGACAAGCAATATCGCGCCGATAATTCCAGATATAACAAACCACGCTGTTGACCGTTCGTGTTTGCGATATTCGTCAACTTCCCAGCTTAAAATAGGCCTGCCAAATGCTTCTTGTTGAAATTTTTCCATAAAATACTTACATATATTCTATCACAAAAACACAAAACTATGCAAAAAACCAAAAGGCGCTTCAGGTTTTTATTTTTTTTCAACTATTTTTTTAATTCGTTCGACAAACTCTTCGTTACTAATGCCTTTTTGAATATAATCGTCTATTAAAGCTTCTTTCATCCACTTTTCCGCTTCAATCGACAGATCCGCATTAGTTAGTAAAACGATAGGGATATGAGCCGTCTCCTTTTCATTTTTTAACCTTTGAGATGCTGTCAGGCCATCCTCTACCGGCATGTTCATGTCCATCAAAATAAGATCGGGTTGAAAACGTCGGGCCAATTCTCTTCCTTGAATAGCGTCCGGAGAATAAATAACTTCATAACCAATCTTTGCGACTAAACTACCGTAAAGACGGCGCATAACCTCATCATCATCAATAATTAAAATATGAGCTTTTTTTTGTGATGTGTCCATATTATTTTCTAATATTTTATAAATAAATTATTTAGCATCAAGGTATTCCCTTACTTTTTTTACTAAATCTCGGTATTCCCATTCACTTTTGATCATAAAATCTAAGATTCCTATTTTTTTTGCCCGACCAATTGTACTGGAGTCATGAGAATTACTCCACATAATAACCAAGGCATCTTTACCCCACTTATCCTTGCGAAGATTCTCTAAAAAATAAAAACCGTCAGTATTTGGCATCAGATTGTCAACTATAATAAAATCAGGGTGCTCTTTGAGCGCCTTATCCAGGCCATCTTGGCCATTGATTGCCTTAGTTACTAGAAACCCTTCATGTGTAAACTTGTCCGAAATGCCATTCAAAATGGACAACTCGTCCTCAATAATCAAAATATTTTGTCGTGAAGCGTTCATAAAATTTTATTTTAATTCTAATCTTTTTGTTCCCTCTTTCTTTTTCATACCATTAAGTGGAATGGTAACATAAAATGTCGACCCTTTATTTTCTATAGACTCAAACCAAATTTTTCCGCCAGTTTTTTCAAGCGTTGATTTAATTATATATAGTCCAAGACCGGTACCATCGGGATCTTTTACCCGCGCATTATCAGCTCGAAACATCTTTGTAAAAATCTTTGACTGCACATTGCTGGGTATTCCATAGCCTGAATCTGCGACCGAGATAAGAATATTTGATCCGTCTTTTTTTAAGTTGACATTAATTCTTCCTTTCTCTGGTGTGTATTTTACTGCATTTGATAACAAATTTTGAAAAATCATCCGAACGATATTCAAATCCGCATTAATCAGTGGTACATCGTCCCTAAAATTCGTCTCTATCTGCAATTGTTTCCCAACAATCTTCACGCCAAGATCTTTTAACGCATCTTCAGCTACCTTTTTGAGATTTAGCCGTTCTGGCTCAACAATGAAGACGCCCAAATCAACTCTTGAGACATTAAGAAGTGCTGTTATGAGGCCAATCATTCGGTCGTTAGAATTTTTGATTTCCAAAAGATACTCATGTTGTTTGTCGTTGATTGGTCCGGCATCCCCATCAAGAAGCATACCTGCATATCCTTTTAGGGCAGTAAGAGGTGTTCTGAGCTGATGCGAAGCAATAGAAACAAACTCATCTTTTGCTACATCAAGCGTACGCAGTTCTTTGTTTATTAATTCAGTTTCCTTGGCGGTTACAGCCAGTTTCTTTGCCGTTGTTACCAGTTTGTTTCTTACGGATTCTTTTTCCTTGGCTGTTACTG
>DNKR01000030.1:52372-52602 GCA_003497135.1 Candidatus Uhrbacteria bacterium | reverse complement strand
CTGACAGCTGCCTCGCGCAAAGCGTAAAACGGCTCCAAGCGGCGCAGAACGCTGCGAAACGCAACACGCAAGTCCTCTTCGCCAATACGCGCCGGCGGCAAAAAAGATTTTTTGTATTCTGTTTTGGCTCTTTCGCGTCCGAACATTGCATTCGTCTCCCACTTGCCCTCAATCCAATGCGACGCATCTACAAATTCTTTATACATTTTTAACTGAAGAGCGAGGTCTGG
>DNKR01000030.1:51946-52283 GCA_003497135.1 Candidatus Uhrbacteria bacterium | reverse complement strand
TCATCGTATTCAATTTCCTGTTCAATCGGCAAAATAGTACAGCTTTTTAGATACATGAGCCGAGCGGCGATCATCAAAAAATCAGCCAAATCCTCTGGAGGAACTTCGTGCGCTTCCATGTGCTTGATATATTCGTCAGTAACCCTAGCTAGCGACACTTTTGTAATTTCAAGCTCTTCTTTTTCTATCAAATCCAACAAAAGCTGCATTGGGCCTGCAAACTCCTCAAGCTTAATTTCAAATGTTTTACGGTTTTCCACAGACAAAATTTTATACATTATATTTTACACAAAAACGCAAATTTTTGCAATTAAAAAATCCGCTAATATTAGCGGAT
>DNKR01000030.1:26251-51878 GCA_003497135.1 Candidatus Uhrbacteria bacterium | reverse complement strand
AATCCGCTAATATTAGCGGATTTTATTGAATATTATTCTGTATCAATACTTATATGCGCATCTTTTAGCGCCTGTTGCGAAACAACATCAGGTGCCCCCATCATTGGATCACGCGCATCGCCTGTTTTTGGAAACGCTATAATCTCGCGGATATTAGGTTCGCTTTGCAAGATTGCGACAAGCCGGTCAAGCCCAATTGCAAGCCCGCCGTGCGGCGGCGCACCAAACTCAAAAGCTTCAAGCATGTGACCGAACTTTGCGCTGATTTCTTCCGCACCTATTCCCATGACTTCAAAAACGCATCGCAACGCTTCTGCTTCATGATTGCGAATAGAGCCGCCTCCGATTTCAAATCCGTTCAGCACCACATCGTATTGGGTTGTTAGTATTTCGCCAATATTTTTTTTGTTCAACAACCATTCCCTGTGTTCTGGCACTGCGCGTGAAAACGGATTGTGCGTAAAAGTCCACCCGCCGTCTTCTATTTTTTCGAAAAACGGAAAATTGACAACCCAGCAGAACGCCAGCAGATTAGGATCATTTTTGTCCTCGCGAATATCAGGCCTGTCAGTGTCGTATTTTTCCATTGCGTCTTTGTAATCAATTCTCGGAAACGGAAGCTGCTGTATTTTTTTATTCGGATAAAGTTTTTGAATTGTATTTACTATTGATCTCTCAACCAAGTCCATAACATCCTCGCGCTCAACAAAACTCATTTCCAAATCTACTTGCGTGAACTCTGGCTGACGATCCCCGCGCTGATCTTCGTCGCGGAAGCATTTTGCAACCTGAAAATATCTTTCCATTCCAGAAACCATCAATAGCTGTTTGAACTGTTGCGGCGACTGCGGGAGCACATAAAACTTGCCCTGATGAAGGCGGCTTGGAACTAGGTATTCGCGTGCGCCCTCTGGAGTGCCTTTTGCAAGAACAGGCGTTTCTATTTCAACAAAATCCTCGCCAATCAAAAATTCTCTGAATGATTGAGTTATGCTGTGCCTGCTTCTGATGTTTTGGTTCATGCGAGCGCTTCTTAAATCAAGGTAACGGTATTTCAATCTCAATTCTTCGTTCACAGCGCTTGTATCCTTATCAATTTCAAACGGCGGAGTTTTGCACTCATTCAAAATCTCTATTCGCTTTGCAAGAACCTCCACTGCCCCGGTTTCTAAATCAGAATTTATCTGTTTCTCTGCCCTGTTTTGCACTGTTCCTGAAATTTTAATCACATATTCAGGTCGGATTTTATCAAGCGAGTTTTTTGATTCTTCATCAAGCTCGCTTGGAACGCATACTATTTGCAAAAGCCCTGATCTGTCGCGCAAATCAAAAAATACGACTTTTCCCATATTGCGCCTTGCATGCACCCAGCCCATGACATTAACCTGCTCGCCAACCGCTTCTGTTGTTTTTCTATTCAAAATTCTTTTTGTCATATTATTTTGATTAATTTTGTTCCTTGCTTATTATCGCGCCTATATATTCTATATCCCTATAATCGCGATCCTCGTATGTTCCGCGATCTTGGTCTATGCGCGCAATGCCGCCTGTCGGAACATGAAACGCGACTAGTTCGCCGTTTCTGTCAATTATCATCCAATCTCCAATCCATTCAATAAGAAACCCTGATAATATTTTTGTGTTTGCAGCGCGCGCCTGATCAATAAATGTTGTCCATACACCGGAACCGTCAGCAAATCCATATGCGACTTGACGGCCGTCTGTGCTTAAACGCGGATGAGTATATACCCTTTTTTCATCGCGCAAAATTGTTCTTGGGTCGCCTGTGTCAAGATCAATCAAAATAACTTCTGATGGGCCGCTTGGCCCGTCTTCTATAGATTCAGAGTCGCGAAAAGTCGTGCCTATTGCAACATTATGACTTGGATCAATATAATCAACGACTATTCCCCTGCTAAAAATTTCGTCATAAGGCAGCATTTCTCTTGTTTCGGTATTAAACTTCCACAATCCGGCCATTGGTCTTTCCTCTGCTCCAAGGGATATCGGTTTAATAAAAACAAACTTGTCGTCTTTTGACCACCCAAGCGGACGCACTGCGGAAACATTTTTTACATGCGAGGTAATGTCTGATCTGTCAATTTCTATACCGTCGACGCCGAATATTCTAATAAAGACCTGCGATGTTCTGTAATCAAAAATGTTATCGCCCGGCTCAAGCGTTGTTGCGTATTTTGTGGAAGAATTATTTATTGAGGCAAATGGACGAGCTGGAATCTCTTCAAATGTTCCGTCAGCAAACAGTTTTGCATCAGCGCCTTTTCTGTAATTTCTTATTAGGACACTATTTCCAAACTGCTCGGGATTAATCAACTGCTCATCAAAACCGCGCCTAACTTCAAAAACTTTAACTGGCGCGAATCTTGCAGAAGCCAAATCAAATCTATAAAATCCGATTCTCAGCGAGTCGTCGTCCGGTGATGATGACTGACCGCGATCCATAACCTCGGTTCCTGTAAAAACAACCATTTGATCTGACAGCGTTTGCTTTTTTGGCTGTTCAATAACCGCATCTTTTTTTTGTTCTCCCGCTTTACGGACGGCAAAAACAAATCGCAAAGCAAAAACCAGCAAAACAAAAACAAGCACAGCTGTTATTATCAACCATGTCTTTTTTGAGCTTGCTGTCATAATTAAGGATTCAATCTGTTCATAAGGCGCGGGAAAGGAATTGTTTCACGAACATGCTGAAGTCCGCAAATCCATGTTGTAATGCGTTCAAGGCCGTAGCCGAATCCAGAGTGAGGAACAGATCCGTACTTGCGCAAATCAGCATACCAAGAGAATGCCTCAATCGGCAAATTGTGCTCTTTAATTCGCGACACAAGTATATTGTAATCATCTTCGCGCTCCGACCCTCCGATAATTTCTCCGTATCCTTCTGGCGCAAGCAAGTCAGCGTTTAAAACGCGCGTTGGATCAACCGGATCGCGCTTCATATAAAACGCTTTTACAATTGCGGGGTATTTTTCCACAAAAATCGGACGCTCATGCATTTTTGTAAGAATAGTTTCATCATCGCCTCCAAGATCGTCGTTGTCTCCAATATCGCTTCCAAGATCGCGCAATTTGTTAACTGCCTCCGCGTGAGTCATTCGCACAAAAGGCGCCTGCACTTTGCGCAACGCATCTATGTCGCGTTCAAGAATTTTTAACTCTTGCTCGTTCTTTGACAATACATCAGAAACAATTTTGCAAATAAGCGCCTCTTGAATGCCAATATTCTCATCATGCCCGACAAATGCCGCTTCCGCGTCCATCATCCAAAACTCTGTCAGGTGCCTGCGAGTTTTTGATTTCTCTGCGCGAAACACCGGCCCAAAATCAAAAACCTTGCCGTGCGACATTGCAGCCGCTTCCAAATACAGCTGGCCTGATTGCGCCAAGTACGCTTTGCCAAGATCAAAGTATTCCATTTCAAACAATTCTGTCGTGCCTTCGCACGAAGTTGGCGTTAAAATAGGCGTGTCAATTTTTATATATCCGCGGCTATTAAAAAATTCGTATGTAGCGTTAATAATAGTGTTGCGCACGCGCTGTATTGCCCATTGCTTTTCTGACCTAAGCCAAAGGTGCCTGTTGTCCAACAAAAAATCAGGCCCATGCTCTTTTTTTGAAATCGGATAATCATCGGGCGGATTCTGAATAATTTCAATATATGCACCGTCAAGTTCGCAGCCTGATTCTGAACGGCTGTCTTCTTTTACTGTTCCTCGCACAATAACAGATGCTTCAATTTTAATTTCTTCTAATATTTTCCACTGGTCTTCTGGTACGGACGCTTTTGAATAAACAATCTGAACGCGCCCGCTTCCGTCGCGAAGCTGCAAAAAGAAAATTTTTCCGCTTGAACGGAAATTGTATGTCCAGCCGGCCAACTCTATTTCCTGGCCCATTTTTTGCTTTATTTGTGCAATTTGCATTCGTTCCATATGAACGGTATTTTAACCGAAATCAGACAATAATGCAATCGGATTTTTAAGCGGAATGTGCGAGTTAAAAAAGGATTGGGCAATCCTTGCGCATTTTGAAACAATAATAGAATCAAGGCGCAATTTCATGCAATCTTCATAATTTTTGGAGATTGCGAATCTTAAAAGCTTGAGTTCGTCGTCATTTATGCTTAGAGCGGCAAGCCAATTTTGCTGGTCAGATTCATGGCAGGATCTGCAAACAAGACCGCCTTTTTGCACATGCATTAAACCGCTCCCTGGCTCAACCCGATTTTTACACACAATGCAATTAGAAAAATGCGGCCCCCATCCAAGCAGAGCCAAAAGCTTAAGCGCAAATGCGCTAAACAACAAATCAGCCCTTAGCGGCGATATTTCTCCCATATTATTCAAAAAACGCATCCAGCGAACAATCTCATCATATAATTCAGCGTCTTTTTGTCCGCGATCAGTTGCAAGATTGACCAAGTTCAATGACCGTTGGGCAAGTATGCACGAGACAAAACAGCCGGTAATGCCTGTAAAGGTTTCTCCTCTCTCTGCACCTGCCAATATTTCTCCGCGCCTTCCTATAACAACCAAAAGATCAAGCTCTGCAAACGATTCAAGATGCGGAGCGACTTTAGCCCTTATTTTTCTTGACCCACGCGCAAGCAATTCGCGACGCCCGTGATTTCTTGTAAAAACCGAATACATTCGATCAGCTTCTCTGTGGTCGTTTCTTGAAAGCACAATTCCGCTTGTTTGATATTCAATAGACACAATCAACTCGATAAATAATCCTGAAGAATTATCATTGCCGCAAGCTCGTCTTCTTTTGCTGTTACGCCATCTTCCATCATAAGCCGCTTTCCTTCTGCTGTTGTATAGCTTTCGTCTTGTTCAAAAATTTGAACACTGACCGACCGTTTTAATTTTTCAATAAATCTTCTGGACTTTTCAAGCTGTTTGGGCCCGTGGTGCGAGCCGGTTTTAAGCGGCACACCAACAACAATAGCACCGACATCTTCTGTACTGATTATTTCTAAAATAAATTTCACTATGTCTTTGTTGTTTTGTATAACGCCAAAAGGCACTGCGATTTTCGTTTCATCATCGCCAATAGAAAGCCCGATTTTTTTGTCTCCGTAATCTATTCCCAAAAAACGCATATTTATAATCAACTCTGAATCGGCGTTAAAATTTTTGGACCTTCTTTTGTAATAGCAATAGTTGCTTCAAAATGCGCTGTCATTGTTGAATCAGAACTCCTTATTGTCCAGCCGTCGTCAGATGTTTCAACAGCCCCTGATCCTAATGTGAACATCGGCTCAAGCGCAAGGCACATGCCGGGAACCAATTTCATGTTGTCAAATCTTTTGTCAACAAAATTCGGCACATGCGGTTCCTCGTGCACTTCGTGGCCGACTCCGTGCCCGACAAGCGTACGGACTATTCCGAACTTATGCTCGTTTGCAACGCGTTCAATCGCAGCAGAAATATCTAATATGCGGTTTCCCGCCTTTGCCTGCTCAATTCCTTTTTCAAGCGCAACGCGCGTGTATTTAAGAAGTTCAGCATGCCTTTCATCTAAAACTTCACCAACACACACTGTCGCGGCCATGTCAGTGCACAGCATTTCATACCAGCATCCTAAATCAAGGCCGACAAGATCGCCTTTTTTCAAAACCATATGGCGGTTGGCCGGACCATGAACAATCTCGTCGTTTACAGATACGCAAAGAGCTGTTGGAAACGGCATGTCAAGTTTGTGGACTTTATACCCAAGAAAAGACGGGGTTCCTCCGCCGCTTGCAATAATCTTGCGTGCAGCGCTATCAAGCTCTTCAATTTTTGCCCCAACAACAGCCGCATCCATGGCAGCTCGCAATGCTCTGGAAAGAAGCTTTCCGCCCTCTGCTAAATACTTTATTTCCTCTTTTGTTTTTATCAATGCCATATTAAATATTTTTTATTATGTCTTCAAAAACTTTATCAGGCGATTGCAGTCCGTTTATTCTTATTAAAATTTGTAATTTTTTTACAACATCTATCATTGGTTTTGTTTTTTCATGAAAAACCTTAAGACGATTTTTCATTATTTTAATTTGGTCATCATTTCGTGACTCAAGCTTTCCTAAGCACGCATCACAAACGCCTTCTTTTTTAGTTGGCATTAATAGAACATTATAATTTGTTTTACAGGAAGAGCAAACTCTTCTTCCTTCAAGCCTTTTATATGCGTCCTCATCAGCTAAATCAATAAATATTGCTTTGGTCGGGGAGTCAATTGTCAAATAATATTCAAGCTGTTCTTGATCGCGCGGATAACCATCTAGTATATATCCAGAAACAGCATCTTGATCTGATATCCTCTTTTTAACTAGTTCGTTTACGATTGAGTCTGGAACTAAAAAACCAGCATTAACATAAGATTCTACTTTCTTTCCAATAGCAGTACTATTTTTAAGCTCATTTCTTAGCATTTCACCGGTAGAAATTACAGGAATCCCTAAATACTGGCTTATTCTAAATGACTGCGTTCCCTTGCCAGAACCTTGCGGGCCTATCATGAGTATTTTGTAGGGTTGCTTGTTTTGCATAATGCTGTTTTGCACAACTCACATTCTATCATACCTAAAAGCAGGGTCTAGCCCTGCTTTATTTTCGCCTGTTACATGCGCCTACAAACCGATTGAATCGTACTCGTGCATTGAAACATTTGACTCAACCTGCTTGATTGATTCAATTACAACCGAAACAACGATCAATACTGATGTGCCTCCGATTACAAGCAATTGGCTCCTGGTTATTGCCTGAACGATTATTGGAAGCACTGCTATAATACCGAGGAAAAATGCGCCAGTAAGCAATATACGATTGGTTGTCCATTGCAAGTACTCTGCGGTATGCTTGCCAGGCCGAATACCCGGAATAAATCCGCCCTGTCTTTGTAGATTTTCTGCAACCTGCTGCGGATGGAACACGACCTCTGTATAAAAGTATGTGAACAAGAACACTAGAACAAAATAAATAGCTCCGTAGAACAGCTGATTCTGGAACAGGGTGCTGATAAAAAGCGCGGCCTCGCGGATAAAATCAGTTTTAGCGTTCACAAAAAACTGCGCTGCTGTTTGCGGGAAAATAATAAGCGATATGGCAAAGATAATAGGAATAACTCCTGCCATATTTACCCGCAAAGGAAGATTTGAAGCAATGCGGCCTGACATGCGGCCAAGTGCGCGCTGTCTGGCGTACTGAACCGGAATGTTTCTTGTGCCTTCGTGGATCACAACAACAGCAACAACAGTTAACATTACAAGAGCAACAAACATGATGACCGAGAATAGCTGGTCAGATGTGTATGTTGCAAATGTTCTTTGTAAAAATGTCGGCAATCCAGCGATAATGCTTGAAAAAATCAAAATTGATATTCCGTTTCCAACATGCTTTTCGCTCATAAGCTCTCCAAGCCACATAAGAAAAACTGATCCCGCTGACATGACGATTATCGCAGATGCTATATCAAAACCAGAGACAGCAAGGCCTCCTAGCGCCGCGCTTCCGAGCCCCTGTGTTTTAAACAGAAGTATAAGCGCATAGCCCTGAAGAGCTGCAAGCGGGACTGTTGCGATTCTTGTCCATTGGTTCATCTTTTGCCTTCCTGCTTCTTCTTTGTTCATTTCTTCAAGAGACGGCACAATCATTGTCAAAAGCTGAAAAATGATTGACGATGTAATGTATGGAGCAACACCAAGTGCGACAATTGAAAAATTCTCAAGCGTTCCTCCTGAAAATAGATTCAAAAGCCCAAGAACCTGATTTGACTGAAAAAATCTTACAAGCGCTTCTGCATCAACGCCCGGAACCGGAATATGTGCAGCAAACCTAAACAGTGCAAGAATCAAGACAACATAAATAATGCTGTTTCGCACATCCTTTGTTTTCCAAATTGATCGGAAAGTCAACATAATAAATGAGCTCTATTTAACTGTGCCGCCTGCTTCAATTATTTTCGCTTTTGCGCTCTCGCTTACACCACAGCCCTTTAGCGAAATTTTTATTCCGATACTTCCGCTGCCGAGAACTTTTATTTCCTTTGCAGAATTTGAAACAAGCCCGTGCTTTTTTAGAGTTGCAGGAGAAACAATCGCGCCGCTTGCGAATACCTTTGCAATTTTTTCAAGATTTACAACAGTTGGCTTTTCTCCCAAGCTTGAAAAACCTCGGCGTTTTGGGGTTGCGAGCATTACTGTGCGAATACCTTTGAGCTGAAGTCCGCTTTTGCCGCCTGTACGCGCCCTCTGACCCTTTGTTCCGCGTCCTGAATACTTGCCTTTTCCAGATCCCCAGCCGCGGCCAAGCCGCTTGCTGCTCTTTGTTGATCCTTTTGCAGGCTTAATTGTATGTAAATGAAGTGACATAAACTTGTGTATGCTTATTGTACATTAGCTTCGCTCTTTGGTCGAGGCGCTAAATGTCTTTTTGATTTTTTCATGGTGGCAAGAGCGTTCATTGTTGCACGTGCGCAATTAACTTTGTTCGTTCCGCCGACAATCTTGCTTACAGCGTTTGGAATTCCTGCAAGCGTTAACACAGCGCGAACCGCTCCGCCTGATTTTAATCCTGTTCCTTTTGGAGCCGGTTTCAAAATAACTCTTGAGGCGCCGTATTTCATTTCTACCCTGTGAGGAATTGTCTCATTAACAATATTAACCTGCATCATTCGCTTTTTTGCTTGGCGTATTGATTTTTCTATTGCAGCTGGAACATCAGCCGCTTTTGCCAAACCTATTCCTACTCTGCCTTTTCTGTCGCCTATTACCATGCAAACGCGAAAACGCATTCGCTTTCCGCCAGCGGTAACGCGGGTGACGCGGGCAATATCAAGAATCTCCTGATCAAACTCGCGGGCTTCCTTTTCAGGACGTCCTTTGCCGCGCTTTGTCTTTCGCACGAATCTTTTTTCGCTTTTGCCTGCAAAAGCTGATTGTTTCTTTTCTTCTGTCATAAAATGCTTTAAAAAACTAGCCCGCCTTCGCGTGCGGCATTCGCAAGCGCGCTGACTCGTCCGTGATATTTATTTGAACCTCTATCAAACACAATAGTTTTAATATTTAATTTCAATGCCTTTTGCGCAATCAGTTCGCCAACCTTTGCAGCAATTTCAATTTTTGCACCCTTTACTCCTTTAATTTCCAGATCAGAGGACGACGCGAGCGTCTTGCCCGAATTATCATCAATAAGCTGAACATATATATGGTTCAAGCTTCTTTTAACGCTCATTCTTGGGCGCTCGCCGGTTCCATGCATTTGTATGCGCGTCCTGCGCGCACGCATTGCGGCTTTTTCTCTCTTATATTTAATTGGATTTTGTGACATATATTGCTATGTTATTCGGACTTAGCAGCTGCCTTTCCAACCTTTTTGCGCACGACTTCGCCTTTGTAGCGAACACCCTTGCCTTTATAAGGTTCTGGTTTTCTTAGCGCTCTTATGTTTGCTGCAATTTCTCCAACAACCTGCTTGTCAATTCCTGAAATTGTTATTGTTTCGTTTTCAACTACCGCCTTAATTCCATCTGGCAGAACCACCTCGATAGGATGCGAAAAGCCCAATTCTAATTTTATCTTGTTTCCGCTTACGCTTGCTTTATAGCCAACACCGATGACTTCAAGTTTTTTTTCAAAACCTTGCGTAACTCCTGTAACAATGTTTGAAATATTCGCTCTTGTTGTTCCCCAAACAGCGCCAATAAATTTGTCGTCTGTTGCATCAGCTGTAACGATGATCTGTTTTTGACCGTTTTCTTCAACTAAATCAATCTTAACCATAGGATGGGCAGAATAATTTAATTCTCCCTTTGGCCCATTTATCTTAACCAAACCGTTGTCTAACACAACTTCAACTCCTGATGGCACAATAATAGGTTGTTTGCCGATTCTTGACATATTATGATATTTCGCAAATAACTTCGCCGCCAAGCTTTCGTCTGCGGGCTTCAAAATTTGTCATTAGCCCGTTTGGAGTTGATATAATGCTAAGCCCATAGCCAGAACGCACAGAAGAAAGTTCTAGTGCCTTTTGATACACGCGCCTGCCTGGTTTTGAAACTCTTTTTATTTCTGATACAGCAGGATTGCCGTCTTCGTACTTAAGAGTCAAATGAAGCGACTTAAAATTATTACTGCCTGCTTTTTCGTTTGTCGAAGCAAGAAATCCTTCTTTCTCTAAAATTTTCGCGATCGCATACTTCATTTTTGAAGACGGCAAAACCACTTCTGTTTTAGAAACAGCGTAAGCATTGCGGATTCTTGTTAGCATGTCTGATATTGGATCGTTTACCATATTTTCTTACCAGCTTGATTTTTTGATTCCGGGTATTTCACCACGGTTAGCGAGCTCTCTAAAACAAATTCTGCACATCTTAAAATCTCCCATGTATCCTCTTCCTCTGCCGCACCTCCAACACCTGCGCACAATTCTGCTGGAGAATTTTGGCTTTCTTTTTGACTTAGCGATTTGAGATTTTGACGCCATAAATTTATTTACGTTCCTTTAAAGGAAATCCTAGTAATTTAAACATTACCACGCCTTCTTCGTGTGTTTTTGCTGTCGTTGTAATGTTCACCTGAAGGCCGTGAACTGACGGGATCTCTTCTGGAGTAACTTCTGGAAACGCGACATTCTCCTTAAATCCATATGAGAAATTACCATTCTTGTCAATAGCGCTTTCGTCAATCCCGCGAAAGTCCCTGACGCGCGCGAAAGAAACATTTACGAGCTTGTCAATAAAATCCCACATTCTTTTACCGCGAATTGTAACCATCATTCCAACAACAGTACCTTCACGAACTTTGAATGAAGCAATTGATTTGCGCGCGAGTGTTTTGACAGGCCTTTGGCCGGAAATAACAGTCAGTGTTTTTTCTATCATTTCAAGCATTTGCGCATCTTTTGTATGAGCGCCAACGCCTACATTCAATGTAACTTTGGTTATTTTTGGAACAGCCATGATATTAGAATACCCGAACTGTTTTTGCAGTTCTTTTACAACAGACTTCATGTATTTTTCTTTAATCAATGTCATATTATTCAATTTCCTCTTCTTTTTTCGCTTTTCTAACTACTCGCACTTTTATGTTTTTGCCGTCTTTTGACAAAACTTTATACCCTGCACGCCCAGCAGTACCTGACGGGCCTATTAATTTAACATTAGAAACATGAATAGGCGATGGGAATTGAACTTTTTGCCCTGCTTCTCTGCCCCTTTTTCGCACATGCTTGGTCATCAAATTAATACCATCAATTACAATTCTGTCAAGCTTGCCAAACACTTGAATCACAGTGCCTTCTTTTCCCTTTTCTTTTCCGGCAATTATTTTTACTTTGTCGCCTGTTTTTAGCTTCATATTATATTTCTATATGACCTCTGGAGCAAGAGAAATTATTTTAGTAAATCCGGCAGCGCGCAGTTCGCGTGCGATAGGCCCGAAAATACGCGTACCCTTCGGTTCTTTGTTCTTTGGATCAATGATAACTGCAGCATTTTCGTCAAACCTAATATATGTGCCGTCATTTCTTCGAGTCTCTTTTGCGGTGCGGACAATAACAGCTTTAACAACATCGCTCTTTTTTACAGAGCTGTGCGGTATCGCGTCTTTTATTACGCATGTAACAATATCGCCAAGGCCCGCATAGCGCCTTTTATAGCCTCTGTGCATCCTAACAACTTGGAGCTTTCTTGCGCCTGTATTGTCTGCAACTTGAATCATTGATCTAACCTGAATCATATTACTGTTTTTTTACTTCAATCTTTTTAACAACTCTCCAGCGTTTTTGCGCTGACATAGGTCTTGTTTCCTCTATCGTTACAACATCTCCAACATGATAATCCTTATTTGGATCATGGGCCTTGTACCGTTTGCTTACGACATAACGCTTTTTGTATATTGGATGCACCTTTTCGTCATCAACCTTAACCACGACCGTTTTTGCCATTTTTTCTGACACAACAGTTCCTGTAAGTAATTTCTTATGGGTCATTTTCTTTTTAGCTTGTTCCATATTATTGGTTAATGCGTGTCAATATTTTCGCAATAAGCTTTTTAATATCGCGCGCTTCTCTTACATCTTTAACTTGGTTTGCGCCGATTTTCCAATTCAATTCTCTAAGCGCAGTGCGCTTTTCGGAAAGCAATTGTTCAAGATCTTCTCTTGTCTTGTCTTTTATATCGGAAAATTTCATATATTTTTTTCTACAACCTTAGTTTGTACAGGCAATTTATGGCCTGCAAGCCGAAGCGCTTCGTGCGCCAGTTCTTTATCAACACCTGCCAGCTCAAACATTACCGTACCGGGCTTTACAGCTGCAACATAGTGATCAACGGCTCCCTTTCCCATACCCATTGGAATTTCTGAACCCTTGATTGTAACTGGTTTGTGCGGGAAAATGCGAATCCAAATTTTGCCGCCGCGCTTAAGCTCGTGCGTCATGGCTCTGCGAGCTGCTTCTATTTGGCGCGAAGTAACCCAGCACTCGGTAATGGCCTTGAGCCCGTATTCGCCAAACGCAATAGTATTCATTCGCTGTGCAGGGTGTTGCCTGCTTCCGCGCCCTTTGTGCCATTTACGATGTTTTGTTGTTTTTGGCAATAACATATTTATTCTGATTTCTTTTCGCTTTCAAACACATCGCCTTTATAAATCCAGACTTTGACGCCTATTGCTCCGTAAATAGTCCTTGCTGTTGCGCATGCAAAATCAATATCAGCGCGCAGATTTTGAAGCGGAATTTTTCCGCTGGATAATTTTTCTGTTCTTGAAATTTCTGCGCCGTTAAGCCGTCCTGATGTAGCGACTTTTACGCCTTTTGCCCCTGCTTTGCTCACGCGTTCAATCGCCTGCTTCATAACGCGAGAAAAAGGCAAACGCTTTTCAATGTCCATTGCCATTTGTTCTGCGACAATAGCTGAAGACAAAGCCGGCTGTTTTACTTCAGAAACTTGAATATTCAGCGCAACTCTTTTGCCGCGGTACAGCATTTCAAGTATTTTCTTTTTAAGCACATCAATTCCAGCGCCAGACCTTCCAATTACTACACCCGGCTTACCTGAATAGATGGTAACAGTGATGTTGTTTCTGTTTCTTTCGATTTCAACCTTATCCAAAGACGCCTCGCGCAATTCTTTGCGCAAAAAATCGCGCAAAAGAACATCTTCGCGTAAATTTTTAGCAAAATCATTCTTTGAGAACCATTTGGAATCCCAAGAATATATTGTTGAAAGTCTGTGAACTTTTGGATGGACCTTGTGTCCCATAATTATAATGTTGTTTTTGATGATTTCTTTTTTGCAGGCGCAATATGCTTTTTATCTTTTGTTTTTGCCTTTTTTGCAATTACTTTTTTCGCTTTTTCTTCATTAACCCTCTCTTCAAGCGTAATTGATATGTGCGATGTGCGCTTTCTGATAGGGGTAGAGCGGCCCATTGCGCGAGGTGTAATTCGGTGCAAAGTCGGACCCTGATCAACTGTTATTACTTCTATAAATAAATTTTCTGCTTTAAGCTTGTTGTTGTTTTCAGCGTTAGCAATTGCTGAATTAAGCAATTTTAGAACAGGAAGGGCGGCAGCGCGTTTCATAAACATGAGCTGTCTTTGCGCCAAAGCAACATCTTTTCCGCGAACAGCATTAACAACCATGCGAACTTTTCGCGGCGACATTCTAATAAATCTGGCTGATGCTTTGACTTTCATATGTTATTTTTTTGGCGCTTGCGGAGCCGGAGTTTTTGGAGCGGCTGTTGCAGAAGATTCTTCTTCCTGACCCTTTGCTAATTTTCCTCCATGGCTTATGAACTTGCGGGTCGGTGAAAATTCTCCAAGCTTGTGGCCAACCATATTTTCTACAACTTTTACTGTTATAAATAACTTCCCATTATGCACAGCGAAAGAATACCCTACCATCTCAGGGCTTATTGTGCAAGCTCTGCACCAGGTTTTTATTGGCTTATCTCCTGGTTTTGACTTTTGCACCTTTTCCAAGAGCTTGTCATTTATATACGGACCTTTTTTAATGCTTCTAGACATAAAATTATTTCTATTTCTTTACTGCATTGCGCCTTTGAATAATGAGTGCGTCAGATGCTTTTTTGCGGCGCGTCTTAACACCAAGAGCCGGCTTTCCTTGAGGCGTTTTTGGATGCTTTAATCCTATTGGGTTATGCCCCTCGCCTCCGCCGTGCGGGTGGTCAACAGGGTTCATTGCTTTACCGCGAACTGTCGGGCGGATTCCTCGGTGGCGAGTGCGTCCAGCCTTGCCCCAGCGGATCAATCGCCTGTCAGCATTTGAAACTCTTCCAATAGTAGCCATACACTCTGCAAGGACTTTTCTGATTTCGCCTGATGGAATGCGCAGAAGCGCGTACCTGTCCTCAATTGCCATAATCTGCGCAGCAGTCCCTGCCCCGCGCACAATCTTGCTTCCGCTGCCAGGGGCAAGCTCAACATCAGATACTTCAACACCGACAGGAATATCATTAAGCTTGTATCTATTTCCAATAGCAACATCGCCTTTTGATTTTGAAGAAATTACCTTTTGCCCGACTTTCAAGCCCTCTTGCGCAAGAATGTATCGTTTTTCTCCATCAGAATATACAACAAGAGCAATACGCGCGCCGCGGTTTGGATCGTACTCTATTGTGCTGACTGTTGCAGGAATATCAAACTTATCGCGCTTCCAGTCAATAAGACGAATGCGCTGTTTTGCTCCGCCGCCTTGGTGGCGCACTGTTATTTTTCCGCCTGTGCGCCCAGCAAAAACCTTTCTGGATTTTGTGAGCTGCTTAAACGGCTTGCTCGCTGTCAGATCTTCAAACATGTCAACGCTTGAGATCCTGCGCCCTGCTGAAGTTGGTTTGTATTTTCTAATTCCCATATTCTTTATTTGAAGCAATGAGTTTTATACTCCTTCGTAAGGACTGATGGTTTTTCCTTTTGGCAAAAACACAACAGCTTTGCGCACGCGCTTTTGAACTCCATATGTGCGACCGAATCTTACATGGTTTCCGCGTGAATTAATCATGTTGACTTTAACAGGCATTATTCCGTAAAGCTGTGCTACTGCTTGTTTTACAATTGGGGCGCTTGTTCCAACAGGCACTTCAAAAACATACGCATTTGCCGCAGCAAGCATTGCGCTCTTTTCAGTGACAACGGGCTTTATCAAAACATTGTTTGCAATAGCGCTTACGCTTTCTTTGTCTTTTGCTTTTTTAGCCTCTTGTTTTGGCGCAACAGAAACAGCAGGACTCGCTTTTTTCTTTGCAACAGCTTTTGGAGCCGCTGATTTTTTTTGCGAGAGCTCTTGTTCCCTGCTCTTTTTGAATCTGTCAAAAAATCTCATATTATTTCTTTGCGTAAGTTCGTTCAATCAATTCAACGCCGTCTTTTGAAACAATCAAATAGTCATTGTTCACAATGTCGCGCACATTCAAACTGTTTGCTGAAATCAAAGATACTTTTGGAATATTTTTGCCTGCACGCTTTGTGGCAATGTCGCTTGAATTTACTATAACAAGCATTTTTTTTGATTTTGTTACAGGCAGTTTTGCAAGCATTGATGCAAACATCTTTGTCTTTGCTTCTGGAATAGACATTGTATCTACAACCACAAACCGATCATCGCGAAGCTTGTCTGTGAGCGACATTGCAAGCGCGAGCAATTTTTTCTTTCGTGAAATCTTTAAAGAATAATTTCTGTTGCTTAACGGTCCAAAAGTAACTCCTCCGCCTTTCCAAATCGGCGAACGGGTTGAGCCATGCCGAGCGCGGCCGGTTCCTTTTTGCTTCCATGGCTTGCGCCCTCCGCCACGAACATCGCCGCGGGTTTTTGTGTGCGCAAGAACAGGCCTGCTGTTTGCTTCTTGAACTCTAACCGCCTCGTGCACGATTTCACTTTTTGGAGCAACATTAAACAGCGACTCTGCGAGTTCCATTTCTCCTGCGCTTTTTCCTTCTTGGTTGTAAATTTTTACTTTTGCCATATATCGTTTCCTGATGTACGTATATAAATAAAAGAGTTGCGCGCTCCAGGCACAGCTCCTTTTAGTGCAATAATATTTTTATTCTTATCAACCGATACGACCTCAAGATTTTTAACTGTTACGCGATCACCGCCCATGCGCCCTGCCATTCGCACGCCTTTAAATACGCGCTCCGGTCCTTTTGGACCTATTGATCCTGATGCGCGAAGCTGATCTTTTGTGCCGTGGGATGCTGGGGCTCCGTGGAATCCGTGCCTTTTAACAACACCTTGAAAACCTCGTCCTTTTGAAATACCGATGATTGTAACCTTTTCGCCAGGAGTAAAAGCCGAAACATCTATAACATCACCTCGCTTTATCCCGTCTGCTTGAAGGTCAAAATCATGCAAAACACTGTGCATTGGAAGGTCTTTTAAATGCCCTGCGCTTGGTTTTGGCAAATGCTTTCCAAGACCGAATCCAAGCTGGACAGAATTATAGCCGTCCTTCTCGCTTGTTTTGATTTGAGTAACAGTGCATGGGCCGGCTTGAACAAGGGTCACTGGAACAACAGTGCCGTCTTGCTTGAAAATTTGGCTCATTTCTATTTTTTTCCCAATAATTGCTTTCATAATTTTGCCTTCTAACATAAAAGTCAGAAGTCACGGCATGATAAATTCGCGCCTTGGCTTCTGACCCCGTGAAGATCCACAGGTTGTATTAATTTTTCAATTAGCTGCTCCTTTTATTTCGGTTTTTGGAATTCAAGGGAGGTTTTTCTACACGCGCCATTGGCGGCGGAAGAATCTTTCTCCTTTGTCCTTTGCCGAATTATGAGATCTTTATTTCTATGTCCACTCCGGACGGCAGGTTCAAGTTCATCATTGCGTCAATCGTTTTTTCGCTTGGCTCAACAATGTCTATAATCCTCTTGTGCACTCTCATTTCAAATTGATCGCGCGACTTTTTGTGCACAAATGTTGAACGGTTAACAGTGTACTTGCGCTTTTCTGTTGGAAGAGGTACTGGACCCAAAATCTTTGCTCCAGTCCTTTCGGCTGTTTTCATTATGGTTTCTGTCGCTTGATCAATTATTTTATGATCATACGCTCGGATCTTTATTCTGATCCTCTGTTGCGACACTTCCTCTTCTTTTTTTTGTTTAATCGCTTCTACCACAAATAATGAACTTATTTCACCACCGATCCCACCACGCCAACGGCGGGGCGGGACCAGCAGCGATTTTTATTTAAGAATCTTTGTTACAACACCAGCACCGACTGTTTTGCCTCCTTCGCGGATAGCAAAGCGTGTTTGCTCTTCTAGAGCGACTGGCTGGATCAATTTTACAACCAATCCTGTTGCAGTATCGCCAGGCATAACCATTTCTGTTCCTGCAGGCAATGTGACTTCGCCGGTTACATCTGTTGTGCGAACATAAAACTGCGGCTTGTAACCTGTAAAGAATGGCTTGTGTCGGCCGCCTTCCTCTTTAGTCAAAGCGTAAATCTTTGCTTCAAACTCTGTGTGAGGAGTTACGCTGCCGGGTGCGGCAAGAACCATACCGCGTTCAACATCTTCTTTTTTCATGCCGCGGAGCAAAAGACCGGCGTTATCGCCAGCTCGGCCCTCATCAAGAGTTTTGTTGAACATTTCGATTCCTGTAACGACTGTTTTTCTTACTTCTGGATTGATTCCAACTATTTCGACTTCTTCGTTGACTTTAACAATACCGCGTTCAATGCGTCCTGTTACAACAGTACCTCGTCCTTCGATTGAGAACACATCTTCAACTGACATCAAGAACGGCTTGTCTGTTTGGCGAACCGGCTCTGGAATATATTCATCAAGCT
Source organism: Candidatus Uhrbacteria bacterium (assembly GCA_003497135.1). GTDB lineage: Bacteria > Patescibacteriota > Patescibacteriia > UBA9934 > UBA9568 > UBA9568. The sequence continues at coordinate 34,048 of DNKR01000030.1, read as the reverse complement.
GTTTGATAAGCTCCATGATTGGTTTTGTTGCCTCTTCGTTTGTTGGATTTTCAAGAGCTTTAAGAGCTGATCCGCGAATAACAGGGGTCTTGTCTCCGTCGTATTCATATTTTTTAAGAAGATCGCGGACTTCCTCTTCAACAAGATCAACAAGTTCCGGATCATCAACCATGTCTACTTTGTTTATGAAAACAATGACCGCTGGAACTCCAACCTGGCGCGCAAGAAGAATGTGCTCGCGTGTTTGCGGCATTGGACCGTCTGTTGCAGAAACAACAAGAATTGCACCATCCATTTGAGCAGCGCCTGTAATCATGTTCTTGATATAGTCAGCGTGCCCTGGACAGTCAACATGCGCGTAGTGGCGCTTTTCGCTTTCGTATTCGCAGTGCGCTGTTGCGATTGTAATACCGCGATCGCGGGATTCCGGGGCCTTATCCAAATCATCGACTCCCTTTTTTTGAGCAGTCATGCCTTTGGCATTTAAAACAGCAAGAATTGCTGCAGTAAGAGTTGTCTTACCATGGTCAACGTGGCCAATTGTGCCTACGTTTACATGAGGTTTAGTTCTTTGAAATACATCTGCCATAAGTTTTTTGCAGACACGCGGAGCATGTCTGTTACAAATAAAATGAATTATTTCTATTTAATAAGAAGTGGCGATAGTATAACAAAGCCCGAAAAAGAATGCAAGAGAGGCGTGGGGATTGACTGGGTACGCTATATTTATGGTTAACAAAGACAAAATCTATTCAACCGGCTCAAGATAAAACTGATCTTCATCTGGAAAGTCGTTTTTTGGCTCATTTTTGCCAATTTCTGGAAGTTCTGGCAATTCCGGCTCTTCTACCTCGTTTGGCTTTTTTAAGCTATCCCAAACTGTTTTTTGGCTAACCTTAGCAATTTCCTTGTTTTGAGAAACAACCGGTTGTTGTACCTTTTCTGAAACAGAATCAGCCACTGTTGCCTCGTATGCCTCAAGCGGCATAACAACATAAGCAGCGTCGCTGTTTTCTGACAGAACAATAAGCTTGTCTCCAGTTTGTTGTATTAAGCGTAAAACGCGTTTCCATTGATTATCCATAGCAGGGCTATTTTACAAAAATAGGCAGTAATGTCAAGTATGTATTTTCCGCTTATTTAGCTAAATCAATTATTTATAAAAAGTGCCGGCAGTACTCCTCGATGTTTCGAGTTTCCTGCCGGAAGCGTGTATTTTCCACGAACGAACGCGTCGCACCTGGCTAAAGCCAGTTTGAATGACTTCTAACCAACCTTCTTCTCCTTGAGTGGCGGTAGATCTTTTCTGCTTGGCATCCTATCTTCGCTACATATTCCCTTCTCGTAGTCGCGAAGGACATTTGCAATCCACTCGGCGATGAGCTTGTCCCGCTGGGAACTCTTGCCTTCACTAAAGTAGAGCTCCAGCTCATGGAGAGTGCGCAAGAAATACTCTTCGCGGCGCCGTAAGTATTCAGCATGTTCAGCGTACGACTGAACCGCCATCCAAGAAGGAGCTCCAAATAAGAGTGCACGAGAAATCCAAGGCCAATTGCGTCCACCCTTGATTTCAACCCCGTGCCTGTCGCGCATACTGAAAACATATCCACTGCCTTCCAAACCGACATCAATTGTCCACCCGTTGAACATTTGATCAGCGCGACTGCGAAAACACTTGAACTTCGGCATGCTGAAAAGCAGGAATTTGGGCGTCTCACCATCCGCCATCTTGTCGTTAAACTCTTCGCCTTCATCAACATGGACGACTTCTGGCTTGTCAAAGGGCTGTATGCTGTATCTTGCTTTTGGCGGCAATGTCGTGAATACCCAGTACCGTTCGTACCGATGCGGCCACGCTACGCGAAGGTCTATAAACACATCTATCGCTGGAAACGTGATGAAGAAGCCAACAACCATTCCAGCTACAGAGGTCACTATACAAAGGATATTAAAAAGGACATAGTGACTTTCTTGTAAGGATGTCTGTCCCAGCAAGAATGGACTCATCATCATACATGCAACTACTCCGATTGCGTGTACAATGACAAAAACGACTTCAAGCACGCCTTTCAGCACACTGATTGTCTTTTGCACCCACTTCGCGCGGGTCCATTCCGGAAGCGTGGCTCCGCGGAACAGTGGGCGGATGAGGGTTTCGTGCAAGCGGAAGAACAGGTATGGAAGGAACGAACGCATGAGAACCTCCTAAAACCTCCTGCCGAGCATCCCGAAAGGGACATCACCATTGACGCCGGATTGGCGCAAGGGTCTAGCTCCGGTTTGGCTTATTGGACCATGCAAATGAATATTCGCTTAAAATTGAATACATGTCAATGCGCGGGGCGGGTACGCATCTTACCTGGCTAAAGCCAGTTTGAATGATTTCAGCCGATTTGAAATATACCCATCAAGCCAGATTGAAATATCACTATTCAAACCAGATAAAACAAAGCACACGGAATAAATCCGTGTGCTTTGGCTATATTAAATTGATATGACAAAAACTATTTTCTTGTATTTCTGCCTGCTCTGCTTTCAATAATATCTTTCGCTACATTTTGCGGAACTTCGTTGAAATGATCAAATTCCATTGAATAGCTTGCGCGGCCTTGCGTGATTGAACGCAGGTCTGTTGCATATCCGAACATTTGAGCAAGCGGCACAAACGCGTCAACGATTTTCACGCCTCCGCGATCGCGCATTTCTTGGATTTGTCCGCGCCTTGAATTCAAGTCGCCGACAACGGTTCCCATATGATCTTCTGGCGTTGTAACCTCAACGCTCATTACCGGTTCCAGCAAGAACAGGCCTGCTTTTTTAACAGCTTCTTGAAAAGCGAGCGAACCCGCGATTTTGAACGCGGCCTCTGATGAGTCAACTTCGTGATAGGTTCCGTCGAATAAAACAACTTTTATATCAATCATCGGATATCCGGCAAGAACACCTCTGTCCATTGCTTCTTTAACGCCTTTTTCAACTGCAGGAATATACTCGCGAGGAATCGCGCCGCCTTTGATGTCGTCTTCAAACACGAAACCGCTTCCGACTTCGCCTTTTTCTACGCGCAAAAGACAGTGTCCGTATTGTCCGCGGCCTCCGGTTTGACGAACATATTTGCATTCGCCTTCGCCAGTGCCGTGAATTGTTTCTTTGAAGCTGACTTGAGGACGGCCGACATTTGCCTCAACATGGAACTCGCGCTTCATGCGATCAACAATAATTTCAAGATGAAGCTCTCCCATTCCGCTTATAATAGTTTGAAGCGTTTCGTCGTCAGTGTGCACAATAAATGTCGGATCTTCTTCTGAAAGTTTTGAAAGCGCAATGCCCATTTTTTCCTGGTCGGCTTTTGTTTTTGGTTCAATAGCAACAGATATAACCGGCTCTGGAAAAATAATTGATTCAAGGACAATAGGCCTGGCAGGGTCGCAAAGAGTGTTGCCTGTTATTGTGTCTTTAAGACCAACTGCTGCGGCAATTTCTCCAGCATAAACATCTTCAACATCTTCACGCGTGTTCGCGTGCAAGCGAACAATGCGGCCAATGCGTTCTTTGTTTCCTGTTGATGAGTTAAGAATATAAGATCCTGCTTTAAGAGATCCTGAATATACTCTGAAAAACGCTAATTTACCGACAAACGGATCTGCTGCGATTTTAAACGCCAAAGCCGCAAACGGCTCGCTGTCATCCGGCTTGCAAATAATTTTTTGATCTGGATTGCTTGGATCAAATCCCTCTGCAGCAGGAACATCAAGCGGGTTTGGCAGATAATCAACAACAGCATCCAAAAGCAATTGCACCCCTTTGTTTTTAAGGGCTGATCCGCACAGCACAGGAATAACTTGCAAATTCAAAACCGCTTTGCGCAAAGCTTTTTTTATGTCCGAAATAGGAATCTCTTGGCCTGCCAAATATTTTTCCATTAATTGTTCATCATTTTCTACAATCGCCTCTATAAGCTTTCCGCGATACTCTTTGTATTGATCCTGATATTCAGCAGGAATATCCGTTTCTTCTATTTCTTTTCCAAGATCATCGCGGAACATGTGCGCTTTGCCGGAAATCAAATCTATTATTCCGATAAAATCCGCTTCGCGGCCGATTGGAAGCTGAATAGGATATGCTTTTTTTGTAAGTCGGTCGTAAATTGATTTCAGGTCATTGAAAAAATTAGCGCCAGTGCGGTCAAGCTTGTTCACAAAACAAATACGCGGAACATTGTACTTATCAGCTTGATGCCAAACTGTTTCTGATTGCGGTTCAACTCCTGCAACTCCGTCAAAAACAACAACGCCGCCATCCAAAACGCGCAAAGACCGTTCAACTTCTACTGTAAAGTCCACATGGCCAGGAGTATCAATCAAGTTAATTCGGCGATCCTTCCAAAAACATGTTGTAGCGGCCGCTGTAATTGTAATTCCGCGTTCTTTTTCTTGTTCCATCCAGTCCATTTCGGCCTTGCCTTCGTGAACCTCTCCGATTTTGTGCTTTTTGCCTGTATAAAACAAAACGCGTTCGGAAACAGTTGTTTTTCCAGCATCAATGTGCGCAATGATACCGATATTTCTTGTATTTTCAAGCGAGTATTCTCTTGGCATATATTTGTGTTATCTTCGTGCAAAGTGAGCGAACGCGCGATTGGCCTCTGCCATTTTGTGAACATCTTCTTTTTTCTTCCATGCATCGCCTTGTTCTTGAGAAGCAAGAACCAATTCATCTGCAAGCTTTTCTGCCATTCCTCTGCCTTTTTTGGAATGAGCGGCATTTAATAGCCAGTGGCAAGCCAAATAAAACTTGCGCTCGCCCCTGACAGGCATTGGGATCTGATAATTTGCGCCGCCGACTCTGCGTGAGCGGACTTCCATTGCAGGTCCGACATTTTTAATTGCTGTTTCAAAAATAACAACAGGATCCTGCTTTGTTTTTGCAGAAATCATATCAAGCGCGTTGTAAATAACAGCACGCGCCACGGACTTTTTCCCTCCTTGCATCGTATAATTAACAAATTTGGCAATTTGCAGATTGCCAAATTTTGGATCAGGACTCAAAGCCCTTTTTTTAGCTTGTTTTCCACGCATATAATATGTTAAAGCTTTTGGCGTGTAACTTCCCCGCGTGAGGGGTACTTCGCCTAAGCTGTTTTATAAATAAAATTATTTTGGCCTTTTTGCTCCGTATTTTGAACGACCGCGCCTGCGGCCCTCTACTCCTGTTGTGTCGTAAATACCGCGGAGAATGTGATATCGGACGCCAGGAAGGTCTTTAACACGGCCTCCGCGAAGCATAACAATTGAGTGTTCCTGAAGCTGGTGCCCCTCGCCCGGAATATAAGCAGTAACTTCCATGCCATTTGAAAGACGAACACGGGCAATCTTTCGCAAAGCAGAGTTTGGCTTTTTTGGAGTCATTGTAGTGACTTTTAAGCAAACCCCGCGCTTAAACGGACTTCCGTGCTTGAATTTTGTCTTTTTGCGGTGCAAAGAATCCAAAGTAAACTCAAGAGCCGGAGTTTTGCTCTTTCGTTTTGGCTGTTTGCGCCCTTTTCTAATAAGTTGGTTGACTGTAGGCATAATTTAATATGTGGCGACAGAATATCATGGGCGTAAATTGCGGTCAAGCTAAGTATTACGAATCTACGAATTAGCTACTAATCTACAAATAAGGAAGAATTTAACTTTTAAATAGAAACGCCGCACCGCTTCCCACCAAAGCTCTGTGGAGCAAAGGCGGAAAGAAGGTGCGGCATTCGTGGACGAAGTGGCGCAAGATCAGTGTAGCGGGCCACGCGCGACAACCTCTGGAAGAACCAGCTTGGCAGCCTGGGTTCCAATGCCGAGAAGTTCCGGATTCGTGATCGTCATCACAAAGAACCGTGTGTCCTCGTGACCAATCCTCATGCTGAAAAACTTGTCGTGTTGGATCGCTTCCGTTTTGACCCACGAGGCGCCGTCCATGGTCGTAAATCCGACGAAGTAGCCATTCTGCGCGACACTGTCTGGTACGCACAAAGTTACGATCGTCTTCCAGCCGAAGAACGCAAGGTACAGGTAGTTCCACCAGTGCGTCGGCGGCGCGCTCCTTTCGCCAGCTACAAGTGTCCCTTCTGTCTGACACACTCGCTTCCACTTCATTGGAACTTCCTCCTTGTCTTCTGTTGGACTACCATAGCCCCGCACTTACGGGATTCCGGCAGACCAGTTTGTTGAACACAAATATAACAACAAAAAAACACCCGCTTTGTCAATCCCTCCCTTCGCGAAGGGAGGGATCAACCACTTCTCTCGCGAGAGGATTGGTCAACCGCTATTACATCTCGTAACTTGATAAATTTATCCACTATCACCCCATTGACAAATTCGTATTAATTGTGCTAAATTATTAATGACGAATGTGTTCCTCCATAAAAAAATTTCGGTGTCAACCAAGTACTCCCTTCAAAAGGGGGTATTTTGTTTAATATCCGGGCACACAATTGGGCTCGTGGAGGTAAAGGTAACCCCATTCGTCTTGACACCGAAAATTACGGGTTCGAGTCCCGTCGAGTCCAATTGCCCGGGAAATTAAATTATTCCCTCAAATCCGCTTGCTCAATCAGCCTCTTCTGCTCCCTGCTCAATTTCTTCGGCGTAACAACTTCTATTTTGACAATCAAATCTCCATACGGTGGAACACCGCGGCCGCGCAATCTGAACTCCTGCCCGCTTTGAACTCCTGCTGGAATTTTCATTCCAGCTTTTTTTCCATCCGGAAGAGGCACTTCTATGTTGTCGCCAAGCCCCGCTTGTGTAAAACCAATACGCATTGTTGAGTGTAGATTCTTTCCGTGCATTGTAAATTGATCACTTTGCTCAACATGCAAACTCAAATACAAATCCCCTGCTTTTGTTCCGCGCGAGGACAGCTCTCCTTCTCCGCGCACGCGCAGTACGCTTCCGTTTTCAATACCAGAAGGAACCTCAACAACCATTGTTTTGTGTTGTCTTACAATTCCTGATCCGCTACATGTCGCGCAAACAGATTCAGGCACTTCGCCAGCGCCACCGCACTCTGCGCAAGCTGTTCGCGTTTGAATTGTGCCAAGGATCGTCCGTTGCATATTTACTCTTGTTCCTTTTCCCGCACATGGCTCGCATTTGCGCATTTTAGTTCCCGGCTCCGCGCCAGTTCCGGAACATCGTTCGCACGCGCTTGGTTTTGTCAGTGAAATTTCTTTTTTTGTTCCAAAAACAGCTTCCTGAAATGTTAATCGCACATCCATTGTAATATCGCGTCCGCGCTGTTTGGCAGATCCGCCGGATGAACCGAACCCAAACATTCCGCCAAGAATGTCATCAAGATTTTCAAATCCGCTTCCAAAGTCAGAATAATTCATGCCATGAAATCCGTTAAAACCTTGCCCGCCCATTTGATCAAAAGAAGATCCAAACCGGTCGTATTGGCCTCTCTTTTGTGAATCGCTTAAAACCTGATAGGCCTCATTTATTTCTTTGAACTTCGCATCCTCACCTCCTGATTTATCCGGATGATGCAAGTGCGCGAGTTTTCTAAAAGCAAGCTTGATTTCGTCAGCTGTTGCGTTTTTTTCTACACCGAGAATTTTGTAATAGTCCTTGCTCATAAAAATTATTTCAGGAATCAACGAAAGTACCAAGACCACGATTCGTCCTATATAGCGAATCTATGAATTCAATCTGTCATTTCGAACCCCCACCACTATATCTTGGGGTGAGAAATCTCATCTGCTGGCTTCTCGGTTAGACAATGGAAAACCCAGCAGGGTAGGGACGCACAGCTGTG
>DNKR01000030.1:25907-26145 GCA_003497135.1 Candidatus Uhrbacteria bacterium | reverse complement strand
ATGAAGAGGGGTTCGAGATGACAGAAAAACAATCGCTTTATTCCTTTTCTTTAAACTCCGCATCAACAGGGCCAGTTCCAGAATCTGGATTATTGTTTTGCTCGTTCTGATTCTTATCATCGGACGGATTTTGAGCTTGAGCAGAATACAGCTTTGCACCGACTTTCTGCGCCTCGTTCGTAAGCTCATCAGCCGCTTTTTTTATAGCCTCGTGGTCATCGCTGTCTTTTACTTTTTT
>DNKR01000030.1:25675-25836 GCA_003497135.1 Candidatus Uhrbacteria bacterium | reverse complement strand
TCATCGCTGTCTTTTACTTTTTTAAGAGCTTCAATTTTGTCTTGTAAAACCTTTTTGTCATCTTCGCTGATTTTATCACCAGCGTCGCTAATCATTTTTTCTGTTGTGTATACCATTGTATCAGCAAGATTTTTATGCTCAATTTGTTCGCGCTTTTTCTT
>DNKR01000030.1:25435-25593 GCA_003497135.1 Candidatus Uhrbacteria bacterium | reverse complement strand
TTTTTCTTGTCTTCATCAGCGTGAGTTTCCGCATCGCGTTTCATATTTTCTATTTCGTCTTTGGAAAGGCCGGTTGAAGATGTAATTGTTATGTTCTGTGATTTACTCGTTGCTTTATCGGTTGCTTTGACATTCAAAATGCCATTGGCGTCAATATC
>DNKR01000030.1:20826-25367 GCA_003497135.1 Candidatus Uhrbacteria bacterium | reverse complement strand
AAAATGCCATTGGCGTCAATATCGAACGAAACCTCAATTTGCGGAACCCCTCTTGGTGCGGGAGGAATTCCGTCCAGCATGAATCTGCCAAGCAATTTATTGTCAGAAGCCATTTCACGCTCGCCTTGATGAACCTTTATCTCAACAGACGGCTGGCTGTCTGCGGCAGTTGAAAAAGTTTGGGATTTTGATGTTGGAATTGTTGTATTTCGTTCAATAAGACGCGTCATAACTCCCCCCATTGTTTCCAAACCAAGAGAAAGCGGTGTTACATCAAGAAGCAATATATCTTTAACATCGCCTTGCAAAACACCGGCTTGTACCGCTGCACCCATTGCAACAACTTCGTCTGGATTCAGCGACATGTTTAATTTTTTGCCAAAGAAATCTTCAACAAGCTTTTGAATCAAAGGCATTCTTGTCATACCTCCAACCATTATAACCTCGTCTATTTCCGAAGATTTGATTTTTGAATCTTCAAGAGCTCTTTTTAGAGGTTCCAATGTTTTCTTTGCAAAATTTCCAACAAGCTCTTCAAGCTTAGCTCGAGTCAAGGTCATGACAAGATGCTTTGGCCCGTTTTCGTCAGAAGTGATGAACGGCTGATTAATTTCCGTTGCTTGCGCGGTTGAAAGCTCAATTTTCGCTTTTTCTGCAGCTTCTTTTATTCGCTGAAGCGCAAGAGGATCTGATGCAAGATTAATTCCTTGGTCTTTTTTAAATTCGGCAAGTATCCATTCAATCAAAACCTGATCAAAATCATCTCCGCCCAAGTGCGTGTCGCCTGAAGTTGATTTTACTTCAACTGTATCCTCGGATACATCAAGAACAGAAACATCAAAAGTGCCTCCTCCAAGATCGTACACAACGATTTTTTGCCCCTTGTTCTTGTCCATGCCATACGCAAGCGCAGCAGCTGTTGGTTCATTGATGATTCTTCGCACTGTAAGGCCAGCGATTTCACCCGCATCTTTTGTGGCTTGCCTTTGCGCGTCATCAAAATACGCCGGCACTGTGATTACAGCTTCTGTGACCTTGTCGCCAAGACGAGCTTCTGCGTCTGCTTTTAATTTTTGCAAAACCATTGCGCTGATTTCCTGCGGAGTGTATTCTTTTTCTCCCATTTTTATTTTTACCCCATCCCCAGCTTTTGAAATTTCAAATGGAAAAAGTTTAATATCCCTCTGAACTTCTGGATCGTCAAATCTGCGACCTATTAAACGCTTAATGGAAAACAAAGTATTTTTTGGATTCGTAACCGACTGTCTTTTTGCAGGCACGCCAACAACCCTCTCGCCGCTTTTGGTAATAGAAACAACAGACGGGGTTGTTCTTCCGCCTTCACTGTTTTCAAGCACTTTTGGTTTTCCTCCTTCAATAACAGAAACGCATGAATTTGTTGTGCCAAGATCAATACCGATCATTTTTGACATATACTGTGTGTAATTAGTAATTATTCTGATTCGTCATCTCGAACCCCTCTTTAGCGTTGGGGTGAGAGATCTCAACTGCCAAGAATTTAAGTTACGCATGTTAAGCCTGTATAGCAACGAATACTCGCAGATGAGATTTCTCACCCCAAGATACAATGGTGGGGGTTCGAAATGACGAGTTCTTAAACATCGCTTTTCACCACCACTTGCGCTGGTCTCAACACCTTTCCATTCAACTTCCACCCGCTTCTTTTAACTTCTAGAATCTCATTATCCTTCTTTTCTTGATCTGATCGCTCTTCCACTGACTCGTGCAAATGCGGGTCATACGATTCACCCACCTCTCCATATTGAACCGCGCCAACAGATGCAAGTACTGATTCAATTTCTTGTTTTATCAGACGAATGCCTTTTGTAAACGCATTTTCTTCTAAAATATGCGAAAGAGCTTGTTCAAAGTGATCAATTGCTGTTATGAGTTTTGAGACAATTTCTTCGTGAGCTGAAGCGCGCATGTTTATCCGTTCGCGCGCAAGGTCTTTTTGCAGATTCTGATAATCAGCAAGCGCACGCTTCCAACCGTCTTTATATTCAGCGCATTTTACGCACTCTTCTTGGCTCATTTCCGCTTCTTCGTAATCCTTATTTTTTTCATCGTCGTCCATAGTTTATTATTCTTTGTTTTTTCTTGAATCTTTATCATATTCATCCAAGCTCTCAATTGCATCCTCAAGCAAAGCGATATTTTTCTTATAATTCATTCTCAAAGGCCCGACCAAGCCGATTAGAGCTATTGTTTCGTCAGGAAGGCGGTATTTGACCATTATAGACGACATGTTTTCGCCGAATGGGTTTTTTGATCCGACAAACACCTGCGGATCCTCGTTAAGCTCGTCAAACATTTCGTTTATTACATCGTCAATCTTATCTAGCAGGTTAGTCAGTTCCCCGGCCATCTGCAAATTCTGAAAATCAGGTTTTCTGAACAAATTGGACATGCCTGTAAAATAATTCCACGAAGGATCGAACGACACCAATGCCATTTCTCCGGTAAGATCAACTAATTTTTTCGCTATGCCTTTAACGGCGTTCTCGCAAGTATCAGCTGATATTACTGCTTGCTTAAATCCAGCATCGTGATCGTGCCGTTTTCGTTTTTCATTTTTTTGAAAACAGGACAAATAATACATGTAACCTTTTTCAGTCGGCACCCGCCCGGCTGATGTGTGGGGTTGACGAATATAACCTTCGCGTTCAAGTGCGGCAAATTCGTTTCGAACCGTAGCAGTAGAAACATCCAACTTGTTACTATTAACAAGCGATTTAGAGCTTACTGGTTCGGCTGTTTTGATGTATTCGTCAATAAGCGCCCTTAAAAGATTTTGCTGTCTAAGGCTTAAATCCATAAAATTTTCATTAGCACTCACATTTTACGAGTGCTAATAGTATTTGTCAAGAACAAATAGAAAACATGCTATGCGAACTCTGAACCATGGGGTCAGGTCGCCACTTGTAAACTTTTTAACAAGTGGCGACCTGACCCCGAGCTTATTTGATCCAGAATTCCTGTACAAGCTAACGGCATGATTACGTATATACAACTTTTGACTATTTCCAATTAATTTGATAATTTCACAGCGGAGGTAAGTATAGATGATCCCAAGATACGCTCATCCCAACATGACAGAAATCTGGACCGACGAATCCAAGTTCCAAGCATGGCTCCAAGTTGAACTTGCAGTACTAAAAGCGCGCGACGAACTAAGGCAGATTCCAAGCGGGGTCTACGAACGCGTGTGCGATGCTGTTGGCGATTTCAACAGGCTTAGCACCCCGATCGCAGAAGCGATCAGTCGCAGGGACAAGGTCATTCGCCATGATCTGAACGCGTTTGTCGAAATCGTGCGAGCAATGATCGTGCTTGGCAAGGAAGGACCCGGCGCCTTCGAGGCCAACGCCTTGAACTTGTACGGAGACCAGTTCCATTCTGCAATCGACAGAGCGATCAAGACGAATGACTCGGACGCATCCTGGTTCCACGACGGATTGACATCGTACGACACAGAAGAACCGGCAACAGCGCTCCTTCTGCGCAAAGCGTGCAATGCCATCGATGATGACGCCAGCAGAGTGTGCGATGCGCTTCGCGAACTCGCACTCAAGAATCAAGATATTGCAATGATCGGCCGCACGCACGGACAGCACGCGCAACCGATCACATTCGGCGCCAAGGTTCTGAACTGGTACGAGATGATGACGCGATTCCGCAAGCGCTTGCACAGCTCGCATAACGAAGCTGTGTGCATGAAGCTCTCCGGTGCTGTTGGCATGTACGGAACACTCGGCCCGGAAATCGAAGAACGGGTTGCAGAGATCCTTAGGCTTTCTGTGTCCCCTGTCTCAACCCAGATCGTGCCACTTGATAGGCGCGCACAGCTTGTGAACACACTCGCTGAAGGCGCGTGCGTTGTGGAGAAGATCGCACGCGATCTGTGGATCATGGCGCAGTCCGAGGTTGGCGAGATCACAGAAGGTTTCGGCAAGAAGCAGAAGGGTTCAAGCGCAATGCCCCACAAGAAGAACCCGATCACGCTCGAACAACTTTTCGGACTTCCGCGGCTCATTCGTGCGTACGCCAGTGCGATGATGGAGAATGTTGCAACAGCAAGCGAGCGCGACATCAGCCAGAGCTCTGTTGAGCGCATTGCGATCCCTGACGCTTTCGGGCTATTGGACCACATGCTCATCAAGCTGGCGGATGTTCTTGGCACAATGTATGTCAACCGCGAAAGGATGTTGAAAAACTTGACAGAGGGCACTCTCGGTCGCTACGCCTCGCAAAAGGCAGAACAGCTGCTAAAGCGCAAGGGAATGAGCGCAGAAGATGCCTATCGCGCTGTCCAACAGGCCTGCACTGGCAAACGGCATCTCAAAGAGGAACTCCTCAATGACAAAGATGTTGCCAAGTTCGTGACCGAAGACGATCTCAAAGCCGTCTTCAGCTTGTACACATGGACCATCCACGAGAAAGAACTCTATGCGCGTGTCCTCGAGCACAAGAGGATCTGACACGACAAGAAAACCAAACGCCGCGCAACGGACTGCGGT
>DNKR01000030.1:10932-20749 GCA_003497135.1 Candidatus Uhrbacteria bacterium | reverse complement strand
CGCGCAACGGACTGCGCGGCGTTCATTTTTTTATTTTCTTGTTTTTTTTGAAAAATCAATTTTAAATAAATCAAAAAACCTTCTTTTTTCTTTAACTCCAAGCTGTTTCCAAACAGATGATTTGCCTGTATTGAATTTCAGCATATCAGCAAACTTCTCTCCCCCTAGAACGCTTGGAACAATCACGAACGATGCGCCGTAGTCATAACAGCGGACTGCCTGTTCAGGCGTTTTTGCGCTTACAATTATTCGCCCTTTGTATTTTCTATGCATCAAAAACGCAAGAATATCCAAACTGATTGTAACATCTTGAATAGTAGAAATAATTATTTTTGAATCAAGCAAACTGATCTGATCCAAAAACATCTCATCGCCAGCATCGCCGTAAACGCTTTGAATCCCAAGAAGATGCAAGCGCTCAGAAACATGCGGATCAAGATCAACGACAAGGACTTTTTTGTATGTCTTTTTTAAACTCGGATAAATAACCTGACCCATTCTATGATAGCCGATCAAAACAACATCATGCTTTGAAGCGTCTTCTTCTGTTCCTTTTAAGGAGTCAACCGGATTGATCCAACGAACAAAAGGGAGCAGAAGATCAAAAATCTGTTCGTTGTATTTTATAACATACGCGCTTGCCGCAATTGTGATTAAAGCAACAAGCGTAGCCAAACTTATAACGCTTGAATCAAGATAGCCATACGCAACGCCGGATGCGAGAATAATAAATGAAAATTCGCTTATTTGACCCATTGTTGTTCCTGACAAAAAACCTGTTCTGTGGTGGTATCGCAAAACCCTCATTATAAGCATCATGATTATAGGATTCCCGATAATTACAAACAAAGAAAAAGCAATAACTGGCAAAATTTGATTAACAATTGACGATGTATCAACCATTGTTCCAAGCATTACAAAAAACACAATCAAAAAAAAGTCGCGCAAAGGCCTGACGCGCGAAGCGATTTCTGAACTAAAAGAAGTGCCAGCAAGAGTAATGCCCGCCACAAGAGCGCCGATTTCTATTCCAAGTCCTACCAAATGCAACAAGCTCGCAACCGCAAAACACCAGCCAAGCGCGAACACAAGTAAAAGTTCATTACTTGCCGCGGCGTACGCAACAGCTCGCGGAATAAGCCAAGCAGAAAGCGCAAACAAAACAAGCACGACAATAATTCCGCGAATCATTACAAGCCCGACCACATGCGACACGTCTCCGCCTGCGCCAATCGCGTTGATCCCAAGCAAAAGAATAAGAGCAATCATGTCTTGAACAATTAAAAATCCGACTGAAATGCGGCCGTACAATCTGTCCAAATCTTCTTTGTCGCTTAACAGTTTTACAACAACTATTGTCGACGAAAAAGCGAATGAAACAGAAAGAAACAAACTTGTTATTTCATTAAAGCCAAGGGCAAGTCCTACAAAATATCCGACTGCTGATGTGAACAATACCTGCCCTACGCCTGTCGCGAGAGCTATTCCGCCAATTTCTTTTATATGCCTCCAATTTAAATTCAATCCAACAGTAAAAAGCAAAAAAGCAACTCCGACTTGCGCGAATGTATTAAAAACATCTTCTGATTTTGTAATTCCAAAAATTGAAGGGCCAAGTATAACGCCAGCAATCATGTATGCCAAAATCAACGGTTGGCGGAATCTGTGCAAAATTAAAGATACAAGAGCCACTCCAATAAGCAATGCTGCGATTTCAAAAAACAAAAGATCGGTTTGCATAAAATATTATTGTTTACAGTATACCACAAAAAATAAATAATTCGTATCCACAAAAAAAAACGAACCGCCGGATCGCTCCAGCGGTGTTGCGTGTTCGTATTGTCTGTCGTCATGGGAAAAAGTCCCTTTCTTCTTGGTACGGATCGATTTCGAGCTCCACCAATCCTCTTTCAATCAAGAATCCTAGCGAGCGAACCATATCCCTCTCAAGATCGCCCTCTGATTGCGCGAAGTATTCATCCTGCCTTCGCTCCAAAAGCGATCCGTCTTCGCTAAAGCTCATGACCGTGACGAGAAATCGTTTTTCCATCTGTCTCTCCTTTCATTTGCGGAACTCAATGGTACCCGAAGCCGGATTTGTAGTCAATACTTGTCCGGTTGCATCATCAGCCCACTCGTATCCTTCAGAGAATACAGCACCAAACAGATAGTTTGCGATTATTTCTATCGCGAAATTGTATTCGTGCTGCCAGTACTCACTAAATTCAAGACCGAATTCATCACACTGTTCAAGAGGTGTATACCACATCCGTCCAAGTACTGTCGCACAACTCTGAAACATGAAGCGTGTGTGGATGAAATCCATCAAATCTTCCTGCCCAGCATCCGCGACACCGTCCAAAAGATGATCAGTCACAACGAACTGTCCCCTGCTTGTACGAGCGCGGATAGTAATGTACGGTCCGCAGAACGGAGAGCAGTATACATCGCTGAACGAAATCATGTAGAATCCGCCATTGATGGCCATGTACGCTACCACAGATTCGCCGTACTCCGTGCTTGTGTCGTTGAACGAATGGAACTTCTTATCCGCATCGCCGTCGCGCATGTACTTAACAATACGCTTTACATTGAGCACGCCAGCCGCATGCGATGCCTTTGACGGATAGCATACAGAGAGCTTGAGCACAAAAAGAAACAGAAAGATCGTGAATCGACGCATGTTCTTGCCTCCTTTGTCGATGGGGTTATATTTAATCAAATTTTTTCAGCTTAGTCAAAGTCAAAAACAAAAAACATGTAGGAGACGGTATTTCCGTCACCTACACATTCTGCACAAAAACCAAAAACATGTAGGAGACGGTATTTCCGTCACCCACATATTTCTGTTCTGTGTTGGTAGTCTCATACCCTGCCTTGCCCCGTGTTTATCACTGGGTACCATTGGACCGATGTTTAAAAAACAATAACCCCGATTTACGGGGTTATAACTATGCTGAAATTTCTTCTATCTGGATTTTTGTGAATGGTTGGCGATGACCCACTCGTCTGCGATATCGCGATTTTGATTTAAATTTAACGACATTTACTTTTTTACTCTTTCCCTGCTCAAGAACCATTGCGGTTACTTTTGCTCCTTTAACTTCCGGGGCTCCAAGTTTAAATGTTTTACCGTCTTCTGATGCAATAAGAAGAGGTGTAAATGAAACGCTCTTGCCTGCTTCAGCTTCCAGCTTTTCTATTTTCAAAACGCTTTTGTCGCTGACCTTATATTGTTTTCCGCCTGTTTTTATAATTGCTAACATAGTGCGAATAGTTTACATAATCTATAAATCTATGTCAAGCGAATCTCCCACAACCAAGCTATTTTTTGCGCAAAAACCAGCAGAAACCTCCAAAACCATGTCCACTGCAACATCTGACGAAACCCTTGCTATTTCATCTGAATTTCCAGGCATAGGAACATTTTCTTCAAAACCGACAACTGTATCGTCTTTTATCCAAATAATATCTATTGGAAAATTCATTCCGCGCATCCAAAAATTCCGAATATCTTCGCTTTCATAAACAAACAACATGCCGCTATCCGGATCAAGCGATTCCCTCCCGCTTAGACCGATAACCTGATCTTTCAGATCGACCGCAACTTCTGCATTAATTATCGCGTTGTTTTGAAAAGTAATAGAAATTTTTTCCATATCATTTGTATTTACCACAATAACTGATATGACTGCAACAATCAATAAAATTACAACAATCAATCCTGATTTTTGAAATCTATTCATAAATTTATGCTTTTGGCTTTCCTTTTTGTTTGGACTCATCATGTTGAGCCCCAACAAAAACAATAAATAAAGCAGCTATAACCAAAAGCAATATACTCGCTCCAAACAAAACCAGTTTTTGCCTGCTTTGCAAAAACAATGTCAAAAGCCCAAGCGAGGCAGCAACAAAATAATATGAAAGCACAATCTGCTTTTGCAAAAAACCGATATCAAGCAACCTGTGATGCAAATGCTTTCTATCCCCAATAACCGGCAATCTTTTTTCGACAAACATTCTTCGTAAAATCACCCACGCTGTATCAAACAAAGGCAGAGCAAGAACCACAAGCGCTATTGCGAGTTTGCCTCCGGAAATAATTGCAAGAGATCCGAGCAAAAATCCGACAAAAGTGCTGCCACCCTCGCCTAAAAATATTTTTGCAGGATGAAAATTCAAAACCAAAAACCCTGCAATCGCTCCAATGCTTAGCGCTGACAAAAGCGCTACATCCGGCTGAAAATAAGCGGCTGTAGAAGACAAAAGCATAATCATAAAAGCGCCTATGCCAGATACTCCGCCGGAAAGCCCATCAAGCCCATCTAAAAATTTTGTCGTGTACATCACAATCATCAGCCAAATAAAAACAAGAATATCTGACTGCCATGATTTTAAATAAACTATTCCGCCAAAAGGATTTGTAAGCTTGTCAACTTCAATTCCAAAAAAAATAATTACGAGCGATGCTGTAATCGGAAACAATATTGAAAATTGCGGCTTTAGATTATAGCGGTCGTCAAAATACCCGCCTGCGACAAGCGCTATTCCTCCAAGCAAAAAGCCCAAATAATGTGTTTTTGTTATTTCTCCTCCTGTTAAAGATTCGCTGAATAGTAAAAATCCGATTATAAAAATCGCCATTGTTATAAAAATAGCGGTTCCGCCAAGCAGAGGAACCGGCTCTTTGTGAATTTTGCGCACGTTATCCGGCGAATCAACAACACCTAATCGTAACGCGATTCGTTTTATCGCAAGCGTAAACAAAAACGAACATACAAACGCTAAAATAATCCAAACAATTAAATTCCAAGCCATATTATAATTTTTGCGCTTTTTCAACTCGTATTTCGCCGCCATTGCCAAGCACAATCGTATCGCGACGGCTTGCGCCTCCTTGCAAAAGTATTGTTGCGATTGAATTATTAACCTCTTCTTGAATAACCCGCCTCAACGGCCTGGCTCCGAAAACAGGATCATAGCCCTTTTTCGCAAGCTCGTAAACAGCTTCATCTTCTGCAACCAATCTTATTCCGCGCGTCTCTTCCAGATCAGAAGAAAGCTTTGCTATCATAAGATAAGCGATTTGAACAACCTCTTCTTCTGACAACGGCTTGAATACAACAATACCGTCAAATCTATTCAAAAACTCTGGTCTGTAAACGCGTTTTAGCCCCTCATCAAGCAAACGCTCTTTTATTTGTTCAATAGGAATGTTAGATTTGACTGATTGCTGAATGAATTCTGTTCCAGCGTTTGATGTCGCGATTAAAATTACATTTGTAAAATCAACAGTACGCCCTTGCGCGTCTGTCAGCCGGCCATCGTCCATAACTTGCAAGAACAGATTCAAAATATCAGGATGCGCTTTTTCTAACTCGTCTAATAGCAAAAGCGAGAACGGTTTTCGCCTTACGGCTTCTGTAAGCAAACCCTCCTGCCCCGGCCCGCCAAGGATTCTGTAAACGCTTCCCTTTTCTTGATATTCAGACATGTCAAACCTGATCATTGCGTCGTCTGATCCAAAATAAACTGAAGCAGTCGCTTTTGCAAGTTCTGTTTTACCTACGCCTGTCGGACCCAAAAACAGAAAAGTTCCAATCGGCCTGTTTTTTGATTTTAGCGCTGTTCTTGCGCGGCGCAGTGCAGATGAAACAGCTTTAATCGCCTCATCCTGACCTATAACTCGCTTATGTATCTCTGCTTCTAAATTCAAGAGCTTTTCCCGTTCATCGGTTCCAATTTGCGATTGCGGTATTCCGGTTTTTTCTGCGACGATTTTTTCTACATCCGTAGTAAGCACAAAAGCTTTTTTCCCGCGTTTTGACGCAAGCAGAGCCGCCTCTTTTGCAAGTTCAATCGCTTTTTCAGGCAAATACTTTTCGTGAACATACCTGTCAGCCAGTGTTACGCATTTTTCAAGCGCATCAAAAGAAAAGAATACAGAATGCTTATATTCAATGTATCCGATTTTTGATTCAAGTATTCTTATTGCTTCGTTTTTTTCCGGCTCTTCGATATTTATTTTTATAAATTCCCTGCCTAGCACGCCCTGCTCAATTTTTGAAGCATACGCGCGAAGTTCAGATGTTGCTATCATAAATGTGTAACCTTTTGCCAGTTCAGAAGACAGCGCTCCGTGCGCTTCTGGCGGAAGCTGGTCCAAATCGTCAACCGCAAGAACAATGTTTCCGCTTCGTGCAACATCGTACATAGTGCGCAAAATCCGTTCTTCAACTTGTCCGCTTTGCGCACCTGCAATAAGATGCGGAATACTGATTTTTACAAGCCGTTTGTCCTGCAAAATTTTCGGCACGCTTTCTTCTGCCATAAGTTCTGCGATGCCTTCTATAATTGCGTCTTTACCGACACCGGAATTTCCAACAAGAATAACGCTCTGGTTTCCTCCTTCAATAATTCTGAATATTTCCGAGACGGCTTTTTCTCGCCCTACAAGCAATGGAAGCTGGCCGCGAACAGCTGTAGCAGTCATGTCCACGCTAACAGAATCCAAAAACGGGGTCGCAACAGCAGTGTACGCGCGGTTCATAGCTCCTGTCGGCTTAAGCATTGCGCGTCCGCGTCCCTTTTCGTACCTCTCGCGAAGCTGTTCGCGAACACGAATCCAAGCAGCTACATTTTCTAATTTCTCTTCATCAACACCCTTGTCAAACAAAAGTTCTTTCAAAAATTCATCTTTTTTATATGACTCAATGAATACTTCTATAACGCTCACATATGGCCTGTTATGAGAAGCAGCGTTTATATATGACGAAAGAGCAACCTCAATTGCTTGATCAGAAAAAATAGTTCCGCTACCGCTCGCGATTTTACCAAGTCTTTTTGAAATTTGTTCTTGAATCTCATTGTATTTAATTCCAAGACGAAAAAAAATAGTCATTATTTCGTTAGAAGGAAGCGTTGCTGCAAAAATATGCATTGGTTTGACTTCGCTGTTATCAAGATGCGATGCGATTTTGAATGCCTGCTCAAAAACATGAAAAGCGGACAACTTAAAAGATTTTGAGATATCAACTTTGGATTTATATGATTCGGACTGTGTGTATGAAAAATCGCTTATTTCAGGTTCAGTAAAGTCAATTGATTTTTTTGATACTGGAATAGAAACAAACGCATGCTTTTGAGCTCTGTAAATTATATAACAAGCAAAAATTACAATAACAAAAGCATGTGCCGCTCGCGTGTTAGGATAAAACCAAAATGCTTTGGAAAAAATAGTTTCAGCGCCTGATTGATAAACCCAATATACAAAAGAAACAAAAACAATAGCAAAAATAATTAATGCAAAGAAAGTTACAATTCTTGAAACAGCGCTTCGCACATGTCTCATTGCTATTGCAGAAGCATCAATCAGCTCGTCAAAAGCATATAATTTTCCATTTAATACAAAACCTTTCATATTATATATTCAAAAACTCTAGATGGAACAAAATCCCAATAACAGCAAGAGCCGGAACAAAAACATACAAAAGAAAAACAACAAAAAACACAGCTGACCACACAGCCAACACAATGCTTCTGCCAATAATTTGCACTAAGCGGACAGCAAAACTTATAATTCTCCCGCCGATATCTGTTGCTCCATACATTGGAACAAGCAAATTTTTGATCCAAATTTTTACAGCCAATATTTGAACCATGTTTGAAACAGACCCAACACACGCTTTTGATGCGTCCTCTAGGCCCTGGCTATACCACCAAAAAGGGAACGCAAAAATATCAGCGATCGTATCAATCGCCAAAACTTTGACAGCCATTACAGCATGCTTTGGCATACCGCAACATTATAACATATTTTTTGTAATTCTGCTTCTGATTTCCTCCATTAAACGCAAGTAAAATCTTACATTGTGCGCTGTTGCCAATCTAAAAGCGAGCATTTCTTGGACATTAAACAAATGCCTTAAATACGCTCTGCTTGTTGATGTGCACGCAAAACAATCGCAAAACGGATCAATCGGCTCTTTGCTTAATGCATAGCTATCGCTTGTTATACGCACTTGCTCGTAAAAAATCCTGTCGGATAAATCAACAGAAGATGGTTCTCCGCGCCAAACAAACAAATTTCCATGCCTCGCGTTTCTGGTTGGCAAGACGCAATCAAACATGTCTATTCCGTATTTCACATAACGCACAATTTCTTCGGGTTTTCCGCCGCCCATAAAATATCTTGGCTTATCTTCCGGAAGACGGCTCGCGACGAATTCGGCCAAACGATATGTGTCGTCGCGATTTTCGCCGACAGAAAGTCCTCCTATTGCATACCCGTCAAAACCTATATCAATAAGCCCTTCGACTGATTTTTTTCTTAAATCCTCGTAAGTTCCGCCCTGAACAATACCGAATAATTTTTGATTCTTTTCAGGCAGCTTATTTTTTTCAAAATATTCCTTGCATTGTTTTGCCCAACGCAAACTCCTTTCCATTGCTTCTTCGTAACGAACGCGCTCAGATTCTCCTGCAGCAACATCGTCAAATTGCATAAATATATCCGACCCGATCGCCATTTGCATCTCAATTGAAAGTTCCGGCGTCAAATCGCGATAAGACCCGTCTATGTGCGATTGGAAGCGCACGCCGCTCTCGCTGATTTTGTTTAATTTGCCTAAACTGTAAACCTGAAATCCGCCCGAGTCAGTAAGAATCGGATTTTTCCAATTCATAAGCGTATGCAATCCGCCAAGAGATTTCATTGTTTCAATTCCCGGACGAAGCATCAGGTGGTAAGTATTTGAAAGAATTATTGATGCGCCAAGATCGCTGACTTCAGAAGCGGTTAGCGTTTTAACAGCGCCAGCTGTTGCAATAGGCATAAAAAACGGCGTTTCCAATCTGCCATGCGATGTGTCTATGTACCCTGTTCGCGCGTTTGAAATTTTGGACTTATGAAACATAAAAATGTGTAGGAGACGGTATTTCCGTCACCCACATAGTTTTTTGCAAAGCAAAGCTTGTAGGAGACGGTATTTCCGTCACATGTACGATTTTAAAAATCGCTTTCTATGTGGTTGTTGATCAAACGCATCATTTCCGCAACAGAAATCTTTTAACGACAATATGTAATCGTCCTGATCCTTAAAAATAAGATTTGCGGATTCTTCATCAACAACAGGCAGTCTTTGCCCCTTTTTCATATATACATCGTGGCTAGACCATTCATATTCATTCATATAGCACAAAGCTTCTTTCCAGTTACAGACATTGCTGTTTCTCCAGTCGAAATTTTGCAAATCAAGACAGTTTAAATGGATATATCTTGGAAGATGGTTAAAATGTTCATCGTTCTGTATGTTGACTGATTTATATTTGTGACTAAAAACCGGCCCGCTTTTGCTGTATTTTTTATTAAAGTATTTAGCATGACTCATGCATATTTTATGTAAAAAAATTGAAATACCCCTTTCAACAATCTGTTCCAGCATAAGGTGAAAGTGATTTGGAAGCAAACTAAAACTGATGATGTTAACAAGCGGTTTGCGCGATTTAAATGGGTTATTGATTGTTGCCAACAACGACTCATTTAATAATCGTTCACCGCTTGGATTTTTATAATTTATGTCATTAAACAAAAATAATGATTTATAAAAACTATCATAGTCACTTCTGTCAGTGAATATATCCTCGTGATTTTTACCGCGATTAAAGACATGATAATACTGATTTGTGGCAAATTTTCTCATACATTTTTTATCGTAGTTAATTATACCAACAAAATCAAAAACCGCACAGGAGACGGTATTTCCGTCACATGTGCACTTTTTAAACTGCACAGGAGACGGTATTTCCGTCACCCACA
>DNKR01000030.1:9848-10861 GCA_003497135.1 Candidatus Uhrbacteria bacterium | reverse complement strand
AGACGGTATTTCCGTCACCCACAAGGTTTTCAAAAAAGAGCGACCCATTCGCATGGCCGCTCCTCTCGTGTGTCCGCGTGATTGGACCGATTCTCTGGCGTGCTTCACAGCTCGACGAAGGTCTGTCCGCATACTTTGCAGTTAAGCTGTCGCAATACGAACAGCATGTTGACTGTAGGGGCTGGAAGTTGAAACACAGTCCCTAAACAGCAGTAACTGATACAATCATCGCCGTTTTTTAGTAGACCGCCAATAAGAACCGGGGGTCTTCCGTTGTTCCATTGGCGCAATTCATACGCCTGATTGCACTTGCCGCACTGGAGGTCCGCACTGATTCCGCGATCGGAAACAGTGTCCACTCTCAAGAGCGAACTTGCGCAATCCGCGTGAACGCAATGCGCGTGAGCTTGCTCGTACGGCAATGGAATCGGATCGCGCCCGCTTCTGTTCGGTGGAATTTGACGCAAACGCGGCCGCGCTTCAGTTGTGCGCTTGAACAGTTCTTCAACGCTGGCTGCTGGCAAAATACCTGCTACAGAATGAGCTGACCGCATGGCGTCACCTCCGCTTAGAAGTTGCTTGCATCGCCCTGCGTTTAGCGCAGAGCTGTGCGTGTTGTTATTCGTTCAAAGCAAACGACGACGACACTGATGAATAATAATCAATGCGATCCACAGGAACCATACCAAGCATGCTGACTTTGCTTGCAATATTATCCATTGACTGAAGCTCTGCCAACTTTGATTCTAATTGCTCATTTTCAAGTTTGCTTGTAGAAATCCGCTTTTCAAGATCTCTGATTGCAAATCCTTTTGTTGCCGAAATGTTTATCTGAATTATGTACATGAATCCGAGACACGCTACCAAAACCAACAAAATAGTATTTAACAAAACAGTACGGTTCAATATTGCGCTAACGACAGCCTTTGTGCTGTAAGCTTTTTTTGCGTAAACGCTGATTGATTGTACTGCTATTGTCATATTTTAGATTTTCCTCGCGGCCCGCATCCGCG
>DNKR01000030.1:0-9770 GCA_003497135.1 Candidatus Uhrbacteria bacterium | reverse complement strand
CGCATCCGCGCGGAGCGGGCCCGAGGGTTTATTTGTTTTTGTTTTTGTGTTGGAACTAATATCTTTTTTGTGATCGTTTCAAGATGTTCGTTTGTTTTAAAAAAGTTTTTAATTATCCTGTCTTCAAGGGAATGAAACGATATGATCACGATTACCCCGCCCTTTTCAAGCAGATCAACTGCTTGCGGCAGAGCCATTTTAATTTCGTCAAGTTCATTGTTCACTGCAATACGAAGAGCCTGGAACACGCGCGTTGCTGGATGCAGCTTTCCGCGCTGACGAACGGTATCGGAAACAATTTTAGCTAGTTGCGTTGTTGTGGCGATACGCGTGCGTCCGCGTTCGTTGATGATAGCTTTCGCAATCTCGCGAGCACGACGCTCTTCGCCGTACAATCGGAATATGTCCGCAAGTTCATTTTCTGACAGACTGTTTACTAAATCTTCTGCTGTCTTACCGCGGCCTTGGTCATATCTCATGTCAAGAGGTCCCTCAGACTGGAAACTGAATCCGCGTTCTGAATCTTCAATGTGGTAAGAGCTGAAACCCAAGTCAAAGACGATGCCGCTAACTTGAGAAAATCCATGAGCATAAGCAATAGATAAAAGATTTGCAAACGAGTCTTGAGCAAGTACTGCCCGATCTTTGAACTGACTAAGGAACGAAGCCGCGACACTAAGATTTATCTTGTCTTTATCAATCCCCAGTACGCGGCCGCCTGGAGATGTACGATTAAGGATCGCGTCAGTGTGGCCGCCTTGGCCGATAGTTGCGTCAACATAATCGTGATTGGGTTGTGGATCAAGAAATCGGATTACCTCGTCGCAAAGGACGGGTACATGCGTTCGTCTCAACTCGGGCTTCATATGCCGAGTTCTCCTAGCTGTTCAGCTATGTGCGAAGCATCTTTTTCCGTTTCTTTCTTGTATACATCCCACCGCGCAGAGTCCCATATCTCAAGACGGCTAAAAAGTCCTGCGACAGTGACGGATTTATTTATACCGGCATAGGAGCGAAGATACTCGGGTATCATTACGCGCCCGTGAGTGTCAACGGAAACATCCATTGCACCAGCCAGCATAAGCCGGACAAACGCACGCGTGTTGGATTGTGTCATGGGAAGTTGCGCAAGTTTTGCCACAAGCTTGTCCCATTCATCTTTTGTAAACACGAATAGCGATTCATCCAGTCCGCGCGTAATAATAGCGCTGTCTCCAAGTTCCTTGCGGAACTTATTTGGTATGGAGAGCCGCCCTTTCGCGTCAACAGAATGATTGTATTCGCCAATAAACATATTGAGTAATTTACGCGCGTACCGTCGTTCATCTTTGCACTAACAAAGATGCGCGGTTACCCGCAAAAGCCAGGGTTTGGTTTTCAAGTTCAAAAAAAGACCACCTACCGCCATAAAATAAGCGATAGCTGAATCCCACTATGTCCCACCGACGTATCCTGTAGCTCCATTCTATCCCACTGTGTGACATGCGTCAACACCTAAAAAGCAAACAAAAATTGGCTTAAATAAGCCAATGTGTTATCTAAATGTGGATAAATATCACCAATCTAGATTTGGAACAGTGTTGATGATATGCACAGGCGTGCTTATAATTTCTGTTTTTTCTTTAGTTATTACGGCCTTAATATGCTCTGTTGTGTTTTGACCCTCCCCTTCTTGGTCAAAAATAAAATTTCCTAATGAATAAAAAATAGGTTTGCCCTTATATGTTTCCATTGGCTGTAAAACATGCGGATGGTGCCCAATTACCATATCAGCTCCAGAATCAACGGCTGTGTGTGCAAGAGAAATCTGCGCATCATTTGGTTCTGTTTTATATTCCGAGCCGAAATGCATTGAAACTATTATATAATCCGCATCCTGCGCTTTTGCCAAGCTGTTTTTGACAGTATCCAAATCAGGCCTGCGAAGAGTGAAATCAAATGCGAAAAACGCAATGCGCAAACCGCGCACTTTAATATAGACCGGACCGGGATTGTCGTTCATGTACCCGCCAACCGCGTATATGCCGGCCGACTCAACATTCGCAACAGAGTCCTCCCACGCAGCCCTGCCATAGTCATCAACATGATTATTTGCTACTGATACTGTGTTGATGCCCAGTTTTTTTAGATACTCAACGCGTTCAGGGCTTCCGCGAAAATAAATTGACTTGCCTGAATACAGTCCTTTGTCAGAAAGCACGCTTTCAAGATTCGCAAAAGAAATATCAGTTCCTTGGTTCGCTAAACTGAAATCAAAAACATCAGGGTACCCGTTTTTCAATCGCGCGCCAACATCGCGGCCGAGCATAATATCGCCAACCGCACTTACAATAAGCGCATCGCTAGGATAATCCACGCACGCAACATGAAAATAGCTTGTTCCATTTTTTTGCGGGACTTCTAAAAATCCATCAGAATTGCCATGCCACAAAACTCGCTCAATACACTTCTGCGCATCAATCGCCTGCAGATATGCGGAAGCTGACGGAGGCGAGTCGATGAATTCCGGTTGAAGCGCATCAAGTTCATCAAAGGATCTGTTCTGCATTATGTTCCATGTCTTTCTGTCATTAAAATTAGAATGCGCAGAATCCAGCCCGTGCGAAAAATCAATTGAAGAAACAAAGAACGAGTTTGATGGCAATGCAGAGCGCATATTGCTCAATACGCGAGCAACCTCGCCGCTGGGCACGCTGGAATGATAAAGCACAGGCACGATTTTTGCGCTTGGAAACAATTTTGCAATGTACGGAACATGGAACGCGATACTATGCTCTGTGCGGAACACATCAGGACTTGCGCTCGCAGCACCAGACGCAACCAGCGCATCTACAACCGAATTATCAGTACTGACCCTGCCGAACGGCGTTTCAAAACTTCCGCGCATTGTCTGAATTTCCGCGCCAATGCTTTCATGATTCGGGCCGACAATCACTATAACATCCGGTTCGGACTGTTCCTTTGCGGACGCCCAAAATTCAGTTATTTTATTTTTGACAAGAGCGTGATGCGAAACGATTCCCGCTCGCATTGTCCCGATTTTTCTTTCTTCAGGTATTCTCATTTCTGAAACTTCGGAATAAATCAAATCAATATCCGGCACCTGATCCAGTGAAACGGAAAAAGCGGGCTTTTGTGTCTGAATTTCATTTATTGCAACAGGTTCTGGCATGGCTCGTTCGTAAAAAAACGCAAAACGCGCAACAACAGCAGGCACGATGACTCCTGCTATAACTAATGGCCAAATAAGAAAATACGCAGCATACGAACCCAGCCCCGGTTTTTTACCAGGGCTGATTTTCTTTTGTTCCGCGATATGCGCGTTTTCTAACATGCTATTGGATTGTTATTATTTCTTGATTTGAATATGTTTCAAGATTCGGGCGCTCATTAGAGCGGAGCACGGCCGGCTCTGCAAAGTATTCGCCCGGAGTTACGGCCCTTGCTTTATAAATAACTGCTGTTTTGCCTTTGCACCTGCCGGACTTAAATGCATGGAAATACGCAAGCTGTTCAAAGAACCTTTCCGGGATTGATGTACATGGTTCATAGCTGTATCCATAAAATCCTGACCCGGATACAGAACTGGAGGCAGGTATCAATCCGCTCGGCAATGCGTCAACAATACTGAAAGAAATTCCATCAAAATCTTTTGCAATATTGTATTCAATTACAACTTTTATTTCTTCATTGCTATTGAATGTATTTGTTGTCTCGCCTTTTTCGTTTTCAAAATGCCGGCTGATTCTCAAACCTTCTGTTGTCTTTTGTTCAAGCCCCGCAAAAGGAACCTGATACATTGATGTAACATACGCACCTCCCTGCAATATTTGCGGATTCAATTGAGCAAGCGCATCTGGCATTGCGACAATCTGATGCACAAGGCCGTTTTCAAGTTCAACCTCTATCGTTTTTCCATTGTAATTGTATGCGATTTTAGCAGGCGTTGACGCGACATTATTAAGCATTCGCTCAATGAACAGAATTCTTTCAAGAAGCACAACAGCTTCTCCTTTTGAATATGCTTCTAGGAATTCGCCCAATTCATCGGCTTGAGGCTCGTTTAAGCTAGCTGCAAGAACAGAAAGAAGCGCTGCGCGTTCTACAATAGCTTCACGCTCACCTTTAAGCGAATCAAGATCAGTTCCAGGAATTACATAGACAGACATAATCTTTCTATATTCTTCGCGAGCAAGTTCTTTTGCGCCCAGCTCATCAAGCGCGAGCGCAAGAACGATCTTTTCGTCTGTTCCAATATCCTCACGCGCGACAAATCGCTTTACTTCGTTTAGAACCGGCTCTCCGACTGCCGCAAGACCGAGATACGCGTAAGCAGCCTCAAGCGCGCTGATCTTTTTCTGTTCTTTATTTAGGCGCCCGCTTTTATTTAGCACTTCAGTAAAGTATAACGCAAGTATATGTTCATCAAATCCATGTTCGTTTAGCATTGCAACTTTTGCGCTAAGCTCAAGTTCGGAATCAGAGTACGGCAACAGGCGAATACCAGAAGATTGATACAACGAAGTTTCGATTTCCTGATTTTCAAAATCCCTATTTCCATAAACCTTGTCCAAAATATCAACCGCGCGCTTTGCCGCAATCCGTTGGTCAGCACGATCGCCGAAGTTCCAAGCAAGATAAACAAGGTCGCTGAAGTATTTGCCTTTTCCTGCGTCTGCGAATATGACTTCGGTCGGCCTGTCCGATGAACCAGCGACCCGCATTCCTGACTCAACTTTTTGAGTGCTAATAACCGGCTTTTGCAAATAAGAACTTACGATTTTAATTTTTCTGAGAATCGCGTCTTCGCCAACAGCACTTTTGCCTTTTATAAGAATCTCGTGTTCGCCTTCTGGCAAGTCAGGTAATTCCACAATCAAATCCTCGCCTGCAATAGCTGGCGCAATTTTTGAAAATCCGACTGACTTGATTTCAACAGTGTATTCAACCCTGTCATTGTAATTAAGATCAGCGCCAAACGATCTAAGCACTATTTTCGGCTTATCTGAATCAAGATAAGTTTGCTTTATTACTGGCGAAAGCGAAAAAGGCAGACTGGATGAAATATTTTTTACAATGCTTCCGGCAAGCTTTTTGTTTGGTTCAAGCCCGATTGCGGAAATGCGCCATGATGTAATGTTGTGCGGAAGCTTGAATTCAAGCTCGGCTTTTCCGTCTACACCTGTTTTGATTGTTTCAAATAACGCTGTATCTCTGAAATCAGAACGCGTTTCTCCGCCGCCTCCGCCGCCCTCTGCGCCAGTCATCTCGCTTAACGATGACTGATCCGCAAGAAGAGTTGTAGAGGTTCCGCGCAAGCCGGACGAAACATTTACAAACAAGCTTGATACAGGATCAATATATTCGTCTTCAATCTTGAACAGAGCTTCGTCAACCATTCGCACAAGAACTTCTGCAGAAACAGGCGCGCCGTTAACATCTTTTACATCAATTTGCATTCTGCCTTGCTCGCCGGGCTTGTATTGCTCTTTGTCGGTTGACACGCTCATTGCAAGCGTGCCTTTGTCTGTATTGTACATCAGATACATTGCGCCCATGTACTTAGGAACAACATAACCACTCTTATCAAACACAGCGAACACGACATTTACATTAGGAACATCCTCTTTTTTGTATTTGAATTTAAATACCGGGCTTTTTGAAACAAAAGTTTCTTTAATTCCATTTTGCGCTTTTATGAACAAGAATCTTGTCGCGTCCGAAACAGGATATGTTTCACCTTCTTTGTTTACAATGCGCAAATTCACCTCTTCGCCGATATCGTATCTTTTGTTCAATTCTCCAAGCGGATCATCATCGTTTATCAACCTTACCTCGCCGGCCTCTGGAATTTGAAAATCCGGATAGTCAAACACGCCGACTTCGTCAGTGGATGTTTTCCCTGATTCATCCCGTGCAATTATTTTTGCATACATGTATCCGTTCTTATTGCGCTTGTATGGAAAACTGAACAAAGTTTTTCCTGCTGCATCTGTTGCCCCTTGAATTGTCTGCAAGAGCGTGGTTTTGTCTGTCCAGTCATACCTTTTATATGTTTTCTTTGAAAAGAAATCATAAGATGTTCCAATTTCTTTCCGTTCCCACACGCGCTCGTAAACTTCCGCTGTAAACGAAACTTGCGGAGCGGGTTCTGGATTATATTGCTGTCTTGTTTCCGGATTTACTTTATATGATGCAACTTCAATTCTGGCAGTATCTGCATTTACAAAAGACGATCCTTGAATACTAATTTTAGGCCCGTAAACAAAGACATTTGAATATGCTTCAATATAACCTTCCACTGCCTTCTCAGGCCGTGCATTAATTGAAAAACTCCTAGGGTAATAGATCGGCCGTTTTCTTGATCCGTTTTTGTTTTCATTAAACTCAAAATACTTTGGTATATATTTAACAACAGCATTTCCACTCGCATCTGTTACAACCTGTTCGTACTTATTGCCTGATGGATAATCATTTATAGAAACATTAATAGGCATGTCTTTAATTGGGGTTCCGTCAAATCCTTTAACAGAAACATTTATAACAGATTCTTCGTCAGTCCAGACATACCACTTTTCAGGTGTGATTGTGATCGAATACGCAGGCTTGACATATTCGCTTATTATTATGTTTGAATTGCGGATAATCTCTCCGTTGATTTTCATGCTCAAGTTGTAGCCAGACGGTATGATATTTACAAAATCAATTGTTCCAATGAATGTGCCATTGCTAGAAACATCAATTTCTTTTTGTGCGAACACATTTTGCCAATTAGTAAGCGCTACCTCAACCTTTTCAGGCCTTGAGCCATCTTCCCTTTTTTCTATATAGCCCCAAAATCTTATTGTATCGCCCTTGCTTTGATACAACGGCTTGTCAGTATAGATCAAGCCCCAATATTCGCCGCTCTGCATCCATGGATACCAATAATCGTATATTGAATACTCCTGTTGCTTAATCACGAACAAGCTTTTTCCAGAATACAGCGCGCGAATCAGGTTGTAATCATCGTTTGTTTCTAACATTGCAAGTCCGTCTGAATTTGAAACAACATGGCTATCGCTTCCAACATATTGCACTGTTGCGCCGTCTATTGGATTACCTGTACCAGCGTCATTCAACCAAACCGCATGGCTGTTATCTGCAAACTGAACATGCGCCGCAATCTGCGACGATTGCAAAAAGACCCATGCTATTTTGCCGTTAAATTCAATTTTTGTAATGTATTTTCCTTCTTCAATTTTGTCTGGAAGCTGCAACAAGTACTGGTTGCTATTATCCCCGATTGATTGCGCTGGCAGATTAGAATATTCTCTGACAATCGGCATTTCGCTTTCAGATATTCCATTTATTGGAGTCGCTGTATATGCCCACCTTCTGTCTTCAAAATTATTTATTGCGCGCGAATAAACTTCTTCTGAATTTATTCTGTAAATTGTCGCATTATAAGCGCCTTCGGTTGCCTTGTCTTGCTCCCATATTGAAATTGAAATCATCGCATCTGATTGAGGATTGGTATACTGGTATGTTGATGCGTATAAACCTACACCGGACTCGTATATCCCGCCTCCCGCTGTTTCGAATTGAAACACATAATCTGATCCAAGTGTTTCATCTGAATCAACGACTGTCAGCCCGCTTTTTACAGTGGCTGTGTAGATAACACCTTGTTTAAGATTCTCTTTTGGAACAAACACCCAAACTTTTCTGTGCTGTTCAAATACTCCTTCAACAGACGGGTTAATTTCAAAATACTTATCTGGGTTTGAAGCTTGGTTTGATGAAAAAGTTATTTCAATTCCAGTGTCAACAGGAACAGAGCTTGTGCGATTAGCAGGAATCGTATTAACAATTCTGAAATCGCCTTTGACCTCGTATGACCAGCTGTAAGGACGATACGACAT
Organism: Candidatus Uhrbacteria bacterium; assembly: GCA_003497135.1. Lineage (GTDB taxonomy): Bacteria > Patescibacteriota > Patescibacteriia > UBA9934 > UBA9568 > UBA9568. The sequence goes on along the minus strand of DNKR01000030.1, from coordinate 1,866 downwards.
TGTTCCCTGCGAATCGAGCACAAATGTATCAAGCGTGATTTTAATAATTTCGTCAGTAGGAAGTTCTCGGTCAAAGTCAATTCTAAACGACCTTTCTGAAATTTTTTGCAATGTATATTCAATATCAGGAACAACAGTAATCCTTTCCTGAAGCCATGACGCTTCAACCGGCTCTTTGCTTGTTATAACAAACGATGTAAGAGGCGAAACGCCGATTGAATCTTCTTCTGTTGCCGTAAGGGAAAAATTGTCTTGCGCGAACACAACAGACGATTGCCTGTTTCCAAAAGCAAGAAACAGCGCAGATCCGACAACAGCCGCAAGAACAACAGCCGCTACGGCATACGCAAAACTATTTTTCTTAAAAATTCCAAAATCATGGCCTTTTTTTATTTTTTCCGGCTTTAGGATGCGTGCCTGGCCGATTTTTGAATTAAGCTCTTTTTTGAATTCTTGGCTTGGTTGCGAGCTGTTGCGGACATGATCCGAAAATTTATTAAACATATGCTCAACTTCATTAATAGAAATATTGTTTTTATTGTTTTTGTTAAACATATTTTTTGCATTTATTTAATGCTCTATGAACAAGAACCCCTACATTATTAGCGCTTGTGCCAAGAATACTTGCTATTTCCTGATGCGGCATTTCATTAAAATATTTAAGCATCAATACTGTTCTGTATTTTTCCGGAAGTTTAGTTAAAGCTGATTTAAGCTTCTTGCCTAAAAATTCCATATCAAGCTCTTCGTGCGTTTTTGGCTCGCGCGCGAAATTTTGCATTTCGTCTGCAAGCGAAACTGATTTCTTTTCTCTAAAATGATCTATAACCGCATTTGATGCGATTTTATACAGCCACGCGCCAAAACTTATATTCTTCCAAACAAATGCGGTTCGCCCTGAAAATGCCTTTAGAAAAGTATTTGATACTATGTCCTCTGCAATTTCGCGGTGCCTTACAAAACGAATTACATAAGCGTAAATGCGATCAAAATACTTTTCGTACAGAATTTCAAAAGCGCTGTCATCGCCTTTTTGCATTCGCAAAACAAGCTCTTTTTCCTGCGATAACTTGCGTTCATCATCAGGGTCTTGCGCGTGAAAGTGTTCCAATAAATCCATAGCATTTATAAATATAACGCTGGGAGTTTGTTAATATTACAAACTATACCAAATTTCATCTGTTTTAACCAATCTTAGCAAAAAGAAACAGGGCGCAGACGCGGAATTCGATCCCGCATCAACCGCCCTGCCGTTACCATTCAGTCGCTGATCCCCATCCAGGCCATGATCTCGACAGTGTCGAAAAAGACCTCGTCTAGTCCAACACCGATCCCAAACTGGTTGGCGATCTTTTGGGCCTCGTGGCGCAAGTCAATCGGCGTCGCATTGTCGCATGCATCCCATGTCGCAAACACTTCACCGTCTTCGTACAACTCGTCGAGGTATATCGCATCGCCGCAGATGCGCACCTGTATGAACGCTCCTTCTGCGTATGGATGCGGCCGAACCTGCGGAATGATGCCGTCCGCGTACAAGAGACCCCTTGTTGCAACAAAGAAGTGCATTCTCATGCCATGCTTCACGCAAGCGCGCACAGCTGATTCAATGCCTTCTTTGAGAAATCTTGTTGACGAAGCCGCGAGTTCCTGCCTGCTTTCAATTTCCTCGCTAAAGACATGCGACGCGCGTTCGTCAAACAGCACGAAGCCTCCGCATTCATCAAACGAGAACATCACAAGACCCACTGACAGCTTTTTTTTCATCGTATCCTCCTGTGGTTAAGTGACTAGACCATGTTTGCACAGATTAATATTGGAGTCAAACTCATATTTACATTTTCGTCATCCTGAGCACGGCCATCGTCG
>DNKR01000058.1:6297-13909 GCA_003497135.1 Candidatus Uhrbacteria bacterium | reverse complement strand
CCCGGCCTTCGGCCGTTCGGACGGGTACCCCGCCTGTCAGAAACAATAATAGATTGTATAATAAATTCTATCTTTATGGAAAATAAAACATGCGCAAATTGCAGGCAGTTGGTTGATGAATGGAACGAAAGTTGTAAAAAATGCGGTTTTACGCTTGTTCTTGAGCCAGATGAAAAATCTCAAGCGCGATATTTGCGCGGACCGTCGCTTGGGGCGCTTTTGTTCACGCAAGCTTGGTGTGTTGGAGCGCGCCTTTACATTTGGTTTTTGTTTTCGCTTATTCCAATAGCCGGCATAGCCGTACTTATAATAATGGTTTTGTTTGGCAGGCGTCTGTCCTGGAAGTATGGCGGATGGCAAAGTTTTGAAGAGTACAAAACACGCATGCGTAATTTGGATATTTTGGGCGCTGTATGGGTTATTTTATTGATTGCCGTTTATTTTGTTGCGAGGCAGGCATAATATGATTGAAAGCAGACATTCTGTTAAATTGCTTTTTACTGCCGTTGCGATTGTTGCAGCGCTGGCGCTACTCCTTGCAGCGTATTTTTGGATTATAGGAACGCTAACTATTGGCAACCCGCGCCAAACACGCGCTTTTCCATGGGAGTACGCGCTGATTCGCGTGCGTAATGAATCATCAATTGGAACAAGCGCGCTTTCAGTGTTGCCAAGCGGTGTTTATACGATTGTTTCTGTTGGCGTGCGCAATATTGATTCGCGCGCGCATACGCTGCAGCCGGGCATTTTTTTTATTATTGACGAATTCAAAAACGAATATGTGCCGGTATGCAGAAAAGAAATCGGCTCTTGCGCTGAATTTATAGAGCCGTTTACATTGAACGAGCTTGAAGCGGGAGAAGAAACAATCGGTTATTTTGTTTTTGACCTGCCGGATGACAACAGGTCGTATTTTCTTAAAATAATCAAAGAGCAGTTTAGCGCAAGTTCAGTGCTCATTGAATTGTGACACAAGCCTGTACTGCACAGCTTCTGCAACATGCTGTGTTTTTATTGCGTCAGACCCGCCCAAGTCCGCTATTGTGCGCGCAAGCTTGATTACGCGCGCGTACGCGCGCGCAGAGAACCCCAAGCACTGTGCGGCGTTTTTTAGCACTATGCGCGCTTCATCGCTCATTGGGCACAGCTCGCCCACAAGATGCGGAGGAATATCAGCATTTGAAAGCAATCCATGCTTGTGCAGTCGCGATGTTTGAATGTCGCGTGCGTTTTGCACGCGCGAGCGCACTGTTTCGGATGTTTCCGCTTTTTGCTCGCAAGTGAGTTTATCAAGTTCAACTTTTGGAACATCAACAAACAGATCAATGCGGTCAAGAATAGGACCTGAAAGTTTTTTTTGATACAGAATAATCTGGCGCATATTGCATGTACAGCGTCTGGAAGCGTCTGTTGCGTATCCGCACGGGCATGGATTTTTTGCCGCAACAAGCATGCATTTTGCGGGGAATTCAACAGTGCACGAAGCGCGCGACACTGTTATGACCCCGTCTTCAAGCGGCTGGCGCAGATTTTCCAGCACTGTGCGTGAGAACTCGGGAAACTCGTCCAGAAACAAAACTCCGCGGTGCGCAAGCGAAATTTCGCCCGGACGCGGCCATGTTCCCCCGCCAACAAGCGCTGCTCCGCTTGATGTGTGGTGCGGAGAGCGAAAAGGGCGCGTTGCAATTACCGGCTTGCCATCAGGCAAGAGCCCGGCCATTGAAAAAATTTTTGTAATTTCAATGCTCTCTTCAAATGTAAGGCGCGGAAGTATTGTCGGCATTGTTCTTGCAAGAAGCGTTTTTCCGCTTCCTGGCGGGCCGGACATTAAAATATTGTGCGCGCCAGCAGCCGCAATCTCAATAGCGCGTTTTGCCTGCTCCTGCCCGCGTATATGGCACAAGTCGGATTGTGCGCTTGGAATGTCCGAAAGCATGTCGTTTATTTTTGTCTGTTCTTGCGTGCTGATTGGCGTTTCTTTTTTTAAAACCTGCACAAGTTCTCGTAAATTGCTTATTGGATGTATCGCTATGTCGCCAACAAGAGCGGCTTCTGTTGCGTTTTCTTTTGGAGTAAACACATGGGCGAATCCGCGCTCTTTTGCTGTTGTTGCGCAAACAAGCGCGCCGTGAATCGGGCGCAGGCGTCCGTCAAGAGAGAGCTCGCCTAAAAATATGCTACCCGGCAAAATATCGCTCTGATCAAGTTCGCCTGTGGCTAGCAAAATTGAAAGCGCAATCGCTACATCATAAGACGGGCCTTGTTTGCGTATATCAGCAGGCGCAAGATTAACAACAACGCTTCCGCGCGGAAAGCGGAAATATGAATTTTTGATTGCTGACCTGACTCGCTGTTTGGATTCGGACACAGCCGCGTCAGGAAGCCCTACTATATGGAACAGTGTTCCTCCGCCAAGGTCAGCTTCTACTTCAACCGGCTTGGCGTTTATTCCAAAAAGCGCGGCGCTGAATATTTTTGTTGATTGCATAAATTTAAATTGAACAAAATCGCGCTTGGAGCGCGAACATGCTTTATTATTTACAGATTTTGATTTTATGCGTTTTGTTTTTTTGAAAGCGAAAACGCAATGCCAATGATTCCAAAAGCAATAAGCGCGTCTGATAAATTCACGAAGCTACGCTCAAAAAGCAATGCATAATCAACAACATATCCAAGCACTGCCCTATCAAGCAGATTACCAAGCGCTCCAGCGATTACAAGAATTGCGAAAGCGGATCTTGTCGGCTGATTTTTGCGATTGAGTATTGCAAATCGCGCAATTGCAAGAATTATTAATGCTGATATTGCAAGAGTTATTGGCAACGGCAGTGAAATGTCAAACGCAATGCCATAATTTTTATGCAGAATGAATGCAAATGCTCCTGAATCAAAAGCATCTCCAATTTTTTGGAGATGATTCAGGGAATACCATTTAATTGATTGATCAATCACGCAAACAGCGCTTCCGAAAATAGTTGCTAATACTGGAATGCTAATCCTCACACATTTGATTATACTTCCTGTGTAAGAGTTTTTTTGCATTGGATGCAAGAAGAAGCTGCTGGCCTTGCCTGAAGGCGGGCCAAGTCAATTTCTGAACCGCAATATTTGCAAACGCCGTATGTGCCGCCTTCTATGCGCTTTAATGCGCTTTCTACATCTTGTAAGGATTTTTCCAGTTCATTTTCAAGCGAAAGTCGATCTGAAAACGATGCAACCTCGCTTGCGTTTTCATCGTCTTTGTCTCCAAGGTTTGGAAAGTCGGATTGAAAATCAGTTTCAGTTGCGCCTTGCGCTGGCTTTGAAAACCTCATTAGTTCCTTTTTAAGCTTTTCTGCTTCTTCTTGAAGCTTTTGCTTAAGCTGATCAATAGTTGCTTGGTCCATATTTGCGAAGATAAGCGAATTTTGTATTAGTGAATACTATCATTTATGGCTTATCTGTCAAGTTTGCGATCTCGAATTTAGCTATACACCAAGTTCGTTCATATAACATAAAGAGAGGCATGTATTTTTTTCCAAAGGCTTTTGTGTGATTTTGAGCCTGGAATAGAATGCCTCTCGCGTGGCGTATAGCTCGACGCGAGATTGGACGAAGATCGGGTTCTGCCTTTAACAGGTGTTAATTTCAGAACTCGACCCTCGATCAACCTCAAGCGGAGCTTGAGCGACTACCTACTCTACCATACTTTGGTTTTGCTTCGGAATTATCAGGCCGACAATTGTCATTCTGATAAATTATTTGAAGCTAACCTAGAACTTACTTCCTTCTTTGTTTTTGTTTTTAAGGTCAGCACCGTAGAGTAGCGGGCGATTCTCCGAAAGATTCGTCTTTCGGAAAACCTCCCCTGAGTCTTTTGTGGGAGTATTGAAGGAACGTACAGGGTACACATATATAATATCCTATTTTTTGCAAACCGTCAAGTGTTGCATTACTCTGCTAATTATAGACAAATAAACTGTTGAGACCAAATTTTGTTCAAACCGTTTTTTGTATTTTGTGTATAAATATTTCTGGTAACTGTGGATAAATAAGGGATAAATTAACTATTTGTACACTGCCTCAATTATCAGCGTGTTATTTTTTGAAAACAGATGTGTTTGTCCAAGGTAGCGTAGCCAAACATAGTTTTCTGAAATAAAATTCAATTTGCTTGGGTCAATAGTAATAATTGCATTGCGCTGATTTATTGCAGTGTCTGAAACTATAAAATCTTTAGAATTGCTCCACCTAATTGAATTGTCATTTTTTGCTACATAATTTGTTTCTTTGCTTGTTTCAAAACCCAATACCAGCCAGGTATCGGTTTTGAATTCTATTAAATTAACATTATCCAAATCCGCCACAAGCTCGTTATAGAAAGAGCCGTCCTCCCATTGCATGCTTTTGGTTTTTGCGTTTTTTTGCGCAACTGATGCAATAGAAGCGCTTTTTAGCAACTCGTACATGCTGTTATTATTTGAGTTTACTGAAACAAGAAATTCAATCTTATTGTTATTTTGGCGCAAATGAACAGAAGCCCCGGCATCTGCTAATTGTTGGAACAAATAAGCAATTTCCTGTTCGCCAAAAAGCAGATTTTTGGCTTTGTATACGCTAAATACCCTTGCCAGATCGTCTTTAATCAGTTTTGATAATGTAAAAGATGCGAAAATAATTTCGTCCATAATTGCTTTATATGGCTGGGCTGTGGATGGTTCGTGGAAAATTAATTTAAGCCCGTTGCTGTTTTGCGAAAATTTAGCGAAAATCAGCTCATTGTTTATTGCAAGCAATGCATTTGAACCAAGTTTTGATTTTTTTTGCTTTTTAACATCCGCTTGTTCTTTTTGCTCTATGTTAAGCGGTTTTTTTGATATTAAATACATTTTGTCTTGAAGCGTCATGAATGCAAGACCAGAGTCATTTGCAAAGGCAAGATCATTATTGCCATATTTAATTATTCCAAATTCTCCTTTGTTATCAAACACAATAGCAATTTCGGTTATGCTATCTTGCAATAATTCCGCCATGTTAAGCTTGTTTTCAAAAAATCCAGCACTGCCTAATTTTTGCACTAAAATCTGGTTTTGTTTTGGATTAGTGCGAATATCAAAATATGCTGAAATGCCTGACATTTGGCTTAATTGGTTGTGAATACGCAAACGGCTGTTTGAATATGATAAGAGCAAAATTGCTGTTAACACTGCTAAAAACAAAGCAAGAGAGCTAAATCCCAAAACAGCCCGTGCATTGCAACGGGCTGTTTTTAGGAATTGTTTTTGAGCTAATATTCTCATTTTAATATGATTTTTGACCCGGTCTTCTTGGCCCGCGGCTGTGGCTGTTGCCTCTGTCTGCGTTTGGTGTATCAGATTGCGCTGGTTGCGGAGGATAAGTATTGCCTTCTGCCCGCTTCATAGAGAGGTTTGTGCGGCCTTGGCCGTCTATTTCAGTTACAATAACATTAACCTCATCGTCCATTTTAACAATGTCCTGAACTTTATTTACACGGTACGGAGCCATTTCGCTTATATGAACCAGTCCTTCTTTTCCCGGGAGTACCTCAACAAAAGCGCCAAAGTCCATTAACCGAGTAACTTTGCCTTTATATTGTACGCCAACTTCTACATCTTTGGTAATTCTTTCTATCCATTCTTGCGCTTTGATTGCGCCCTCTGCTTGTAGAGATGTAATAAATACAGAACCATCCTGTTCAATATCAATTGCAGTAACTCCTGTTTTGTCTATTATTTCGTTTATAATTTTTCCTCCGGGTCCGATAACCTCGCGGATTTTGTCCGGATGAATTTTAATTGTGATGATTCTTGGTGCATAAGGAGAAAGCTCTTTTCGCGGTTCAGCAATAACTGCCTCCATTGCGCTAAGTATTTTCAATCGTCCGTCTTTTGCTTGTGCGAATGTTTGAGCGATTATTTCGTCAGTAAGGCCATCGGTTTTTGTGTCCATTTGAATTGCTGTAATTCCTTTATGCGTGCCAGTGATTTTAAAATCCATTCCGCCAATGCCGTCTTCCAGATCCTGTAGGTCTGTAATAACTTTCCATCCGCCTTTAAAATCCTGCGCCAGTCCCATTGCGACTCCTGCAACCGGGGCAGTGATTGGCACTCCAGCGTCCATGAGAGCAAGCGTTGATCCGCAAGTTGCGCCCATTGAGCTTGAACCGTTTGATGATAGAACTTCTGAAACAACGCGGATAGTGTAAGGGAATTCTTCTTTTGAAGGTATGACTGTTCTTAATGCTTTTTCTGCAAGCGCGCCATGTCCGATGTCGCGCCTTCCCGGTCCGCGCAATGGCTTAACTTCACCAACAGAAAATGGAGGAAAGTTATAGTGATGCATGTATCGCTTTTTTCCAACTGTTTCCATTGAGTCCAGTGTTTGTTCGTCGCCGGGAGCTCCAAGCGTTGTTGTGGAGAGTACTTGCGTGTCGCCTCGCTTGAAATGCCCGTTTCCGTGCACGCGAGGAATTACCCCGACTTCAATAAATAATTCGCGTACATCTGTTATTGATCTTCCGTCAACACGCTTGTTTTCTTTAACAATAGTTCGCGAGACCTCGCGTTCAATTATTTCTGTTATTGACGCAGTTCCAAAGCCGATATGTTCAGGAAGAATTTGATTTTCCGCAAGATGTTCTTTAAGCGCTTTTGCAATCGCGTTTTTTTGCTTTTGCCTGTCTGTCTTTTTTGCTTGCGGAGTTGTAAACATCAACTCTTGTACCTTTGCGCATACAAACGGTTCTGACAGTTCTTCAACTTTTACTCTAATTGCTTCAAGTTCGCGTTCAGCATCAGTTTGCGGAGACATTACATCAACTTTTTCTTTTCCTGTTTCTTTGCGGACTTTTTCAATTAGATCAACAACTGTTTTTGCGTGCTTTTTGCCGAATTTTAGGGCTTCAACCACAGAATTCTCCGGCGATTCTTTTGCTCCTGCTTCTATCATTATTACCTTGTCTTTATATGTTGAAAACGAAATATCCATTTCGCTTTTTTCAAGCGCTTCGTACGATGGATTGATTACCCACTCATCGCCAATTTTTCCTATTCTTATTGCTCCAACAGGGCCATTCCAAGGAATATCAGAAATATGAAGCGCGCATGAGGCGCCGATTAGGGCAGGAAGATCAGGGTCGTTAATTCCGTCAAAAGACAGAACAGTAATAATAACCTGAACCTCGTTTCTCATTTGCTTGTCAAAAAGCGGGCGTATTGCGCGGTCAACAAATCGAGCTGTAAGAATCGCCTCGTCTGACGGCCGGCCTTCTTGTTTAATGAATCGAGATCCCTTTATGCGACCTGCCGCGTAAAGTTTTTCTTCGTAGTCAACAATTAGCGGGAAAAAATCTATTCCCTCGCGCTTTGTTTGCGACATTACAGCTGTTGCCAAAACCGTTGTTTCGCCGTATCGGACAACACAGCTTCCGTTTGTTTGCCCTGCGAATTTACCTACTTCAATAGAGAGCGGGCGTCCGCCCCACTCTATGTCAAAGGTTTGTTGCTTGACCATACATATTTTCGCACTCCTGCAAGAACTAAAGATCCGAACAGTTTTTAGGATCTCGCAGTCCTGGCAGGAATTGCACAATTAATTATTAATTTTTAATTAT
>DNKR01000058.1:5671-6226 GCA_003497135.1 Candidatus Uhrbacteria bacterium | reverse complement strand
ATTAATTTTTAATTATTTAATTTAAAAATCCTCTTCATCTTCAGCATCAGAATCATGCGGTTTGTTTTTGTCGCGCTTTGATTGGTATCTTGAAGGAGTCGAAATCAGATAGCGCTTTTTGTTATCAGAAAGATTTGTGTAAAAATCAACATGCTCCAAAAGCTTTGAAGATGTTGTTTCCCTGAATGAGTATGTTTCCATTATGCGCCCTCTGCTTTGTATATATTCCACAAGCGGTATGAAGTCGCCGTCGCCAGAAACCAAAACAACAACATCAACCATGTCCAGCATTTTTATAGCGTCAATCGCAATTCCAACATCCCAATCCGCTTTCTTTTGTCCTGAATCGTATTCTGCAAGAACTTTTTGTCTTGTCTCAATGCCAGTGCTTTGAAGCGCGTCTATAAACGGCTGCTCCTCTGCTGTTTTTGTTCCAACAGCATAAGCAATAGCGCGAACAAGTTTGCGCTTGCCAACCGCGTCTTTGACGATGTTTTCGAAATTGACCTTTTTTTGGAAAATATTTCGTGCGCTGTAGTACATGTTTTGTACATC
>DNKR01000058.1:5474-5603 GCA_003497135.1 Candidatus Uhrbacteria bacterium | reverse complement strand
CTGTAGTACATGTTTTGTACATCAATGAAAACTGCAACGCGCTGGTTTTCGTATTCGAACATAGTTGTTTAAAAAAATTTGTTTACTACGAATCAACGAATGTGCTACTAATCCATCTGACAGGCGGGG
>DNKR01000058.1:1263-5380 GCA_003497135.1 Candidatus Uhrbacteria bacterium | reverse complement strand
AAAAACCCCGCCTTAAATACCATTCGTGTTTCGTTGTCTATGTATTATTTGAGTTTCAGGGCTTCTTTTATCTTTTCAGCTGCTTTTAGGTCTTCGCGCTCCAGGTATTTGAGCAATTTTCTGCGCTCATTTACCTTTTTCATAAGCCCGCGTCTGCTTGAAAAGTCCTTTTTGTGAGATTTAAGGTGCTTTGTGAGCTCCTTTATCTCTTCTGTTAAAATTGCGATCTGAACCTGCGGAGAACCAGTGTCGTTTTTGTGCGTCTGGAACTTCTCAATGATTTTCTGCTTCTTTTTCACGTCCAACATAGTGTATTTCTTGCGGTTAGCCGAGAAACCCGTTCGTGATTCGGGCATCCAAGCAAGCCGTCTGTTATGAATAAGTGCTGAAAGATTAGCATTTTAGCGAAATTTTGTCAAAAATATGGTTATTGAGGCCGGGTCGCCAAAGAATTTTGCTAAAATAAGCGAATTTTCTGAATTATTTATTTGACAGATTTTAATATAAATGAAATGCTCAAAATAAGGAGGTTTCACCATGGAAACTGACAGTTCTGCTCTTGCAACACTGTTCTTTACTTTACTGCTCGCGTCAGGCTTCGTAGCGCTGATTGTCATGCGCGCCAGGCCAACACAGAATGTGGCAAGTTTAGACAGCGCCGTGCTGTTTGTAGATGATGTGATTGGCGGCGTTGGCGAGGACACCTGCGTTTGTTTGGTCTTAAGCGGATGCGTCAGGCTCGGGTTCTGTCTCCAGATTGAGCTTAAAGGCGGGATAACCAAAAACGCTTGGGTCAAGTGTGCAAGATTTGAAAGAGCGGATGACTACCAGGCAGTAACCGGCCAAAAGGTCTGGATTACATTCTGGAATGTTGCCCCCGGTGAAATCCAAATGGGCGCGCTGATAAAAAGCCCGCTAAAGAGAGCCAGTTCAGACGCCGGCTACGCAGGCCAGCACAAGATGTGAGGTGCCAAAGACGATGCAATGCCCCGTGGACGATCGCGGGGTCTATTTTATATCAGTTAAAGTGTGTTATATTTGGTATTAATATGAACAAGACACCTAATTTTGATTTGAAAGTTAAATCCATTCTCGACGCCACCAAACCCGGCGAGCGGGTTTGCGCGCTGACTGGAGAGAAGTGGCTCATGGACGAGGAAGAGATCGGGTGGTACAGGAAGTTTAATGTGCCGCCATCGGCAATGCATCCGCAAACAAGGTGGAAACTTGCGATTGGTCATTATGTTGGCTATCAGTGGTGGTGGAACAAACATCCGGAAACAGGGAAGCCGATTCTTTCATCTACTCACCCAGCAACCGGCATAAAAGTATTGCCGGACGAGGAATGGTTTCAGCACGATTTCATAAGCGAGGCCCGAGATTTTGATTCGAGTAAAATGTTTATGAAACAATTCCGCGAACTTCAGCTGGCTGTTCCTTCAAATGCTACGCGCAATTTTGAAAAACCAGAGAACTCAATCGCTTTTGTATCAAGCGGAGATATAAACAGTTACTTTGTTCTGGCAGCAAGAACTAGAGATACGCTCTATTCACTTACTTCGTCAGAATGCGAGAATAGTAATCTGATCAACTGGTCTATGTGGATACAAAATTCTCATATGGTCACCGACGCGGACAAAATTTATGATTCAAAATATATAATTGATTGCGCGGAAATTAGAAATTCGGCTTTTGTTTTTAACTGTAAAGACCTTGAAAAATGTTTTTTTGCCACTAATCAATGGCACAAAAAATATATTTGGAAAGACGAACAACTTTCACAAGGCGATTGGGAAAAGCGCTGGAGTGAACTGGATTTTTCTTGCCGTAGCAAACTCAAAGAATACGAAAAAGAGTTTCACAATTATCTAAATAGCGAGGCGATTTGGCCAGATAACACCAATATCAATTCCCCTGGTTCAACCGGTGAATATATTGTAAATTGTTTGGACTTAAAACATTCGTTTGCCTGTTCCAATGGGGCGCGAGATTGTTATTGGGTTATTCATACCTATTACAATTCTGAACGATGTGCGTTTATTTCCGGTATGAATTCATCAGCTGATTGTTTTTATTCTTGTGCGATTGATGAATCAAAAGATATAAAATTTTCAGTATATACTAAGGCCTGTCAAAGTCTGGAGTATTGCATGAACTGCTATAATTGCGAATTTTGTTTCGGTTGCGTGGGATTGAATAGAAAGAAATTCTGTATTTTTAATAAGCAATACTCCGAAGACGCGTACTGGCAAAAAGTAGATGAACTAAAGTGCGCCATGCTTGATCGTGGTGAATACGGCGAGTTTTTTCCTTTGAGTTATTCCCAGAGCTATCAACCACAGGGCGGTTGTGCTCTATATCTTTTGACAGAGGATAGCGAATACGAGAAATTGGGTGCGCTTATTTTTGACCCAGAAAGCCATGGCGCGGTTGGGGAAGATCTGGCACAAGCTCAAAATCCAATGTCTAGTTCACAAATTCCAGACTGCGCATTGGACGGATTAGATAATTTGGTTGGAAAACCGATTTTAGATGAGAAAATTAATCGCCGTTTTGCTTTTATAAAACCCGAGATTGAGTTTTACAAAAAGAACAAAATCGCGCCGCCGGATGAGCATTTTATAACTCGCGTTCAAAAACTAATTTGGCTGAACAACGGTGCGGTTTTTTATGAGACAGATTGCAAAAAATGCGGCGCGGCAATTACGGTTGCAAAAAATAAAACATTCCCAAATCGAAAAATATATTGCCAGGAATGTTTTTATAAGTTTCTGGAAAGCAGATGAATATAAATTATGTACAAGACCCCCAAGTTGCGATGCCAAAGTTAAACAAACGGCTAAAAAAACACACCGCGCGAATGGTGTTATCGCGCGGGAGGAAAGTGGAAGCTGGCTGGCCGTACACGGAGACCGTTGGCCCGGGAAGTTTTGATGCGCATGGCAGCCATCCACGCATCAAACTCGTATGTTTCGTTGCTTGCGCGGGCAGGATGGAGATATCAGAGTCCTTGGCCGCATGGAGGCGTGCCTAGGCAGCCGTTAGGTCTGCGTCAGCACCTCGCCACATACGAACCGGCCAGCATCCAGTCGTAATTTAATCTAAGTATATAAGTAGGTTAAATTTTGGTATAATTTGATTCTATGGTATCTGCTTTACTTTCCGTCCTGCTCCCAACCTTTGGCCTGGTGTTTTTGGGTTTTTTGGCCCGTCGCATAAAGGTCTGGAACGGTTCGGCCGCCGAAGTTTTGAACCGTTACGCTTATTATTTTGCCCTGCCCGCTTTGATTTTTGAAAGCGTAAAAAACATTGATCCGGCGCGCATTACCGGTCAAGCCGAGGTCAGATTGATTTTTGGAGTGGTCGCCGTGCATTTGTTCGTGTTTGCGACCCTTGCGGCTATTTCAGGTTTTCGTTTTATTTCAAAAGAAACAAAAGCCATGCTCCCGATAGTTGCGGCGGTTGGATCAACCGCATATCTCGGCATTCCGTTTGTCACTTATGCTTTTGGCGACGAGTACACGGCCATTGCCTCAATTCTTTCAGCTTCGCTTATTGTTCCTTTAATTTTTATAAGCGTCTTTTGGCTTAATCATCACGGGCATGCCCGCGAAAAATCTGCTTCCTGGCACCGGCTTTTGGAATTGCCGATTCTTTGGGCGGTTTTGGCTGGCTTGATCTGGCCGATTTTTAATCTTTCCGATTTACCGATTTACGCAAACAGATTTTTGGCTATTCTTTCCGGCTCAGCCGGGCCGACGGCTTTGTTGGCTCTCGGAGCTTTTGAATATGATATTAAATTGCGTGACTTGCCTTGGCTTCGCGGAGTTATTCTTGCTGGAATAAAAACTTTCGGCATGACCGTGCTTGTATTTTTTGTTCTGCGTACTCTGGGTGTTTCTGGCGCGTATCTTTTTGTCGGTTCGGCAATGTCCGCGACTTCGGTCGCGATTACGGCCTCGGTTTTGGCCGGCGAATACCAGGTCGGCCAAAAGCTGGTTGTTTCAACAATTATGCTTTCAACTTTTTTCTCATTAATCGCGCTCGGGGCGATTTCGGTTTTGTATGTGATTTAAATTGATTTCACGAATCCTTTTTGTCATTTCGACCCCGCCAT
>DNKR01000058.1:1040-1190 GCA_003497135.1 Candidatus Uhrbacteria bacterium | reverse complement strand
CCGTCATTTCGACCCCGCCACGCACCGCCAAAGGCGGTGCTGGCGTGGGAGAAATCTCACTGCAAAGAAAATTATCGTATCTCACAAGTCATTATGCAAGTGTTATGCGCGCAGGTGAGACCTGCCTGACGTCAGGCAGGTTTCTCACCC
>DNKR01000058.1:362-961 GCA_003497135.1 Candidatus Uhrbacteria bacterium | reverse complement strand
CGTCAGGCAGGTCTCTCACCCCAAAAAACAGAGATTGGGGTTCGAGATGACGGTTAGCTTTTATTGATCTGAGCTTGACATTTTTATTTTTTGATATAAACTTGTTCAAGATCAAAACAAGGAGAGATCATCGTGAAAAATGTCGTTCTTTCTGCAACCGTTGCGATTATGCTGTCTCTGGGCGTGTACAGTTTCGCGTGCTTGTCAGGTGCGAGCGAAGCAATGGCCACGCTCTTTGCTGTTCTCACGATCGCTTGCGTGTCCCTTGTCCCTGTTGCGACCGCGCTTGATGGTTTTGTTGGCGCAACATTTGCTGTTGCCATTACTCTCGCGGTTGTCGGCATCGCTGTTCCGTTGCCTGCGCCGCCAGAGATACCGCTTGCCTCATCGTCAGCACCAATGCGAAAAAGGCGGTTCCATGCAACACCTTACAACAATGTGATCCGTATTTCAGGGTCGCAACATCGATCTCCAAGACGAATGTGATTTGGTTCGTGTATCCGCGTGCCGCACCCTTGATGTGTTTCCGAAAGAACCACACTCACTGGTGCGGTTCTTCTATTTGGAAAAAAATTGACAAATAAAAACGGGCGCAACAC
>DNKR01000058.1:0-297 GCA_003497135.1 Candidatus Uhrbacteria bacterium | reverse complement strand
AAAACGGGCGCAACACACGGTCGCGCCCCTGCTCCAGTTCTGGTTCGTACCAGAGCCGGGAAAGGATGTCCTCAAGACTCAAGAAGCGCCCTTTCTGCGCTGCCAGTAAAACCGGCTACCTAGCTATCAAGGGCTAGTCCCTATTCAACCGACCACGCGCGATTTCCTCGCCCGCTATAAATACAGCTCCCAATTTTCGATTGGAAACCATAACTATAGAAATATTATTCTATGCCCACCTGGCTAAAGCCAGTTTGAAATCGTCTGACCTGGCTATCGCCAAAGGCGATCCGCCTT
>DNKR01000019.1:8579-9559 GCA_003497135.1 Candidatus Uhrbacteria bacterium | reverse complement strand
GCAGGACGACGCATGCGACGAGGACAGACTCCTCGACGCAGGCGGCGACTGCGTCAGTATGCCAGCCGACCCGTGCGGGTACTATGAAACTCGTCTATACGACCTAGACGAAGACGGCTACGGCGATCCAAACAACTACGATCGCGTCAGCGTCTGCGAGCCCTGGCGGGATAGACGGACACAGTGGATCGAGGGACGCGACGACTGCAACGACAGCGATCCGACAATCAACCCGGGCTCGGTCGAGCTCTGCAACGGCTACGACGACAACTGCGATGGTTCAGCTCCGAGCGAACTGGATATGGATGCAGACGAATACCTCGGATGCGAAGAATGCGATGACCAGAACCCGCTGGTCAACCCGGAAGCAACCGAGCTCTGCGGCAATGGCGTGGACGAGGACTGTAACGGGGTGGTGGATACGGATTGCGTGGAGCAGTGCCAGTTCACGATCTTGGACCCGCTACTCAATGAGTGGGTGGTGGATACCAAGCTGACGATCTCACTCGCGAGCGGTACGCCATCAGGCGCGGCAGTTCCGGGCTTGCAAGAGGTCATGCGGTTCAACATCGCAGCGGATCCGTGCGGAGATGTTGCCGTGCAATACATCTACGCGCGAACTACGCACTCCGGCAACACGAGCTGGACCAGCTCAATGTCGGACCGCACGTGGATAGTTCGCACATCGGACACAGCGAACATCGTCGCGTATGCAAGCATGAACCTATGGGAGCCTGGGAGAACTTGGCTCACATACTACTTCAATGAACCGTTCCATGTACAGGCGGGCGAAGTAGAGACATTCAGCGTGATGATGGACTCCACTGGCGCGAGCGCTGTGGACGATGACGCGCTACGTCTGGACCTAGGGGATTTTATCAGTTGGTATGGCCCAACTGGCCAGCCAGGTGACTACCCCTACATGGAGTGCCTGCCGGATAACATGCCGGTCTACGGCGGCACGCTCGTGTTCTGACGCA
>DNKR01000019.1:0-8490 GCA_003497135.1 Candidatus Uhrbacteria bacterium | reverse complement strand
AAAAAACATTCAACCCTTCAAAACGAGCAGTGAGATCCCGGAGGACTCTCACTGCCCCATCCAAGTTCGTGAAACATTCGCGGATTTAGATGGGACATAGCTCTCTCATGTCCCAAAAACACCCGTTGGCTTTGCCGAGGGGTGTTTTAGTTATCCAGATATTTTTGTTTGTTCAAAATGTGCCCATCAAATGTCTTTGCGTAATACACCTTACCCTCTTGATCAGTCAAAAAATACATATAATCGGTTTCTGCTGGCTCAATCGCTGATAAAATAGAATCAAGGCCCGGATTGCATATTGGGCCGGGCGGAAGGCCTTTGTATTTATAGGTGTTGTATGGACTGTCAATGTCGCGATCAATAAGCGTAATTGACGGATCGTTTTTTCCTGTTATGTAATTGACAGTTGAATCCGCTTGCAAAGCCATTCCCAAATTCAAACGGTTCCAAAATATACCGGAAACTATTTTACGATCTTCCGGCGCCCTGACTTCGCGCTCAATAATTGAAGCGAGAATAACAATATCCTCAAGCGTTTTGCCTTGCGATAAAATTTTTGCGCGCAAGCTCTCATCAACGCGCGCATCAAATCCGGCCAATAGCTTATTTTCTATATCTTGCGCAGTTGAATCAGCAAAAACGCGATAAGTGTCAGGAAAAAGATAGCCTTCAGATCCATCTGCTAACGCGTTCCATTCTTTTGCATCAACGAGCCCTTGTTTTTCAAGATACTCGCCAATCTCGCGCACTGTCCAGCCCTCAAGAATAGTTATTGTTTTTTCGTTTGATATTGGATTGGCAAGAGTGTATAAAATCTTGCCGTAGCTCATGCCAGGAATCAATTCAAATGCGCCTGCTTGCAATTTATTCTGCTTTTTTGAAATTAAAACAAAAGCATTAAAAATAAATTTATTTTTTATTATACCTTGTTCTGCAAGACGCAAAGCGATTTCATTCGCAACATCGCCTTGTTCAACAGTAAATATCTGTGATGCAGAATCAATTTTCGGCTGGATCAAATACATCAAAAACAAAGCGTAGAGCGAGTATGCTGCAATTGCAAAAATTATTAAGAAAAAAATCGCTTTACGCATAAATTGACAATAAAATAGGAACTGCGATTCCAATAATTAAGCCGCCAACAATATCAGACACATAATGCACCTGCGCTTTTACTCTTGCCAAGCTTATGGCAAGCGCCAAAACAGCAAGCGAGGCGCCCCAATACGGATTCTGCAAAAAAACCGATGTTGCGATAGCAAAAGACAATGTCGCATGCCCTGATGGAAACGAAAATCCCATTGCCCTGCCTATGCGCGAATCAGTATGATTTGCTCTGTACGGACGCGGACGCATTATGGAAAGCTGAAGCGTGACTGTAATAATCATGGCCAGCATCACTCCTGCGCCAATGTTTGCAACAGCATTTTGTTCTTGAGAAAAAAACACTGCAAAAACAGCCGCAACAGTTGCTTGGATAATCACAAGCCACACTGCAAAAAATTTTACAAAACCGTTTTTCATAATAAGGACTGCCCTGTCATTTCTATCGGCTTTTCAATTCCTAAAACGCTCAAAATCGTAGGCGCAACATCAGCGAGCGTGCCAACCTGCGGCATAAGCGACAAATCGCCGCCGGGCACTTCGCCGGCAGCAGAAGCTCGGCCTTCAAAATCCTCGCCTATTATTATAAACGGAACAGGATTGGTCGTGTGCTCTTTGTCTTTTTCGCCTGTTTGCAAATTTATTTCATTTTCAGCATTGCCATGGTCGGCTGTTAAAAAAACATTTCCGCCTTTTTCAAGCGTCGCTTGCACAACCCTGCCAACACACTCGTCAACAACAGCTACCGCCTTTTTCGTCGCACCAAGATCGCCGGTATGCCCGACCATGTCGCAGTTTGCAAAATTCACAACATAAAAATCATGTCCGCCTTCTTTTATTTCTTTTACAGCCCTGTCCGCAACTTCGCGCGCGGACATTTCCGGCTCCTTGTCGTACGACGCGACTTTTGGAGATGGCACAATAATGCGTTCCTCGCCTTTGAACGGCTGTTCTTTTGTTCCGTTTATAAAAAATGTAACATGCGCGTACTTTTCCGTTTCAGCAATATGCATTTGCTTAATCCCCGCCTCTGACAAAACCTCCGAAAGGCATTTTTCAATCGGCTCCGGAGGAAAAGCGACATCAACAGGCAGGTTGGCTTCGTATTCAATCATTGTTACAAATGTTAAATTTTCTATATACTCGCGCTCGAATTTTGCAAAGCTCGGCAAAACAAACGCCTCTGTAAGCTGGCGCGCTCTGTCAGGCCGGAAATTAAAAAATATTACCGCGTCGCCGGGTTCAATTGTTACAATCGGTTTTCCGCCATGCGTAATCACCGTGGGTTCAAACTCCTCGTCGTACACGCCGCGCTCATAGGACTTTTTTATCGCTTCAAGCGGATCCTCTTCCATGTATTCGCTCTCGCCTTTTGCAATCGCCAAATACGCTTTTTGAATCCTGTCCCATCTGCTGTCTCGATCCATTGCGTAGTAGCGGCCCAAAAGCGATGCGATTGCGCCAACGCCGATTTCTTTTATGTTCTTTTGCAATTCTGATATAAAATCAGCGGAACTGTTATAGACCGTGTCGCGCCCGTCCAAAATCGCGTGCACGAACACATCTTTGATTTTTTGCTTTTTTGCGAATTCCAAAAGCGCTTTGCAGTGGCTGTCCGTTGAATGCACGCGGCCCGGCGAAACCATTCCAATCAAATGCAATTTTGATTTATTTTTTTTAACCGCCTGCCCTGCTTTTATAAAAGCAGGGTTGGAAAAAAACACGCCTGATTCAATATCTTTATTTATACGCGGCAAAGTTTGATAGTGCACGCGGCCTGACCCTATTGCAATATGCCCGACTTCTGAATTTCCCATCTCACCCCAAGACAAGCCGACTGATTCACCTGACGCGCGAAGAGTCATGACAGGATATTTTTTTATCAAATCTGAAATTACAGGCGTTTGCGCCTGTGTAATGGCATTGCCTTTGTTATCAGGCGCAACACCCCAGCCATCAAGAATTAAAAGCACAGCAGGTTTTCTCATACCGCATTCATTTTATACGATTAACCGCGCTTTTTCAACCCATCTTCAATTTCCATCAATCTGTTATACTTTTCAACCCGCTCCAAACGAGAAAGCGATCCGGTTTTAATATAGTCGGCATTAACAGCAACCGCGAGATCGGCAATAGTAGTGTCCGCTGTTTCGCCTGATCTGTGACTAACAATTATCTTGTACCCGTTCGCGCGCGCAAGCAATATCGCGTCAATTGTTTCAGATAATGTTCCGACTTGGTTCGGTTTTATTAAAACAGCATTCGCGACGCGCTCATCAATTCCGCGTTTTATTCTTGCGACTTGAGTTACAAACAGATCGTCTCCGACAATCATTGCTCGCGAGCCGAGTTTTTTTGTGCATTCTCGCCAATCGCCAAACGCGTCTTGGTCTAGCGGATCTTCAATGCTGATAATCGGATACTTTTTAATCCATGATGCAAACATATCAATCATGTTTTTTGCGCTTGCTGTTTTCTTTTCCGAACGGAACTTATATGCGCCGGTGCGCTTGTCATAAAGCTCGCTTGCCGCAACATCAAGCGCAAACTTAACATCTTTGCCAAGTTTATAGCCAGCTGATTTTACAGCAGAGACGAGCAATGCAAGCGCTTGTTCGTTTTTTGAAAATTTCAACGCAAACCCGCCCTCGTCCCCGACCAGAGGCAAGACACCGCGCTTTGCAACCAGCTTCCCTAACGCGTGAAACACTTCTGACCCGCACCTGACTCTTTCGCGCACACTGCTCTGCTGGGGCACGATCATGAATTCTTGAACATCAGTCGCAAAATTTGCATGCGCTCCGCCGTTTAACACATTCATCATCTGGCGAGGAAGCAAATATTCTTTTAACTGCAATTTATAAATTTTTCTTATATATTCGTACAACGGCTGTTTTTTGCAAAGCGCGCCTGCTCGAGCGCATGCGAGCGACACTCCCAAAATAGCATTCGCGCCAAACTTGCGCTTATTATCCGTTCCGTCCAACAAAACCATAATATCGTCAATTTCGCGCTGTTTGTGCACGCTCATTTTGCAAAGCGCTTTTGCAATCGGCCCTTGCACGATGTTTCGCGCTTTCAAAACTCCGCGTCCGCCGTATCTGCGCTTATCATTGTCGCGCAACTCAAGCGCTTCGTGCGCGCCTGTTGAGGCACCCGATGGAACAGAAGCAACACCGATAATTCCGTTTTTCAAAACAACACGGACTCGCAGTGTCGGATTCCCGCGCGAATCAAGAATTTCGTCTGCATGGATTTGTTTTATTGTGTGAGGCATATGTGTTATGAGTTAAGAGTGAATGATCTTCTGTCATTTCGAACCCCCTTTTCAGTTATGGGGGTGAGAAATCCCACTGCCGAGTTTTTCTCTTATTCAATCAAGAACAACACGCAGTGAGATTTCTCACCCCAAGATTCAGTGGTGGGGGTTCGAAATGACAGACAAAAAATAATTATTCAATCAGCGGCTCTATTCCCGGCATTGGCTCGCCAGCCAAAAACGCAAGCATGGCTCCTCCTCCTGTTGACACCCAGCTAAAATGATCTTCCATTTTTGATTTTTTAATAATAGGCATTGTGTTGCCGCCTCCTACAATACTGTACGCGGCTTGATAGCGAGCGGCCGCTATTGCGTGCGCGATTTTCAAACTGCCATTTTCAAACGCTGGCTTTTCAGCTACCCCGAGCGGTCCGTTCCATACAATCGTCTGTGAATCGCCTATGATTATTTTAAATTGGTCTGTTGTTAGCGGTCCTATGTCCATTATAGCATCTCCGGCAAGCAATGATGTTATGTCTTTGACTTCGCCCCTCTTATGCCTCTTGTTTGAAACAACAGCGTCAACAGGAAGCAATAATTTATCTCCAGCAAGCTGAATTATTTTTTTTGCTTCTTTGAACTCGCCAGTATCGCACAGCGACTTGCCGATCTTAACGCCTTTTGCCGCGAGAATTGTATTTGCAAGCGCGCCGCCGATTAACAGATGGTCAACATCGTCTATCAAATGCTTTACCATTCCGATTTTCGTGCTGATTTTTGATCCTCCAAGAACAAGCGTAAACGGCCTGTTCGGCTGATGCATAACATACGCAAGATTATTCACTTCTTTTTGCAAAAGAATTCCAGCGTACGACGGAATAAATTTTGTAATCGCGTTTAAAGACGCGTGCTTGCGGTGGCTTACGCCAAACGCGGAATTTACATATATGTCAGCGAGCGATGCAAGCCGGCTTGCGAATTCCTTATCATTCGTTTTTTCCCCTGGATTAAAACGGAGATTTTCCAGCATTATAACTTCGCCAGGCTTCATGCCTCCAACAGCAGCTCGAGCTCCTTCTCCTACTGTGTCAGGAACAAATTTTATTTTTCTTCGCAAAACCCGACTCATTCTTTTGCATATTGATTCCATGCTCAAGCGTTTATCAAACCCTTGCGGATCTCCCCAATGAGAAATAATAATTACGCTCGCGCCTTGTTTGAGCAAAAACCGAATATCCTCGCACGACTTTGAAATTCTTCCTATTTTACCAAGAATCGTCAGAATCTCTGTCGGTCTGTTAAGATCAAGGCGCAGAAGAACTTTTTTACCGCGCAAATCTTTTGCAAATCTTATGTCTCGTATTTGTCTCATATTCTAATCGTTTTTTGCGTAAACTATCGCGCCGCGAAGCCAAACAGAAACAGCGCCAAAAAAAGGCAATATGCGAATAATATACCAAAAACCAATAAACTTGCTAAGTGCGTAAGCTAAAATGCCGGAAAAAACAAAACCATTAACATCAGCAACTGCAAATTTTCCGCCAAGAGGAATAACAACATTCCATTTTTTTCTTTTTGGCGCAAACGCGCTGGGTTTTTCGCCCGCAAGTGCGCTGGCAATATTTTTTGCAACCGCGCCGGCTTGGCTGACTGCCGCCTGCGCCAAAGCAGGGGCTGGCCTGTTGCGCACGCTCGCACAATCTCCAAGCGCCCAAATATTTTCAGAGCCGATTACTCGCAGGTTTTCATCAACATCAATAAATCCCTTTTCAGTTAATGCAACGCCAAAGTTTTTCAAAAAATCAGGCGCCTTGATTCCTCCGGCCCAGATCAAAAGATCAATTTGTTTGTTCAAAAGTGCGCCAACACTTTTTATTACAACCGATCCTTCGCGCGCTTCAACAATATTCGTGTTCACAAGAATTTCAATACCAAGCTGATGCAATCTTTCGCGCGCGATTTTGCGCAAGCTTGGCTTAAAAGAACTCAAAATATCATCTTGCGCCTCAACAAGAGTTATGTGCGGCGCGGCTAATGCGGGTTTTGTTTTATAAACACGGCTTTGAAAAAAATTCGCAAGCTCTGCTGATGTTTCAACTCCTGTTGCGCCAGCGCCCCCGATAATAATATTAAATTCTCTATCCGAACCAGTAACAAACTCGCTGATTCTGCGCCGGATGTATTCTGCGCCTGCAAGCGATTTCATCATTACTGCGTTTTTTGCAATCCCGGCTATGCCATAGTCATTAACTTCAGAACCAAGCGCGATAACAAGATGATCAAACGGCATAGAATCGCCTGATGCGCATTTAACAATACGCGAGCTCGCGTCCACGCCGGTAACTTCAGCGTGCACGAATCTTACTCCTGCTTTTTTTGCTTTTACAAGACATTCGTCAAAACTCAAGCAAGCGCCCTTTTGTAGCGCGCTGTCTGCGCTGTGCCCGCGCTCTTCAAGCAGGCCTGTTGCGATTTCGTAAAGCAACGGCGTAAACAAATGCTCGCGCATTTTGTCAACAACGGCAATATCGCAATTCATTCCGCGCTTATGGCACAAAGACCCAAGATCAAGCGCTGTGCGAATTCCCGCGAATCCGCCCCCTAGTATAACTATGTTTTTTTGCTCCATATAAAAAGCGCTGCTATTCCGCCAGCGCCATCAAAGAAAAAATCAGCCATTGTATCTGCGACCGATGGCTGGCGCACGCCCAAGGAAACCTGATCAAGTAAGAACTCATGAAACTCCCAGCCGATTGAAATACTGGAAACGAATCCCAAAACAAAAACAGGAACAAGCCACCATTCAAGGTGTCGTGCAAGCCGCCCTTTGAATCTAATCCCATCTATTCCTTCCTGCCAAAGCGCAATGCCTAAGGCGCCCATGGCAAGCCCTCCGCCAAAATGCATTGGAACATCGTACCAATCCCAAAACGAATACAAGCCGGCGATCAGCCCTAAAGCATGAAAAAACAGAACCGCTAATATTATTGCGCCTGCTTTGCGAAAATTCATAAATTATTTTTTGGAAATCGCTTTGCCGTATTGCAAAACAATATCAGCCAGCCGATGCGAGTATGCCCATTCGTTATCGTACCAAGCAACGATTTTCAAAAGATCGCCGTCAACAACGCGAGTTAAAGACAAATCAACAATGCACGAAGCTGTTGTGCCGATAATGTCGCTCGAAACAATCGGTTCTTCTGTTACCTCAACCACTCCGCGATATTGCGCGCTCTTTGCAATTTTCTTAAAAATATTATTCACTTGTTTTGCTGTTGTCTTGCGCTTTAGTACAAAAGTGAAATCAGCAATTGATCCGCTAAGCACTGGCACGCGATAAGCCAAACCGTCAAATTTATTTTTGAGCGAATGTATAAGTTCGGTTGTGGAAATCGCCGCACCGGTTGTGGTTGGAACAATGTTCGCGCCAGCCGCTCGTGCGCGACGCAGGTCTTTGTGCGGACCGTCCTGCAAATTTTGATCCGCAGTGTAGGCGTGGATCGTTGACATCATTGCTTTTTTTACACCAAGCTTTTCACTGACAATTTTTGCAACCGGTGCAATGCAGTTTGTAGTGCACGACGCATTGTTTATGATTCGCGATTTTTCGCGAGCGAGCTTGTCCGCGTTTACGCCGATCAAATATGTCGGCACTCCCGGCCCTTCTGCCGGAGCTGAAATAACAACGCCTTTTGCGCCGGCTTTTATATGTCCGGAAGCTAATTCTTTTGTAACAAAACGGCCGGTGCTTTCTATTACAACATCAACACCAAGCTTTTTCCAAGGCAGATTGGCTGGCTCTTTTTCAGCGAAAACCAGAACCTTTTTCCCGCCAATGAGCAAAAAATCCTTGCCTGCTTTGACAGGAACATCCCATCGGCCATAAGCCGTGTCATATTTTAATAAATGAGCAAGCATTGGAGCGTCGGTCAAGTCATTAACCGCGACAACATTAAAGCCCGGCTTTCCCCACCCTGCTTTAAGAGTAGTTCGGCCAATTCTGCCAAAACCATTAATTGCAATGCGCATAAGTTTGTTTGAAAATTATGCAAACATTTTAGCACAAATTGATAAATTGTTGAAATTGATTATGTGATTCATTGTGGCCGACCAAACCATTTCCGTTG
>DNKR01000020.1 GCA_003497135.1 Candidatus Uhrbacteria bacterium | reverse complement strand
CACTGCCCCGCCAACGGCGGGGGGAGCTACCCCGGAATGATTTATGAACAGAAAAATAATATCAAATTGTCGAACCACAGTCAACCGTTGGACAATTTCAGGTTTTGTGCTAAGCTCCATGCAATATGGAATACATTAATCTGTACAAACCGCTTTGCAAAACCCCGCTGGAAACTGTTTTGCGATTCAAAGATACGCATCCTGAATATAAAGAAACCAAGCTTGCGTACGCAGGCCGGCTTGATCCAATGGCCGAGGGCGTGCTTTTGATTGTCCCTGGAGAGAATATTATGGGGTATCTTAATGAAGAAAAAGAATACGAAGCAACGATTTTGTTCGGCCTTGGAACTGATACTTACGATACGCTTGGTGTTTTGAATGAGCATTCGTTAAAAGAATTGGACGAAGAAAGAGTAAAAAAAGAAATAAACAATATGCTTGGCATGAATGTTCTTGCTTATCCTGATTATTCATCAGTTCAAGTTGGCGGCAAACCGCTTTTGCATTGGGCAAGAAGGGGAATGATTGATAAAGTCCGCGTTCCAAAAGGTGAAATGGAAGTCAAAAATATTGAAATTAAAGAATTCAGAAAAGTCGGTGCAACAGATTTGCTTGATAAAGTCGTAAAACGAGCAGACGCTGTGCGCGGAGATTTCCGTCAAAAAGAGATAATTGATTCATGGAAGAAGTATCTTGATGGAGCCGATCAAAATTTTATTGCTGTTGATGTAAAAATGGTCGTGAGCGCCGGAACATACATCCGCGCAATAGCGCACGAACTTGGAATACGCGTTGGATCATGCGCTATTTTGCTTAATTTAAAAAGAACCCGCCTTGGCGAGCATAAAATTGAAGATTCAATTTGGGTCTATTCTAAATAGCGGAACGCTAAAAAAATCGCAACAGCGTGGCTGACATTTAATGATTCAAGTCTTGTGTTGTGTTTTATTGCAACAGACCGGCCTTTTATATCAAGTTTTATTCCAGAACCTTCCGAACCAACAATTAAAATCAAACTTTCAGGTAAATTTTTTGCGGTTTGAGATGAGATGTTAATCTCGTCCTTTTTATTTTTGGATTCAAGTCTGAATATAGGCCTGTTTAAATCATTAATAAAAGAATTTGCTCTTGCTCTTGGTAAAAACATGTACGGTGTTTGAAAAATAGCGCCAGCAGAACCTCTGATAACTTTTGGATTTGTCGGTTCAGCGCTTTCTATTAGTATAAGCGACGCATTAAAGCCAAGGCACAGGCGCATTATTGCTCCGACATTAGCAGGATCCTGGACTCCGTCCAAAACAATAATATTTTGTTTTGTAAGAACTTTTTCTTTGATTATTACCGGCGCCTTTGCTACAGCTGCTATTTCTTGCGGGGTTTCTGTTGTAACCAGTTTGTCAAAGTTTTTAGTGTCTTTTTTTGTAAAACTGAAAATTACTGAATTTCCAGCCATTTGTATTGGCTTTTTTCCTTCAACAAGACAAAGCCCTGATTCCTCGCGGCCCTTTCTAGTTAATAGAGATCTGATTAGTTTTTCCTGTGACTTGCTTAACATACCAAATGATTATATCAGAAATATTCTGTTGAGTGAAACATGTTTATATATTTATAGATGTGGTAATATCTTTTTAAGAAAGGCGGTTCAGATGCGTCCGAGCAAAATCAGAATCATCGCACTGGGATACAAGACCCTTCTTGATGACATGCGGATTACAGCAAAAGAGTATCCAAACGACAGAACTCTATCTGGAAATGGCGTTGAAGCTCTTCAACATTGCAGGCATGTTGTTGACGAAATACTCGTGTGTGTAGATGCCGGCTATCTTGGCAAGGCGTATCGCATGCTTGGCTTTGTGCAGGGCGTTCTCTGGGCCCAAAGCATCATTGATCTAAACGACATACGCCACACGAACCGTTCGCGCAGATAGCGAACGGTTGAATTTTTTAATTAAGTGCAAGTATTTACTTTTTAACATTATTGCGCTAAAATCACTGCAAATTTATAAAAACATATTATGGACATTAAAAACATAAAAGGATCGGTTTTTGAGCAAAAAACAGACGCAGTCGTTCTGTTTATACAAGAAGGCAGGCTAAATTCTTCAAAATCGGTTTTGCAAGCTGATAAGTTGCTTCAAGGACGCGTAGGCAAGCACTCGCTGGTTGTTGATTTTACAGGCAAGCCGGGGCAAGTGCTTTTGATTCAAGGCGATTCAAATAATGCAAAGCTTTTTGTTGTTTCAGGACTTGGAGATGAAAAGACCTTTGCAAAAGACGCAAATAAAAAATTAGAAGCATATCGATCGGCAACAGGATCCGCTTTTCAAAAACTTTCGGGAATGAAAATTAAATCAGTATGCGTTGATGTTCCGTCTGTTTCATCTGATGTATCGCAGGCAATCGCGGAAGCTGTTGAACTTGCTTCGTATCAATACAATTCTTACAAATCAAAACCAAAAAAGTCAGCTTTGGAATCGGTTGTATTCGCTAATGGAAACGAAAAGGGAATTGCGTCTGGACAATTGCGAGCCAAAGCCGCGATTCTCGCTCGCGATCTTGTAAACACGCCGGCACAACACATGCGCCCCGTTGATCTTGCAAACTCTGCGCTTGATATTGCAAAAAAAGACAAGCGCGTAAAAGTTACAGTATTAAACCGCGATGAAATCAAGAAAAAGGGAATGCGTGCTTTTCTTGCGATAGCGCAAGGATCGCATGCTGAACCAAAATTCTTGCATCTTGTTTATAAACCAGCAAAATCAAGTGGTAAAAAAATTGTTTTGGTTGGAAAGGGCCTTACATTTGACTCTGGCGGGCTTTCGCTCAAAGACGCTAAAAATATGTACACAATGAAAATGGATATGGCAGGCGCGGCCGCAGTGCTTGGAGTATTTTCTGTAATTTCACAATTGAATGTAAAAGCGGAAGTCCATGGAATAATCGCAGCGTGTGAAAATATGCCGGGCGGAAACGCGATTAGACCAGGCGATGTTGTTTCTTCCATGAGCGGTAAAACAATAGAAATTTTGCATACAGACGCAGAGGGTCGAGTTACTCTTGCTGATTCGCTTTTTTACGGTTCAAAATTAAAACCAAGCATGATGATTGATCTGGCAACTCTAACAGGCGCTTGCGTTGTTGCGCTTGGGGAAGAAATCGCAGGGCTTATGAGCAACGATAAACGCGTTTCGGAAAAAATCAAAAAAGCGTCAGATGCAAGCGGTGAATTAATCTGGGAACTGCCTTTGTTTGACGGATATAAGCATGAACTCAAAAGCAAATTCGCTGACATGAAAAACGATACTTCGCCATGGGCAGGATCTGTTTCCGCAGGATTGTTTTTAAAAGAATTCGTTGGTAACACTCCTTGGGCGCATATTGATATTGCCGGCCCTGCGTACGCAGAGCGTGCGTACAGTTCGTACACTCCTATTGGCGGCACGGGATTTGGCGTTCGTATGCTTCTGAATCTGCTTGAAAACGAATAATGTACACGCATTTATTGATTCATCACGGGGAAATAAGCTTAAAAGGCCGCAACAGGGGCATGTTTGAACAGGTTCTTATAAACAATATCAAAAAGGCCATATCAGAATTTTCCGGCGCTGAAATTAAAAAGCTTTACGGCCGTTATATTGTTTCTATTGCAAACCAAGGCGATATAGAAAAAATGATTAGCGCTGTTTCTAAAGTTTTTGGCATAGAAAATGTTTCGCCTGTGTTAAAAACAGAGATGAAATACGAAGATATTGTTGTTGCGTGCGTTTCAATCGCAAAAGAAGACGATTCCTGGAAAAGTTTCAAAATTCAGGCAAAAAGAACCGATAAGAATTTTCCAATTTCTTCTGACAAGCTTAACGCGGAACTTGGGTCAGAGATCTTGGATGCATTTCCGGACAGGATTGTTGATGTGCACAATCCTGATCTGTTAATCAGGGTTGAAATAGTTGATGGAACAACTTTTGTGTACAGAAATAAAAAAATTGGGTTCGGCGGACTGCCGGTCGGGTCAAGCGGAAAAGCGCTTGCGCTTTTGTCCGGCGGAATTGATTCGCCAGTAGCTTCATGGCACATGATGAAGCGCGGTTGCCAAGTTGATTTTGTTCATTTTCACAGCGTTCCATATACAAGCAGAGCTTCTGTTGAAAAAGTAAAAGAGCTTGCTAAAATTCTTCAGAAATGGGAGCCAAAAGCTTGTTTATATCTGGTGCCTTTTGCAGAAATTCAAAAAGCAATTGTAAAAGAGGCCAGATCTGACTTGCGTGTGGTGCTATACAGGCGCGCCATGCTAAAAATCGCGGAACGGATTGCGAATAAAATTGGTGCGCTTGCTCTTATTACAGGCGATAGTTTGGGTCAAGTTGCGTCGCAGACATTGGAAAATATTCAGACGATCAGCGATGTATGCAGTATAACAATTTTGCGTCCTTTAATCGGCAATAATAAGAGCGAAATTATTGAAGATGCAAAAACAATAGGTACTTATGATGTTTCCATAGAGCCGCATGAAGATTGTTGTTCTTTGTTTATGCCAAGAAATCCAGCAACAAAAACCAGTGTAAAATCAGCAAGAGCAGAAGAGGCAAGGGCAGAGTATGGTAAACTAATAGAAGACGCGATTGATAATCTAATTACAGAGAGAATTTTTTGACAACGAATCTATAATTATTTCCGTCATCTCGAACCGCACAGGGTAGGGACGCACAGCTGTGCGTCCCTACCAACCCTGATTATGGTTCGAGATGACGGGGCTGATATGAAACTAAGCATAGTCGCAACACCAATCGGCAATTTAGGCGATGTGAGCCGTCGCGCGATAGAAACGCTTCAAAGCGCTGATATTATTTTTTGCGAAGACACGCGAGTCGCGCAAAAACTTTTAAGCGCGTATGGAATAAAAAAGAATCTAGAAAGTGTTCATCAGCACACAACGCCGTTTGCGCTTAAGCGTTTGTTTGAAAAGGCAACAAAAACAGCAAAGAATATTGCTTTTGTTTCAGATGCTGGCACGCCCGGCATCTCCGACCCGGGCGGAATACTTGTTCAAGAAGCGCTCAAATATTTTGGTTCAGATATTACCATTGAACCGATTCCCGGACCTTCTGCTGTTACAGCAGCGCTTTCTGTTTGCGGTTTTCAGGCAGATAGATACAGATTTTTGGGATTCATCCCGCACAAAAAAGGCAGAGAAACATTTTTCAAAAATCTTGCGCAAATTGATGAAACTGTTGTATTTTATGAATCAACTCACAGAATAGTAAAGACAATGGATTCGTTGTGCAAAGTTCTTGGAAACAGGCGTTTAATGGTCGCGCGCGAGCTTACAAAAATGCACGAAACATTATATAGAGGCAATGCGTGCGAAGTTTCCGAATCGCTAAAAAGTGGTATAATTAAAGGAGAGTTTGTTATAGTAATTGCGCCAAAAAAATATGAAGAATAATGACAAGCCAAAATTTTACATCACAACTCCAATATATTATGTAAACGCAAAGCCGCATATCGGCCATGCTTATACAACAATAGCTTGCGATGTTCTTGCGAGATACAACAGATTGCTTGGAAAAGATGTTTTCTTTTTAACCGGAACTGACGAAAACAGCCAAAAAAACGTCCAAGCAGCGGAAAAAGAGGGAGTTGAACTTCAAATGTATCTGAATCAAATGAGCGCTGTTTGGCAAGAAACTTTTGATTCGCTAGGTTTTACTAATAATTATTTCATTCGCACAACAGAAGAAAGGCACAAAAAAGCGGTTGAAAAATTTTTCAATGCTGTTTATGAGCGCGGAGATATTTATAAGGGTGAATACGAGGGACTTTATTGCGAAGGCTGCGAGGCATTTGTAGGTCGCGGAGATCTTGTGGGCGGCGAGTGTCCGATTCACAAAACAAAACCAAAAAGCATTAAAGAACAAAATTTCTTTTTCAGCTTATCAAAATATAGAGAGCCGCTTTTGTCTTTTATTAAAGAGTCAAAAGATTTTATTCAGCCAAAGTCAAGGAGAAATGAAATAATCAGTTATATAGAAAAGTTTATGACTGATATAAGCATTTCAAGAGAATCCGCTGTTGCTGGAATTCCTGTTCCGGTTGATCAAAGTCAAAAGATTTATGTTTGGTTTGACGCGCTTATAAATTATTTGTCCGGAATCGGTTATGGTTGGGACGATGAAATGTTCAAAAAATATTGGCCTGCTGATGTGCATGTTGTTGGAAAGGATATTATTAAATTCCATTGCGCGCTTTGGCCCGCGATGCTGATGAGCGCCGGTTTGGCGCTTCCAAAACGGGTTTTTGCTCACGGATTTTTTACTATCAACGGCGAAAAAATGAGCAAAAGCTTGGGTAATGTAGTGAGCCCTGCTGAAATAGTGGAGAAATTCGGCGTAGATGCAGCTCGTTATTTGCTTTTGGCTCTGGGAGATAATTTCGGAGAAGACATGGATTTTACTTGGGCGCGAATGATTGAAAAATATAACGCTGATCTGGCTAATGGCCTGGGGAATTTGGTTTCTCGCGTAGTAAAGCTTAGTGAAAAATCCGGAAAATTCGTTTCTCAAGAATTTTTTCAAAAAGATGAAATTTCTGGCATGGTTGACAGGATGGAATTATCCAAAGCTTTGAAATATATTTGGGGATTGGTTAGCGAGTCCAATAAGATAATTGATGAAAGCAAACCGTGGGAATTAGTAAAAAACGATAAGATGAAGTTTGAAGAGGTTATGAATGATTTGACAGCAAGACTGCAGAAAATTGCAGAGAACCTTATGCCGTTCATGCCGGAAACTGCTGAAAAGATCATGGTTTCTCTAGAAACAAAAAAAACAGATATTCTTTTTGGGCGCATTGCTGTTAATTTGAAATGACAAAGTAGAAAAAACAAAATTAATTCTCGAATAAATGGGAAAAAATAAAAAAACATATAGCTTAGTAACAGCCATAACTATTGCCAGTCTATTTTTTGTAGAGACGGAAAATTTTTCTTTGGCTGCCAGTAATCCTAACTATGGCACTACTACATTTTTTTCAAGCAAGAATGAGAAGCCTGTTTTGGAAAAGCCCATCCTCGGTGCTGGGAAACCATCAAATAATAATCATGATGATGAAGATGATGATGACGGGGATGATAATGCGGGAATAGTGGTTCCAGACGATATTTTCGATAAAATCGGAGACACGATAAATTCAGTATTGGATGGTTCTGCCGGTGCTTTTAATGAAACCAAGAAATCATTATTTGATTTTCAAAGTGACTTTGATAGCAATCGTTCTTCGGATGGTGAATTTAGCGGGGAGGATGAATTTTTTATTGCCGGACCGAGAGGAGAAAGCCCTGAATACATGGCTTCTCTCAATAAGGATAATGAAAACAGAACAGTTGAATTTAATTTTGAAGACAGCAGTTTAAAAGTAGCTCCTAAAAAAAGCAAGCTGCTTTTCACCAATAAGGAAGTGGCTATTGATATGACTTCGCAGTATGTGTCTGTTGCAATCATATTCATAATATCTGTCGGTTCAGCGGTAGGATATTATATGCTAAAAAAAGAAGAATTAAAAGGAAAGAAAGAAGATTATGATTGATACGCATGCCCATATTGACGATAAGCAATTCGATCTAGACCGCGGCGATGTGATCCGTCGGGCTTTTGAAGGAGGCGTGGAAAAGATTATTACGATTGGCGCAGGACTTGGAAGCAGTGCGCGTGCGGTAGATTTGGCTAAAAATTATGATGATATTTTTTCCGTTGTCGGATGCCATCCGGAATATTTCATGAAACACGGCGCTTGGAGCGAAGAACACAAGAAAAAATTGACAGAATTGGCGAGCCAGGAAAAAGTAGTTGCAATTGGAGAAATTGGATTGGAATATTATTCGCATGATGGCAATCAAGTCAGCGACAAACAAAAAGAATTTCAGAAAGAAGGCTTTGTCTTCCAATTAGAGTTGGCGAGAAAATTAAAAAAACCGGTAATTATCCATTGTCGGGGAGAGCGGGCGGAGGCTGGAGAAAAATATCGAGAAAAAGGTGAAGTGTATGAGGAAGTTTTGGAAATTATTAAAAACTTTGCTGAACTTAATTTTGTTTTTCACAGTTTTGGCGGTCGATTAGATTTTATCAATAAAATTATTGATCGTAAAAATATACTCTTTTCTTTTAATGGCAACATCACCTATGCTAAGCCTAGCGCAGAGATTTTAGATGTTATAAAGATCATTCCCATAGATAAAATTATGCTGGAAACGGATTGTCCATATCTCGCTCCAGTGCCGCATCGCGGAAAAAGAAACGAGCCTGTTTTTGTGAGTTATGTTTGCGAAAAGATCGCTGAAATAAAAGAAATTTCGGCAATAAAAGTGGATGAAATCAGCTCAAAAAATGCAAAAACCTTTTTTAACTTATAGTAAAAAAAATGTCATAGTTGACTTTTTTTACTTTTTGAGAGACAATTAATAGCGATATCGGTTATGTAATTTCGGTATATTAAAAGCGAAATAATGGAAAAGGATTCAGAGAAAAATAGTGAAAAGAAGAATTCGAATTCGGATGACAGGAGAGCGGCTTTTTCTGCAATGACTTTAGCCTGGGAATTGGGATATATGATCTCTATCCCTCTAGTGGCTTTGGCGCTAGGCGGGAGATTCTTGGATAAAAAGTTAGGCACTGAACCATTTTTATTATTGGTGGGTGTTTGTTTGGCAATTATCATTTCATCCTATATGGTTTATAAAAAAACAACAGATATAATTAACAAAAAATAATGGAAATCTCATTGGTGCCGGAGACAATCTATCACATAGGAAATTTGCCCCTTACAAATTCCTTCATAATGACATTAGTCACTAGTGTCATTATTATTGGAATCTCTTTTTTTATTCGAAGGAACACGAAACTGGTGCCGCGCGGATTTCAAAATATTTTTGAAGCGGTGATAGAATACTTTATGAGTTTGATCGATAGTGTGACGCAAGACAAGAATCAAACCAGAAAATTTTTCCCGATCGTAATGACCATTTTCTTTTTTGTTATTATTTCCAATTGGATGGGACTCCTCCCAGGAGCGGGCACAGTGGGGGTTTATGAAGAAGTGCATGGAAAAACGATTCTAGCCCCATTTATCCGCAGCGCTTCAGCAGATCTCAACACAACACTGGCTCTCTCTCTTGTAGCGGTGTTTTTTGTTCATTTTATGGGAATTTCCGCAATCGGAATCGTGCGATATGGCAAGAAGTTTTTGGTCAACCCTTTCCACAAGCCCTATTTTATCGGAACTTTTGTCGGTATATTGGAACTTATCAGTGAAATTGCTAAGATCGTTTCTTTTTCCTTCCGTCTTTTCGGCAACGTTTTCGCAGGAGAAGTTTTGCTTATTGTAATGTTGAATTTGGTTCCCTACATCATGCCATTGCCATTTTTGTTTTTGGAGGTTTTCGTCGGATTTGTTCAAGCTTTGGTTTTTGCCATGCTAACTCTGGTATTTCTTAAGATGGCGACTGTAGCGCACGATCACTAATTAGGTTAATTATTTTTTTAAGGTTAGAGTTCCAGCGACCATAAATAAGTGGGCTGGAAAACTAATGAATAAATATTATGGAAGCAGAATCAATTAAAAATTTGGCAGCAGCGATTGCTATCGGATTCGGAGCTATCGGGCCTGGAATCGGAATCGGAATTTTGGCTTCAAAGGCGATGGAATCAATCGGAAGAAATCCTGAAGCTACTCCAAAAATCCAAGCTAATATGATCTTGGCCATTGCCTTTACTGAAGCGATCGCAATCTATGCCTTGGTTATGTCATTGATCATCAAATTTATCTAATCTGACTATCGGTTTACGGTCAACGATTCGCACTAGGCTAGTTCGAATCGGGAACGGTCAACTGATGAATGTAATTAAAAATATTAAATAATCTTAAGGTTCTAATATAGACTAACAATATGGAATTATTAAACAATTTAGGAATTAACGGAAAGCTATTAGTGGCACAAATCATCAATTTCTTGATATTGCTTTTTGTTTTGCATAAATTTGCCTATGGCCCGGTAGTGAAAATGTTAGAAACAAGAACTAAAAAAATTGAAAAAGGCTTGAAAGATGCGCAGGAGTCTCAAAAAAAGTTGGAGGAAATTTCCGAAAAAGAGCAGGCTGTTCTGGTGGAAGCTAGAAAGCAAGCCCAGGAGATAATCAAAAAGTCGGAAGAATCAGCAATTTTGCAGGCGCAAGAAATCGTAGTTTCAGCCAAGAAACAGTCGCAAAAGATTCTGGAGACAGCTCAAAAGCAAATTGAACAGGAAAAAGTGAAAATTCTAGCCGAGGTGAAAGCGGAAGTGACCGGCCTTGTAGTGATGGCGACAGAGAAAATAATCAATGAAAAATTGGACGAAACAAAGGATGGGGAATTGATCAGAAAATCCATCAGTTAATTATAAAATTAAGATTTATACAATGAAGATCACAGCCGCCCAATATGCAAAATCTCTTTATGAGGCGATTAAGGAAAAACCGCAAGCGGAAGTTGATTTGATGGTGGCAAATTTTGTGAAGTTGTTGCAAAAAAATAATCAGATGAAATTAGCTGGTAAAATAATAGAGTCTTTTTCTGGTTTTTATAACGCTGAAAATGGAATTGTGGAGGCCGGCATAGTGAGCGCTAAAGAACTTTCACCAGATGAGCTAAAAAAAATTGAAGATTATATCGCTAAAAAATATTCAGCTGAAGAAGTGGTTTTGCAGCACGTTGTCGATAAGGAAATCAAGGGTGGAATTGTTATAACCGTCGGTGATGAAAGAATGGACGGCAGCATCATGAGGAAAATAAATAATTTAAGAACGTTGCTGGCAAGGTAGGTCGGTGATGAGAATAATTAAAATTGTAATATAAATTTAAAATTTATGAATAAGGATTACATTATTGAGCAGTTAAAAAAGCAAATTGAAAATTTTCAAACTGTTACTCAAACAGAGAAAGTAGGCACAGTAACCGAGGTGGGAGACGGAGTGGCAAAGATATCCGGGTTGAGTGAGGCGATGGCTAGCGAAATGTTGGAATTCCCCGGTGGGATATATGGAGTGGCTTTGAACTTGGAGGAAGGATCTGTCGGAGCTATGATTTTGGGAGATTATACGGGCATCAAAGAGGGTGATAGCGTGAAATCAACAGGAAAAATATTATCCGTACCGGTAGGAGAAATGATGGTTGGAAGAGTAGTGAATCCATTGGGGCAGGCGATTGACGGAAAAGGAGAGATTGTTTCAGAGACTTTTTATCCGGTAGAGAAAATCGCTCCCGGAGTAATCACCAGAAAATCAGTAAGTGTTCCGGTGCAAACCGGAATCAAGGCGATTGACGCCGTTATTCCTGTGGGAAGAGGCCAAAGAGAGCTTATTATCGGAGATAGGCAAACCGGGAAAACCGCAGTAGCGATTGACACGATCATTAATCAGAAAGGACAGGATCTGATCTGTATCTATGTTGCTATCGGACAAAAGGAATCCAAGATTTCGAGAATCGTGGCAGAGCTGGAAAAGAACGGAGCGATGGAACACACCATTATTGTGGTAGCGGGAGCTTCAGATCCAGCCGCTCTTTCATTTATTTCTCCATATGCCGGTTGTGCCATGGGAGAATACTTTTTGGACAAAGGCAAGGACGTTTTAATTATTTA